>NZ_JAALDM010000112.1 GCF_014144865.1 Dietzia aerolata | reverse complement strand
GCGCGGTCGCCGCGACCCGGCCCGACGGGATCCTGACGTTCGACACGACCGGGATCAGCGGGCACCCGGACCACGTGGCCGCCACCGACGCCGCCGTGCGCGTCGCCGCCCGCCACGGGCTCGGCGTCCTGGCGTGGACCCTGCCGGAGGAGATCTGCGCGAAGTTGGACGACGACGGCTACGCGGGCTTCCTCGGCCGGCCGGCGTCAGAAATCGATCTCGTCCTGAGCGTCGACCGGACCGCCCAGCGCGCCGCCGTGGACTGTCATCCCAGCCAAGCCGTCCCCGGCAGTGTGCTGTGGAGGAGACTGGAACTCCAGGGCGACACCGAACACCTGCGTTGGCTCCGACAGAGCTACGCGACGCAAACTGATGTGAACTGAAAGGACCTCCCCCGTGGACGCAGCCGAATGGAACGCCCGCTACCTCGCGCAGCCCGACGTCTGGGGCACGACCCCGGCCGCCCGGATCGTCTCCGAGGTGACCGCCGCCGAGGACGCGGGACTGTCCGTCGGCACCGCGATCGACCTGGCCTGCGGCGACGGCCGGCACGCCCGCTGGCTCGCCGCGCACGGATGGCGGGTCGAAGCCGTGGACTTCTCCGAGGTGGCCATCGAGCAGGCACGCGACAAGGACTCCGACGAGGGTCGCAGCGGCAGCGTGGACTGGGTCGTGGGCGACGCCACCACCTGGGAGCCGGAGCAGAAGGTCGACCTGGTGGTGATCGGGTTCCTCCACCTCGAGTTGGACACGCTGGTCGACGTGCTTCGCTCGGCCGGAGGGTGGCTGCGGCCCGGCGGGCATCTGGTCTACTTGGGCCACGCCGCCGAGAACCTCCGGCGCGGCGTCGGCGGCCCGCAGGATCCCACCGTGCTCCCGGGAATCACCGAGCTCGCCCGCGGCGCCGAAGGCCTCGAGGTGGTCTCGCTGCGTCACGACCTGCGACCGGCCGGCAAGACCACCGCGGTTGACGTGCTGGTTCACGCACGGAGTTGGGTGGAGAGATGACTCAGGCGGGGGCTGGTGCCGGCTCGGACGCGGGCGCCGAGGTTTCGGCACAGGCGGCGGCGAGCGAGGTGGCGGCCGGGGTCGACCCCACGCAGCGTCGGATCCTCACGGTCCTCGTCCTGGGCCAGCTCCTCGCCGGCGCGGGACTGGCTGCCGGTGTCACGGTCGGAGCCCTGCTCGCCGAGGACCTGCTCGGCGGGCCGGGACTGTCCGGGCTGCCATCGGCGCTGTTCACCGGAGGCTCCGCTGTCGCCGCGATCCTGGTCGGACGACTCTCGCAGGCCCGTGGACGTCGGCCCGGCCTCGCGACCGGCTTCGCCTGGGGCGCGATCGGCGCTGTGGGGATCGTGGTGGCCGCAGCCCTGGGCTGGCTCCCGCTGCTGTTCCTGTCCTTCGTCGTCTACGGTTCCGGAACCGCCACCAACCTGCAGGCCCGCTACGCCGGCGCCGACCTGGCCACCGACGCGACGCGCGGGCGGTCGCTGTCCTATGTCCTGCTCGGCACCACCTTCGGAGCCGTGGCCGGACCCAACCTCGTCGGCCCCATGGGCTCGGTGGCCGACTCGCTCGGACTGCCCACCTTGGCGGGACCGTTCCTGCTCTCCGCGGTCGCGTACGGCAGCGCGGCAATCGTCATCTGGGTGCTCCTGCGCCCGGATCCACTGCTCGAGGCGCGACGCCGGGAGGCGGCCACTGCGCCTGTGAGTGGTGGCGTGGTGGGGTCGTCGTCGTCCCCAAGGGGTTCCTCTACGCCTGCTGAGACCACTTCCTCGGCGACCGACGCGGCGAGCACCACCGACCACTCCGCGACGTCCGCAGGCCCCGACCTGCCGGCGCGGCCACGCGTGTGGAACGCCGACGTGATCACCGGCGTGGTGGTGATGGCGCTGACGCAGTTCGTGATGGTCGGACTGATGACGATGACGCCGGTGCACATGCGCGCGCACGATCACGCGGTAACCGTCGTGGGCCTGGTGATCTCGCTGCACGTGGCCGCGATGTTCCTGCCCGCACCCCTGTCCGGGCTGCTGGTGGACAAGTTCGGCACGCGATCCGTGGCCGCGTCGGCCGGGGTGGTCTTGCTGGCGGCCGGGGTGCTCGCCGCTGTCGCGCCTCCAGAATCGACGGTGCTCGTCGCGGTGGCGTTGATTCTGCTGGGCGTCGGCTGGAGCCTCGGACTGGTGGCCGGCACGACCGCGCTGACAACGTCCGTTCCCACCACCGTGCGAGCGACCGTGCAGGGTCAGGCTGACGTGGCCGTGGCACTGTCCGGTGCGGCGGGCGGACTTTTGTCTGGCCTGGTTTTCGCGTGGATCGACTTCCGCGGACTCGGGTTCGCCCTCGCCGCGCTCTCGCTCATCGTGGTGGCTGCGGTACGGCCGCGGCGTCGCGGGCTTCGCGGCCGTACCGGGAGTCCCGGGCATCTCTGACGAGCAGCAGGCACAGCCTGGTGCACAGGTCCGCCAACTCCTCCGGCGACCCCTCGGGAGCCTCGAGCCAGTTGTCGAGCAGGTGATTGACGCCGCCGGCCACGAACAGTGCGGCCGGGCGAGGATCGAGCCCGTCGGCCGGGACCGCGGATGCGGCCTCGTCGATGCCGGAGTCCCCGTCATTGCTCACGCCCCCGTCATTGCCGTCGGCGACTGACCGGTCCCCCACTCCCTGCCCTATCCCGCCGTACTCCAGGATCAGGTCTGCGACGAGGTTGAGGGTTTCCAACCTGCGCTTCTCCAGGCCGGGCACACCAGCGAGGTCGGTGCTCATGATCCGGTGGAGGCTCGGGTCGGCGGCGATAATCCCGAAGAACGCGGCCAGTGCAGCCCGCAGCCGCTCACCCAGGTCGCCGTCCACCGCGAGGCTCGACTCGACGAGCGTGGTGAAGAGTTCGGTGCGGACCTCGTCGGCGACGGCCCCGACGAGCGCGCCGCGGTCGGGGAAGTGCTCGTAGAAGTACCTCGGCTGCAGTCCGGCCGACGCGCAGACCCCGCGGACGGTCACCTCACCTAGACCGGAACCACCCCAGGCCTCGCGACCGGCGGCCAGCAGTCGACGGCGACGCTCGGCGCGCCGCTCGTCGGCACTGACTCCGCCGTAGTTGCGCACCACGTCCGATCTGGCCATTGACAGGACTCTATCAGCCACTTTATGTTTTGGATCACACACGTTGCCAGAATTGAGCCGGATGGAGTCACGATGTCCACGAGCACCACGAGGCCTACGACACCACCGTCCCGGCACCCGGACGGCCCATGCCGGGTCCCGGCCGGGATCAAGGCGTTCAGCACCCTGCTCGGACACCGCGTCCCCGACGCGTCATACTTCCGCTACCTGGGCGAATGCCTGAACGTGGGCGACGCCCCGGCCGACGATCTGGTCGAGTGGATGTACTCCGACGGCATGGCCACGGCCCGGCCGATGTTCGAGCAGGCGTTGGCCGAGGGGGTCGACTCCGTGCCGGACGCTCCGGCCCCGCTCATGGAGTTCTTCCGGCTGGTGGAGGCCATCCCGAACTGGCTCGACCGCGAGCAGCTCGAACTGGGTGCCGCCGTCATGCGCAGCGGCGGCGCGGACGGGCTCTACATCGCCCGCGACGTGGCACTTTTGGGTGGGTACATGTTCTCCGGCTTCAACCAGACGCTTCTGCGAACGGGCGCCCTGGAGAAGGGACCCAACGCCCGCTTCGCTGAGACCACCCGCTGGGCGCTCGACGTGATCGCCGAGGGCGGACTCCAGGTGGGCGGCGCCGGCTACCGATCGACCGTCCGGGTGCGGATGATCCACGCCCTGGTCAGGCGGCACGTGTCCGCCATGCCCGACTGGGAGCCCGAGACCTGGGGGCTGCCGATCAACCAGACCGACATGGCGGCCACCCTGGTGGGCTCGCTGATCGCCCCGTCGGTCGGCGGGATCGCAATGGGCAAGATCAGCAAGCCGAGCGAGTATGACGCGATCGCTCACCTGACCCGCTACGTCGGACTGCTCATGGGCGTGCAGGACGACTTCCTCCCGCGCAGCTTCCGCGACGGCGTCGGCATTCTGTACCACACCTCGTGCGCCCTCTCTACACCTGACGAGACCACGCAGCTTCTCTCGCGACCGATGATCGACGACCCGCTGGGCTGGAACTACCCGCGCTTCGAGAACGTGCGCCGCCGCATCGCACGACACCAGCATCTGTCCATCACCAGCGCGTTCCTCGGGCCGTCGGCCATGCGCACGCTGGGACTGCCGACCTTCGTGCCGCCCTGGTACCCGGTCATGCGGATGCCGGTGAACCTCGCACGGTCCGTGGCCACGCTCTTCCCCGGCGGTCGGGAGCGGGCCGCGAACCGCGGTTGGGACGAGCAGGAGCATTTCATGCGGACCATGGTCTCGTCCGGCGAGGCCACCATCGGCGACTCGGCGCGGACGATCACGCACCAGGCTGCGTGATCGTCCGGGGCCGGGCGATAACCGACCGTCCGCGGCCTACCGGGCCTGCGTAATCGATTCAGGCTCCGCGGGCCCCGCAGAACCCGCGTCCCGATCGGCCCACACCGCGGTATCCGAGGCGACGAGCCCCGCCGCGCGCTCGGCGAGATCGACTCGCCACCACACTACGAACCCCCAGGTCACGAACACCGCATACACCAGGTACAGGGCCGCCGACGGGTAGTAGCCCGCCTTGAGCAGCAGCGGCACGCCCACGATGTCGACCGCGATCCACAGCAGCCAGAACTCGGTCCACCCGCGGGCCATGCCGTAGGTGGCCAGGATGGACCCGGTGAAGATCCACGCGTCCGCCCACGGCCCCCACGAGCCGAGTTGGGCAAACACCCAGCCGAAGAACAGGGTGCCGGCGATCATCCCCACGACCAGGCCGGCCCGCTGCCGCCCGGTCGCCCAGTGCGGTCGCACCGCGGCAGCCTCGGCACCGGCCTCGCCGGGCAGGGCCCCGTCGACCACGAGCGCGGCATTGCGCCGCCGTTCGCTCGACCACCGCCACCAGCCGTAGACGCCCACCGCCAGGAACATGACCTGCCGGCCGGCCTGCCCGTAGAGGTCCACGTCCTGCGGGGTGTGGAAGACGCCACCGAGGAATACGGTGAGCAGGGTGAGGTTGCCGACGATTCCGACGGGCCACGCCCAGACGACGCGGCGCATCCCGCCGATCGCGGCCGCCAGGCCGAATACGTTGCCAATGATCTCGCGCCACAGGATCGGAACTCCGCCGATCATCAACTGCGCGTCGAGGAATGAGACGAGAAGGCTCATCGTGTGCCCCTTTCACGGGCTCTTCACAGACGGCCCAGGGCTTATGCCACGTCACCCCTACTCGCCACGACCGCACAGGCCGGGGTCCGCGCGGGTGGCGCGATGTTCTCTTCCATCCGGACTATGACCGTCGGCCCCGGGATCCAACCGGGTCTGCTGACCCCCGCTCGTGATCGCCCCGGAAACATCCGGGCCGCCGCGAATGCGGGGCGCTCGCGGGCTCGCCGCCGGTCATGGGACCGGTGACATCACCGCCGGTGGGGAATCTCACCCCGCCCTGAGAACGTGTCTTAATCTCTACCCCTGCGCGCGCGCCACCGCAACCCGGGGCCGAGTCAGCCAACCACCGACCTCACAGGACGCTGCGCGCAACGACTCAACACACATGCGCCATCGAGCAGAGGGTTCGGCGCACTTGCTTCTCGAGCGATGCGGGCTGAACTCTCTTCGCGTTGGCTAGGGCCGCGGGCCGGCCGCCGCCGCACCCCAGGCCAAGCACCGCAACCCGGCCCACCTCAGCCCAGGACGAGCTTGTCCCCCTGCACCGCGACGGGCACGGCGTCGAGCGGCCGCGGCGCGGGCGCGAGGGTGTTGGCCCCGTCGGTGGCGTCGTACTCGGCGCCGTGGAGCGGGCAGCGCAGCGTCATCCCCTTGACGACCTGCACGTTTCCACCCTGGTGGGTGCACACGGCGGAGTAGGCCACGAACTCGCCCTCGCTGGGCTGCGCCACGATCACGTTCTCGCCCCCGGCATCGACCTGCTTGGCGGTGCCGACGGGGATCTCGGCGGCGTCGATGGTCGTCGACGGAACGGTGGTGGTCTCCTGCACGGTCGAGGCGGGCTCGGGCGGCGGGGTCATGCCGCACGCGGAGAGGATTCCGGGCAGGATCGCGATCCCGGGCAGTGCCAGCAGGACCGCGCGACGCTGGGTGCACGGTCCGACGCGGGTGACGGACGTGGCGGCGTGAGGATCGGTCATGTCCCCCATCGTATCGCTCCCCGCGTGGTACCGACCCCCACCCGCGGTCCCGGCCCGCCCTAGGCTGCTCCCATGACGGTCCCCAGACTCGCCCCGCACGCCACGACCATCTTCGCCGAGGTGTCCCAGCTCGCCACCAGGCACGATGCGATCAATCTGGGCCAGGGTTTCCCGGATACCGACGGTCCCGGGTCGATGATCGAGGCCGCCGTGCGGGCATTGCGCGAGGGCCACAACCAGTATCCGCCGGGCCCGGGCGTCACCGAGCTGCGCCACGCGATCGCGGACGTCGAGCGCGCCAGTACCGGCCTTGTGCGCGATCCCGACTCCGAGGTTCTGGTGACGGTCGGCGCGACGGAGGCCATCGCGGGTGCGGTGGTGGGGTTGGTTGACGACGACGACGAGGTCGTCGTCATCGAGCCGTACTACGACTCCTATGCCGCGACCATCGCGATGGCCGGAGCGGTCCGCAATTCTGCTCGGTTGGTCTTGTCGGACGGTCGGTTCCGGTTGGACGTCGGCTCGCTGCGGGCGGCTTTTTCTCCGCGGACGCGGGCCATCATCGTCAACACGCCGCATAATCCGACGGGGGCGGTGTTGCCGCGTGAGGATCTGGAGGAGATCGCGGCGTTGTGCCGGGAGTTCGACGCGATCGCGATCTCCGATGAGGTCTACGAGCACCTCACCTTCGATGGCATAGAGCACATCTCCATCGCCACGTTGCCGGGGATGGCGGAGCGGACGTTGCGCATTTCCAGCGCGGGCAAGATGCTCAACTGCACCGGTTGGAAGGTGGGCTGGGTGACGGGGCCGGCGGAGCTCGTCGCGGGGGTGCGTACCGCGAAGCAGTACATGAGCTTCACCGGTGCGACGCCGCTGCAGATCGCGGTGGCGCATGCGCTGCGTCACGAGCAGGAGTGGATCACGTCTCTGCGGAGCGGCATGCAGGATCGACGCGATCAGCTCGCGACCGTGCTCGAGGGCGTGGGGTTCGATCTCGTCGTCGCCCAGGGAACCTATTTCGTGACCGCCGATCCGCGCCCGCTCGGGGTGACCGACGCGGCGGCGTGGTGCCTCGAACTCCCGGAGCGGATCGGCGTGGCGGCGGTGCCGTTCACGCCGTTCGTCGACACGTTCGCCGACGAGTGGTCGCACCTGGTGCGGTTCGCGTACTGCAAGCGCCCGGAGGTGCTGGACGAGGCGGGTCGCCGCCTGCAGTCGCTCACGCGCTGACCGCGGCCCGAGGGCGAGGTCGACGTGGTGGTGGACGTGGAGATGGAGTTGAAGTTGGAGTTCAGCGCCCGCCCTGACCTGCTACGCACCACGAACTCCACACCAACTCCAACATTTCCAAAAAGTTGGAGTTCACCGCCGCAGCGGCGCCGCGACTCAACGCCCGTGGGTGAGCACGATCTTGCCCACGGCGCCGCGGCCGTCCATGAGTTCGAGCGCCTCGGTGGCCTTCTCCAGCGGAAGTTCCGCTCCGACGAGCGGGTCGAGCTTGCCGGCAGCCAACAGCGGCTGCACGTCCGCCCACTGCTTCTGGAGGTAGCCGGGGTTGCTCATCCAGTACTCGCCCCAGCCCACGCCCACGGCGCTCTTGTTGCCGAGCAGCAGGCGGTTGACCTTGACCGTGGGAATCTCGCCGGCGGTGAACCCGATGACGAGGATCCGCCCCTCCTGGCCGAGGGCGCGGATCGAGTCAGTGAACCGGTCGCCGCCCACGGGGTCAACGACGATGTCGACGCCCTTCCCGCCGGTGAGCTCCTTCGCGGCGTCCTTGAATCCCTCGGGCGCGATGGCGTCCGACGCACCGGCCCTCAGGGCCAGCGCGCGCTTGTCCTCGGTGGAGGCCACGGCGATCACGCGGGCGCCCAGTGCAGTCGCGAATTGGGTCGCGGCGATCCCGATCCCGCCGCCGGCCCCGTGGACGAGCACCGTCTCGCCGGCCTTGAGCTGCCCGCGGTGGGCTAGCGCGAAGTGCACGGTGAGGACGTTCATGGGCACCGACGCGCCCTGGACGAAGGTCAGGGAATCCGGCAGCGGAAACACCTGCGACGGATCGGTGGCCACCACACCGGCGAATCCGCCGAGCCCGGGGAAGGCGCACACGCGGTCGCCGGCGGCGAAGCCTGATCCCTCGGGGGCCGAGCGGACCACTCCGGCGATCTCGGAGCCCGGCACGAACGGCAACGGCGGCGAGATCTGGTACTTGCCGCGGGTCTGCAGGACCTCGGGAAACGTCACGCCCGAGGCGTGCACATCGATGAGAACCTGACCGTCCTGCGCCTCCGGCTCGGGGATGTCGACGACCTCGAGGGCGGCGGGTCCGTCATGACTGGAGATATGAATGGCTCGCATGCGGTCCATCATGTCAGTCACAGTCGCGGCGCGTCGTCGCGGTCACCGCCGCGCACCACCGCATTGGGGTCGCGCTGCCGCCGACGCTGCAGGACGTGCAGCCCCAGCCCGAGCGCCACGACCACCTGACCGATCTGGAACGCCAGCGCCATCATGATGAACTCACGCCCGAAGGCTGTGGGCATCAGCAGGAACAGCGCACAGGCGAACAACAGGATCACGGTGAGAATCTGGCCGCCCGCCATGAGTATCCGGGGAAAGGAAATGAGACGACGACGAGACGCCATGAGCACGGAGTTCAACGCGATGAGCAGACTCACCGGAACACCGATCTGTGCCGGGAACAGGAATAACACCGGAAATAAAGGGTGCGTACTCAGCGTGACCGTTCCCTCGATCAGGAACTGTGGGACGCTCCAGAGCGCCGTGAGCAGGGCACAGATCACCGTGATCCACGAACCGCCCACCAGGATCTTCACCTGTGGAGGATAACCCTGAGCCCGCCGATGGCGTACCACGACACCGCCGGTGGAGCGCGAGTCACGCTCGCTCCGGGCCACTGAGGGATCAGGCGTTCTCCTTCCGGAACACCCGGGTGCCCCACCAGACGGCCAGCACGAACAGGACCACGGCCCACAGGATCCCCCACAGCATCGTGGAGGCGACAAAGGTTCCGGCGAACGCCGAGCGCGCGGTGTCGACGATGTAGCGGAACGGGATGAAGTCGGAGACCCGCTCGAGCCAGGCCGGTCCGAGCGTCATGGGCAGCAGGATGCCCGACAGCAGCATGATCGGCATCATGAGCATGTTCGTCAGGGGTGCCATGACCTCTTCGCTCTTGGCGGTGAGCGCCAGTGCATTGGAGGCGGCGGCCCCTGCGGCTCCGGTGAGGAGGGTCAGCCCGATACCCAGCGCGACGCCCTGGATAGGGGCTTCCATCCCCATCGCGTAGCCCAGGCCGACGAGGATCAGTGCCTGCACCAGGAGCTGCAGGACGTCACGCAAGACGCGGCCGAACAGCAGCGCGGTCCGGTTGGCCGGGGTCACGCGCTCGGCCTCTACCACGCCTTCGCGCCACTCGGCGATGAGCCCGAATCCGGCGAACAGCGCCCCGAAGATGCCGAGCTGCACGAGCAGGCCCGGCACGAAGAAGGTGTAGGCGTTGGTCGCCCCGAACTGTTCGGTCAGGGGCGTGAGCAGTGGGGCGAACAGCAGAAGGTACAGGACCGGCTGCATGATGCCGATGAGTACCCAGGCCGGGTTACGCAGGTTCGTTCGCAATTGCCGACGGAAGATGATGAACGACTCGCGGAAGAAGGTCACTGCTGGACTCCTGGCGGGGCTCGGATAAGTGTGGGCTGCGGGCGTGGATGCCGGTGTGGTGCGGGTGCGGGTGGCGACTGTCTAGCTGTCCCGGAGGGAACGGCCGGTCAGGTCGAGGAACACGTCGTCGAGGGATGGGCGGGTCACGTCGACGGAGACGAGCGTGATGCCGGCTGAATCCATGCCCCGGACGATGTCCGGCAGCGCCAGCGCGGCCCTGTCGATCCGTGCGGCGAGTCGGTTCTCGTCGACAGTGACCTCGCCCGGTGCCCGTCCACTCGGCCCCGCCCCGGATCGCATGGCCCGGTCGAGCACCCCGGCGGCGTCAGCAACACGTGCGGGGTCAGCGACCTCGATCTCCACGAGATCCCCGGACACCTGCCGCTTGAGATTCTCGGCGGTGTCCTCCGCCACGACCTGCCCGTGATCGATGATCACGATCCGATCGCTCAGCGCGTCCGCCTCGTCGAGGTAGTGGGTGGTGAGGAAAACGGTTGCACCGCGGCGTTCCCGCAGGCCACGGATGTGCTGCCAGAGGTTGGCGCGGGCCTGCGGGTCCAGACCTGTGGTCGGCTCGTCGAGGAAAACCAGCGAGGGCGAGTGGACGAGACCCATCACCACGTCGAGCCGACGCCGCTGGCCGCCCGACATCTTGGCGCACTTGCGGTCCCACAACCCGTCCAGTTCGAGCTCGTCGAACAGGGTTCGCGCATGGGACGTGGCATCCGCACGGGACATCCCGTAGAGCATCGCGTGGTCGACGACCTCCTCCCCAGCCCGGGTCTCCGAACCGGTGGAGCCGACCTGGGAGACGTAGCCGATCCTGCGACGAACCTCGGCGGACTGCGTCACCACGTCGTACCCGGCGACGGTCGCCTCGCCGGCGGTTGGGCGCAGCAGGGTGGTCAGCATCCGCAGCGTGGTGGTCTTCCCCGCGCCGTTCGGCCCGAGGAAGCCGACCACCTCGCCCTCGGCCACGTCGATGTCGACGCCGGCGACCGCGTGCACCTCGACCTTCTCCCGGCCCTTTCGGCTCTGGAACGTCTGGCGCAGCCCGCGGGCTCGAATCATCATGTGCAAGGGCTCCCGGAGGTCGGCGACTACGAAGCGAATCCTAGACCCGCAGATGAGGATTCGGCAGACACACTTTCCCCGGGCAGCGCGTCAACACCATTCGCGAACGGCCCCTCGTCTCACCACGCGAGGACCTTCGCCGATCCACTCGTGCGTGAGGGCGCCCCGCCGAGTTACTCGCGCGTGAGCGCCTCGCCGATCGGGGTGTCGCCGTCCGAGAATTCGATGGTCCGGCCCACGGTGTCGGGCCGACGAAGCACCGCCGCGATCACATCGGCAACCACATCACGGCTGGTTTTACGGTCCTCACGCTTGTCGTCACCCACGCCGATCGACTCATTTCCGGGCTCCTCGGTGAGAGCGCCCGGCCCGAGGATCGTCCACTTGAGCTTCGATTCGCGCAGGTGCTCATCCGCGGCGGCCTTGGCCTCGGCATACGGGAAGAAGGAGCTGTCCTCGGCCACGCCATGGTCCTTGCCTGCCCCGTCGTAGGACACCATCACGTAGCGCTCGATACCCTCTGCCTCGCAGGCCTCCATCGAGCGGATGGCCGCATCGCGATCCACGGCGTACGTGCGCTCGGGATTGCCGCCCCCGGCGCCGGCGGACCAGACCACCGAGCCACTGCCCCGCAGGACTTCACGCAAACCGTCGTCGTCGACCTTTTCCACGTCAGCCACCACCGGGGTGGCTCCGGCCGCTCGCACGTCGTCGGCGTGCTCAGGGTTGCGGATCACCGAATACACGTCGGCACCCGCTTCCGACAGGATCCGCGCGGCGCGCAGGGCCACCTTGCCGTGGCCGCCGATGATGGTCACTGGACGATCGATTCCCATGCCCTCCGTTCTACCCGCTGCCCGCGATGCCGGGGCGCGGCGACCGGAAACGACGCGCGACGGAGCACCCGCGCGGGACCGGCCCGCACGCGGCGACCCACCACACCCCCAGCTGAGACGCAGGTCACAGGATGTGAGCGGGAAACACTCCGGCCGGTCACAACTCCGCAACGACACGCCGACCACAGGGGTTTCGGTTCGCTGTGTGTCGTACCCGACAGGCATCATGTGGACGTACGCCGGTACTCACCGGCCGATCCCACGTCGTGCCCCACGTGCTACCTACGTCTCACGCTGTTGTCTCTGGAGTAATGCATGTCCCTGTCCCGGCCCGCCGGCCCCGCGCGCCCGGCGGCACTGGTCCCGTTCGCCCTGCTCGCAGGATTGGCCGCCCTGATCCTCATCATCTCCGGATGCACGGTGCCCGTCCCCACCGGCTCCGCCGGTGAGACCACGCCAGGGGTCGAGACGTCCGAGGCGCCCGCCCCGGCCGAACTCACGGTCACCCCCAAGGACGGGGCGACCGGCGTGGCGATCCGCGACGGCGTCTCGGCCACCGTCACCGACGGCACGCTGACCGAAGTCGTTCTCACTAACGATTCCGGCAAGGAGATCGAGGGCACCATCTCCGCGGACGGCACCGAGTGGATGCCGGACATCCCGCTCGGCTACGGACGCACCTACACGCTCGAGACCACCTACAAGGGCGAAGCCGGCGCACCGAAGACCGACAAGCGCTCGTTCACCATGGCCAACCCGCAGTCCGTCGTGGACGCGAGCCTGGTGACCACCGGCGGCGCGCCACTGGAGTCCGGCCGCGAGTACGGCGTGGGCATCGTCATCGCCGCCAAGTTCGACCAGCCGGTGGCCGACCGCGCCAAGGTCGAGGAGCACATGACCGTCACCACCAGACCCGAGGTCGAGGGCAACTGGTACTGGCTCAACGACTCCAATGCGCACTGGCGCCCCAAGGAGTACTACGCCACCGGCACCGAGGTGTCGGTGAACCTGGACCTTGAGGGCCGTGACCTCGGCGACGGCCAGTGGGGCGGCAGCGACGAGTCCGTGGACTTCTCGATCGGCGAGCGCCGCGTGGCGATCGTCGACGACGCCGACAAGATGGTCAACGTCTTCCACAACCGGGAGTTGGTCAAGTCCCTGCCCACGTCGATGGGCAAGGGCGGCTGGGCCACCTACGGCAACACGACCATGCACTTCTGGACACAGCCGGGTAACTACACGGTCCTCGACAAGTCGAGTTCCGTGCTCATGGACTCCTCGACCTATGGCCTGCCGCTATCGGCCGGCTACAAGGTCACCGTCGCCAACGGTGTCCGACTCACCAACGACGGCATCTACTTCCACGCCCTCGAGTCGTCCATGTGGGCCCAGGGCAACACCAACACCTCGCACGGCTGCCTCAACCTGTCCCCCACCGACGCGCAGTGGTACTTCGACCAGGCCGTCACCGGCGACGTCGTGGAGGTCAAGGGTACCGGCGGACCCGAGCTGGGCGTGTGGCAGAACGGCGACTGGTCCGTGCCCTGGGAAGAGTGGCAGACCGGATCGGCCGACTGAGGCTGAGCGCTGAGCCCCGAGCGCTGAGCGCTGAGCGCTGAGCCCCAGAGAATCCGCTGTTCCGAGGAATCGGAGCAGCGGGTTCTTTGTGCCAGGGGCTCTTGCGCCCGGTGCGTCGGATTTGGCCGGGCCGGGCCGCACTGACCTGGGCTGACCCGCACTCGCCTGGCTGGTCATGGCTGAACTGGTCTGGCCTTGGCTCGCCCCACCATCGCGCAGAGGGTTCCGCACACATCTACTCGCACGATGCGGGACGAAGTCACTTCTCGATGACGTGGGCGGGAGCGATGCGATGCAGAAAGGCCCCGGGAACGTGTCCCGGGGCCCTTCTGCTGCCGACACAGACTGTGCGGCGTTGAGTAATTCCGTACGACGGGGCGAGGCGCCAGACCGCTGGCCGGGTCAGCGAACGCCCATCATGTTCTTGCGGATCCACGGCGACAGCAGCGCGATCACCACGGCCACCGCGATCGACGCGATGCCCAGGACCAGGAAGTACATGCGCTCGGCGCCGGCATCCGTCGGGTCGTAGTAGCCGGCCAGCACACCGGAGAGCGCACTGCCGATGGAGACGGTGAGGAAAAACAGCGCCACCATCTGGGTCTTGAACGCCTGCGGTCCGAGCTTGGTCGCCAGTGACTGCCCGACCGGTGAGAGCAGCAGCTCGGCCATGGTGAACAGGAACAGGATTCCGACGATGCCCAGAATCGGCGTGGACTCGTGGCCGACGAACAGCAGGAAGGTCAGGGCCGCAATTCCCATGATGAGGTTCGCGAGGGCGAACTTCATCGGTGTGGACGGCTGGCGGTCGCCGAGCTTGACCCACATCGTGGCGAAGACCGCCGCGAAGATGATGATGAACAGCGGATTGATCGACTGCACCCAGCTGGCGGGGATCTCCCAGTTGCCGATATTGCGGTTCAGCCGCTGATCGGAGTAGATCGCGATCACGGTGAACTGCTGCTGGAACAGGGCCCAGAACATCACCGAAGCCAGGAACATCGGAATGAAGGAGAGGACCCGGCGACGCTCGTCGGGCTGGGTCTTGCTGCTGCCGAGCAACATAGCGAACAGTGCCACCGCACCGATCGTGGCGATCGCGGTGACGATGGCGGCCAACGATTCGAGTGCCACCGCACCGGTCGCGAAGGCCACGACGATGAGTACGACGACCACAATGGCGCCCGCGAAATACGGAAGCCAGCGCGAGCGGGGCAAGGGATTCGGAACGACCGAACCGACGCCCTTGAGAGTGGAACCACGCATGACCACGTACTGGATCAGACCGATCGCCATGCCGACCGCGGCGGCACCGAATCCCCAGTGGAAACCGTGGGTGTCCCACAATGCGCCGGTGACCAGCGGACCGAGCAGCCCGCCGATATTGACGGCCATGTAGTAGATCGAGAACGCCGCGTCGCGCCGGTGATCCACCAGCGTGTACATGTCTCCGATGACGGTCGAACTCGTGGCCTTGAGGGTGCCGGCGCCAACAGCGACGAGCACCAGGCCGATCCCCAGTCCGATCGCGCCGGGGACCAACGCCAGGGACAGGTGGCCGACCATGATCATCACGGCCGCACCGAACAGGGTGCGTTCGGCTCCGAAGAGCCGGTCGGACACCCAACCGCCGAGGATGGCGGAGGCGTAGACCGTTCCGCCGTACGCGCCGACGATCGAGGTGGCGATTTGCTCGGAGTAGCCCAGGCCACCCTCGCCGACCGAGTAATAGATGTAGTAGGCCAGTAGGCCCTGCATGCCGTAGAAGCTGAAGCGCTCCCACAGTTCGATGCCAGAGAGGTTGGCCAGACCGAGTGGGTGACCGAAGAATCTACGGTCGGAATCGGCGAGAGCCACCTCGGGGTTCCGAGTTGTCATGTCAGACAGTGGTACTCCTGCAAAGCCCATGTGACAAACCAGTGTTCTTCGCCACCCGCGCAAGGTGGGAGTCGACAATCCCGCGCGTGGACGGGAGAATAGGCGATTCATCCCGAGAACTTCCACTCGGGAACCCCATGAGAGAAGCGCAGGAGCACCTCCAGTGAGCCGAGCCGACACCCCGGCCCGATCTAGCCGCCCCCTTCACGGAAGGGGGCACACCGGATGAGCATCGCGCTCTCACTACTCATTGGCGTCGTAGTGGTCCTCGCGATCACCGCGATGACGGGCTACTTCGTGGCCCAGGAATTCGCATTCATGGCGGTAGACCGCTCCCGCATGGGCGCCGCCGCCGAAAAGGGCGACGCGGCCGCGAAGCGGGTTCTCGGCGTCACCCGCCGCACCTCATTCATGCTCTCGGGCGCGCAGCTCGGCATCACCATCACCACCCTGGTCGTGGGCTATGTGGCCGAACCGCTCATCGGCCGTGCGCTCGGCGAACTGCTCGGCCTCGCATCCGTCCCGCAGGGGGTCGGCGTGGCCGTGGGCACCGTGCTGGCACTGCTGTTCTCGACCGTGGTCCAGATGATCTTCGGCGAGCTGGTCCCCAAGAACCTGGCGATCGCCCGGCCCGAGCCTGTCGCCCGCTGGCTGGCCCGCTCCACCACCATCTACCTGGCCGTGTTCGGCTGGCTCATTAGCCTGTTCGACAAGGCCTCCGAGGGACTGCTCCGGTTGGTCGGCATCGAGCCGGTCCACGACAAGGAGCATTCGGCCACCGCTCGCGACCTCGAGCACATCGTCGCCGAGTCCGGCGAGACCGGCGAACTCTCCCCCGAGCTCAGCCGGCTGCTGGACCGGATGCTCGACTTCCCCGGCCAGCCCGCCGAGCACGCCATGGTCCCGCGTTCGCGCACCGACGTGGTGCGCGGTGAGGACACCGTGTGCGACGTGCTGTCCCGGATGGCGAAGGGCCACACCCGGTACCCGGTGGTCGGTGAGGATTCCGACGACGTGATCGGCGTGGTGGACCTGCACGACCTGCTCGCGGTGTCTGATGACGACTCACAGGACACCACCCTGCTCCGGGTGTCCGAGCTGATGCGCGCCCCGATCGTGGTGCCCACCTCCCTGCCCCTTCCCGAGGTCGCGAGCAGGTTGCACACCGCCGACGCCGAAATGGCCGTGGTGGTGGACGAGTACGGCGGGTTCGCCGGCGTGGTGACCATGGAGGACATGGCCGAGGAGATCGTCGGCGAGATCGTCGACGAGCACGACCCCCAGGCCGCGGCGGGCATCCCCGTCAGTGAGGGCGACGGCTGGGTGGTCAGCGGTGACACCCACCTCGACGAGGTGGAGCGTCTGCTCGACGTGACCCTGCCCGACACCGACGCCGAGACCCTTGGCGGCCTGGTCATCGAGACCTCCGGCGATCTGCCCGACGTGGGCGACCGCGTGGACGTGGACCTGCCCGACACCGACGTGTTCGAGGAGTTGTCCCGTTCCCGGATCCTGCGCACCGAGGTGCGGCAGGTCGAACGTCGGGTGCCGGCCCAGCTGTACGTGGCGGTCGAGGAGGCTGCCCGATGATGACCATGACCCATCTCGCCGCCGAAGCACCGTCGGGAATCATGAGTAACCCGCTCGTCGTGGTGGCCATCACCGCACTACTCATCGTGGCGTCGGCGTTCTTCGTCGCCGTGGAGTTCTCCCTGATCTCCGCACGCCGCCACCGCCTGGAGGATGCGGCCGCCACGAGCGTCGCCGCACGTGCCGCCCTGCGCAACGCCTCCGAACTGACGCTGCTGCTGGCGGGCGCCCAGCTCGGCATCACCCTGGCCGCGCTCGCCCTCGGCTCGATCACCAAGCCGGCCGTGCACCACTGGCTCACCCCACTGTTCACCAGCTGGGGCCTGCCGTTGTGGTCGGCCGATGTCATCGCGTTCATCCTCGCGCTGATCATCGTGACGTTCCTGCACCTGGTGGTGGGTGAGATGGCGCCCAAGTCATGGTCCATCGCCCATCCTGAGTACTCGGCGTCGCTACTGGCGCTGCCGATGCGGGGGTTCCTGTGGGTGACCCGCCCGCTGCTGCTCCTGCTCAACAACACGGCCAACAAGATCCTCCACGCGCTCGGCGTGGAGACCAAGGACGAGGTCTCGGCGGGCCAGGATGCCGACTCGCTGCGCGAGCTGGTGCGCCACTCCGGCGAGGCCGGCACGCTCGACCAGTCGCGCCAGCGTCAGCTGCTCAGCGCCCTCGAGCTCCAGGAGCTCACCGTGGGCGATCTGCTCGGCGAGCGCGAGGCCGACGCTCCCGCGACCGAGTCCGAGATGTCGTCGGTGTCGGTCGACGCGAGCCCGGAGGAGATCCGCGAGACCGCCCGCCGGACGGGCCACCTGCGTCTGCTGGTGCTGGAGAACGACACGGCCGCCGGCGTGGTGCACGCACGCGACTCGATCGGGGTGGCCGACACCGCCACCGCCCGCGACCTCATGCGCCCGTGCCTTTCCCTGGAGCAAGATCTGTCCGTCGCCGAGGCATTCCGCCGGATGCGTGATTCGCGGGCACACCTCGTCGTCGTCGAACAATCCGGCGACCACCCGGGCACCCGCGTCTCCGAGGTGCGCGGCGTCGTCACCCTCGACGACGTGGTCCGGCGCCTCCTCCCAGTGACCTCCGGCTAGCGGCGCGGCGCGCAGCGAGGCCAGCCTTCTAGAATAGCCCGATCAGCTTGAGCAGGCCCCACAGCGCCAGGCCGGCCATGCCGAGCAGGATCAACAGCATCAGGGCCACCGCGCCCACCGCCCGCAGAATGTAGCCGCGGGCGGTGGTGTCGATGGTCTTGCCCTCGGCGATCGTGCGGTTGACCAGGCGCAGGTTCTTGGACGTGGCCTTGTGCGCCACATCGGCCACGTCGCCGACGAACGGGATCGTGCCCAGCACCGCGTCGACCAGGTAATTCCAGCCGATGCGGAACAGGATCCGCACCGGCACGCGGTTGCGGACGGCCTCCACCATCACGACCCCCGCCACCACGATTCCCACCGCGTCGCCGACGCCGGGCACGAGCCCGATCACCGGGTCGACGCCCACGCGGTAGCGGGTGCCGGGGATGCGGACGAGGTCGTCGAGGACGCGCGCGATGCCGGAGGTCAGGGGCGAGCTCGGCACGCGGGCGGCGGGGGCTGCATCCGCGGGCGCCGGG
>NZ_JAALDM010000111.1 GCF_014144865.1 Dietzia aerolata | reverse complement strand
GCCCGGCGCAGGGCCGGACGCGTGGGCGGGGCGTCAGATGACGCCACGGGCGGCCAGGTCGGCCAGGCGCGCGTCGTCCATCCCCAACAGGTCGCCGTAGACGGCCGCGTTGTCGAAGCCCGGCTCAGGGGCCCCGCCGCGCCGCACCTCGCCGGGGGTGTCCGTGAGGACGGGCACGATGCCGGGGCCCAGAACCGTGTCGTCCACGCCGGGCACAGTGTGTGGCACCAGCATGTCGCGGGCCAGGAACTGCTCGTCCCGCACCACATCGGCCACGGTGTTGACCGGGCCCACCACCACGCCGGCCCGGTCCAGGGTCTCGCGGATCTGCTCGGCGGTCAGCGCGGCGGCCCAGTCGGCGATGATCGCGTCGATCTCGTCCTGGTGGATCCCCCGCGCGGAATGGTCCACGAAACGTGGGTCGTCGGCCAGCTCGGGGCGCTCCATCGCGCCACACAGGCGCCGGAACACGGTGTCCTGGTTGGCGGCGATGATCACCCACAGGCCGTCCGAGGCGCGGTACAGGTTGGACGGGGCGATCCCCTCCAGCCGGGTGCCCGACGGGCCTCGCACCACGCCGGCCGCGTCGAAGTCGGGGATCACCGACTCCTGTACCGCCAGACAGGACTCGGTGAGCGCCACGTCCACCACCTGGCCGCGGCCGGTGGTGGTGCGAGCCAGCAGCGCGGCGAGGACGCCCTGAACGGCGAACATGCCGCCCAGGGTGTCGCCGATCGACAGGGCCATGCGCGGTGGCGGCTGGTCGGGGAAACCGTTGAGGTGCCGGAGCCCCGAGACGCCCTCGGCGACGGAGGCGTACCCGGCGCGCGTGGCCTGCGGACCGGTCTGGCCGTACCCCGACACCCGGCCGATCACCAGGCGCGGGTTGATCGCGTGCAGCTCGTCGGGGCCCAGGCCCCACTTCTCGAGGGTGCCGGGGCGGAAGTTCTCCACCACCACGTCCGCCCGCGCCACGAGGTCGCGGAAGACCGCCGCGCCCTCGTCCGAGCGCAGGTCGAGCGTGACGGACTCCTTGTTGCGGGCGTGGACCGTCCAGAAGTGCCGGCGGCCGTCACGCTCGCCCTGCCCCCAGGTGCGCAGCGGGTCGGGGCGCCCGGGGTCCTCGATCTTGATCACCCGGGCGCCCATGTCGCCGAGCAGGCGGCCGGCGAACGGTCCGGCGATGAGCGTGCCCAACTCGAGCACCACCATCCCCGCCAACGGGCCGGTGCGCTCCTGCGTCGTCGACTCCACGTGCCGCTCCCTCCTCACCGCGCGCCACCCGGCGCGCGTCGCCTGCGTACGCCTAGAACCCTAGGTGGACGGTCTTCTCCTCGGTGAAGGCCTCCAGCCCGCTCACACCGAGCTCGCGGCCGATACCACTGGCCTCGCGGCCGCCCCACGGCAGCGACGGGTCGGGCACGCCCCAGCCGTTGACCCACACCGTGCCGACGCGCAGCTGCGGGATCACCGAGTGCACCGTGGGCAGGTCTTGCGAGAAGATGAACGCGTTGAGCCCGTACTGGGTGTCGTTGGCGATCCGCACGGCCTCGTCGGCGTCGGAGAAGGTGATCACGGTGGCGACGGGGCCGAAGATCTCCTCGCGGGCGATGGTGAGCGAGTTGTCGCCGCGGAAGACGGTGGGTTCCACGAAGTAGCCGCGGTCGCCGACCCGCGCGCCGCCGGTGACCAGATCCGCGCCCTCGGCCTTACCCTTCTCGATGTAGCCGAGGATCCGCTCGAACTGGCGCTCGTTGACGATCGTGCCCTGCGTGCTGGCCGGGTCGAACGGGTCACCCACCACACTGCCGCGCGCGAACTCGATCAGGCCCTCGACCACCTGGTCGGCGATCGACTCGTGCACCACGACACGCGTGCCGGCCGCGCACACCTGGCCCTGGTGGTAGAAGTTGCCCATCGCGATCCACGGCATGGCCGAGGCCAGATCGGCGTCCGGGAAGACGAGCTGCGGGGCCTTGCCGCCGAGCTCAAGGGTGACCTTGCGGAACTTGTCGCCGGCCAGGGACTGGATCTGGCGGCCCACGCGCGGGCTGCCGGTGAAGGTGATCTTGTCGATCCCCGGGTGCGCGGCCAGGGCGGCACCGGCCGTCTCGCCGAGCCCGGTCACCACGTTGAACACCCCGTCCGGCACGCCCGCCTCGGCCAGCAGGTCGGCCAGGCGCAGCGGCGCCAGGGAGGCGTCCTCGGCGGGCTTGAGCACCACCGAGCAGCCGGCGGCCAGGGCCGGCGCGACCTTCCACGAGGCCACCACGGTCGGGTTGTTCCACGGGGTGATGGCGCCCACCACGCC
>NZ_JAALDM010000010.1 GCF_014144865.1 Dietzia aerolata | reverse complement strand
TTGCTCCTTCTACCGTCGAGCTGGAAGCACGATCATCTGACGAACGCTGCCGCCTTGGCCGAAGAAAAACACGCCGTTTGGCAGTTCGCGGATTGCGTTCGGACTGACACGGTAGGTGTGCTGGGCGCGAGTCGATTTCGCCTCGACACCGGAGGCGTCGCCGGTCGATTCACCGTGGAAGACGGTGCCGAACGCGTTGGCCTCGACCTCGGAGTCCTTGCCTCGACCAACGATCAGTGCCGCGCCCGCCTGCAAGATTCGTCGCTGCATGTTCTCGTCCTCAGCGATGCCGGCGAGCGACTGAGCCGACAGGTACAGGCCCATGTTCAGCGACCGGGTTGTCTCAAACATCGTTGCGGCCATTTTTGGCGCGGGCATCTCCGACAGATTCTCTCGCACAATCTGCGCGAACTCATCAATCACCAGAACGCCCGGAATGGTGCCTCGCTCGCGCTTCTTCTGCGCCAAGTAGCGGCGCATGTCGTGGATCATCAAGTTCGCCAGCAACACTTCGGACTCATCGCCGTCCACAATCGGCACCACGTGGAACCCTTCGGTAGCCAGCAGCTCGGGCACGGTCCAGCCGTCGGCCTGGTGGAACTGCTCGACCTGTCCCAAGCCCTTTTGCAGTGACAGCCAGGCACGCTCGTGACGCTGCCCTCCCTGCACCTTGCCGGTCAGGTATGGCCGGGTGCTCTCGTCCTCTGCGATGCGGTCAAGCTCTTCCGCGACGGCAATCTCCCACAACGCTCCGAACTCGGCCACGTCGGCGCATCCGTTCGTCTGTTCCCACTGCCCGAGGACGCGCGTAATGACGTCTCTGGCCTCGTCGGCGTAGTAGGTCGTGCTCTCGGTGACCGGGATCAACTTCATTAGCCGCTCGATCACATCGGAAGCGGTTCCCGAGAAGAAGTCATACCCGCCGTAGTGAACGGTCGCGTCGTAGCGGTCTGCAAGGTTCTCCGCGTCGCGTCGGTCCCCCTTGCCGTCGATGAACAGCACACCGTGCCCGTTGGCTCGGTGGCACAGCATCAGAGAGGTCAGCAGCTCGGTCTTACCTGCGCCGGATTCTGCCAGTAGGAGCGCCCGGCCGGCGCCCGGCTTGGCGGGCGCGACCATCGTCTTGCCCACCTGCCAGTCGGTGTTCTGTTGGCGCGTGGCCGTCAGCATCTTGTCCACCACGACTGCGAACGCGTTCGCGGTCCCGGTCTTCGTCGTCACGGCGTGCGGTGCAGTCGTCGTTTCACGGCCGGCCAATGCGCCGATGATGTTCGTCTTGGAGTTCAGGTCGATGCCATGCTTCGCCGCGGTGTCCACGGCCGCGCGTCGTTGTATCGCTATCTCGGTCTGTTCCAGTGTCACCACGTCGGGGACGGACGACCGGCGGTAGCGGACCTTCCACAGAAACGCGGCTCGGCCGATGAGCCACAGACCGGGCGCGAAGCCGAGTACGGCAAGGATCGCGATGAGCGCACTCATGCCGGTATAGCCCGCATAGTCACTCGCGTACGCGGCCCAGTTTCCGCTCATCGAGGGGCGTAGCGCCCAGACTTGCTGCACCCGCCACACGACATAGATCAAGCCTCCGATGCCGAGTGCGGTCGCTGCTGCAACGACGGCGGCGACCGTTCGCGTCACCGTCCGCCAATAGGCTTCCCCGCGGTGCAAGATGGTCTGCTTCGTCAGCAAGCGTGCCAGCATGACGAAGACGAAGAATGCAACCACGAGAGGTAGCCACACGACGACGCTCGCGAGAAGGGTCATTGACGGGTTCGTATTCATCGTGTGTTCTCCCTCGCCGCGCGTGCGGCTAGTAGCTCCTGGCGCTTCTGTTCGGCCCGCGAGAGCGTCGCCTGTGGTGGCTTCTCAATCGCGTCCGTAGTCGGTTCGAGTAGCGCGGCCTGTCCTACGTTCGTCGTCTGTATCTCGCCGGCCTGGACCGCCTCACAGACAAGCGCGGCCAGTGCCGCGTCCGCCGCCTGACGGCCTTCCGTACTCGACATATCCGAGACGCCCAGATGCCACCACCCCGGCGTGACGCGCTCGGCCAGAACTGACCGGAATGAGCGACGTAACCCGTCGCTGGCAAAGACGTACAACACCCCCACTGGCTCGCGGGCCTGAATGTCTCGATAGCGGGCGGCCACTCGGCGCCACCGTTTCGCAGTCTTTGCGGACAGCTCCACCTCTACTTCGACGCGCGTCTGACCCATCCATGCCGTGCCGTCCGACACCTTCTCGTCGTGAGCGCCGCGCGCAAGCGGCGGCGTCCAGTCGAACCCAGCACGGATGAACTCAACGGCCACGTCAGCCACGCGAAGCTCGTGCGCGGCCTGGACCTCGACCACCGCGAACTGGCGGGTCACATCGACCCCAAGGATGCTCTCAGCGCGCGAACCGCCGCGCTGCACGTACTCCAACTCGGTCTGCTGCACGAGACGACTCACGTACGTGCTCCATGCACCACGTTTCTTTTCGCCAAGCAGGTGTTCCAAGTAGCGAATGAGAGTGCTCATACGCACGACCCTCAGCGACCGCACCAACTCAACGGTGAGCACCTTCACCTCAGCATCAGATACCGGTGTGCGCATCACATCAACCTCTTCCTTTGCCGCAACCCACGGAGGGCCGCTCGCAATCACATTACAAGGCAAGGGTGCGTCGTCTCAGCGCCCGCGCCAGACCCCTCACCGACAGCGACCAGGACGACGCGAAAACCAATACCAGGTGGCGCCGATCAACCGCTCTCGGGCGCGCAATTCGACGGCAACACACGACACACAACTACCTGCGCCGCCTACGTCTACAACCCACACACATCTGCCGCGCTCTAACGGCAACCACTGACCAAGACCGACTATCCCTTCACACCGCAACCACCCACCTACATCGCTGTCTTTTTCTCCCCTTCCTCCCACCCACCTCCCACCTCACTCATGCTGACTGCTCCCCACCTGGCAACCCTTTGGGGACTGTCTCAGGATTCACCACCCTCACAAGCTTGCGCAGGGGGGGTGGTGAATCGTGTGACAGTCTACGGCGCAGCCGTATTGCCAGGTGGGGAGCAGTCAGCACTGTAATCTGATGGTAATGCTTCTTACAGTTAAATTACGGGTGCATCACACTATTTTTGCGCGGTTCGCGTCGAGTCCTCCGCGTTCTCGCGACGGTCCCCTGCGCGAGCTTCACCTCGTGCTAACGTCCCGCTCATGGAACATGAACACACAGACGAACATGCCTCGGTCGATGACATAACGACACGCGCCCTCGCCAAAGCTCGTCAGGAGTTCGAGCGGCGCGAAGCGCGCTCGCGGGAAGAGATTGCGCGCGCTGTGCGCGCGTTCCGCTCGATTGACCAGCTCGACCGGGAGCTGAAGGACAAGCGCGCCGAACTAGAGTCCGCGCTTGACGCCCTCGCCGGTCTCGATGTGAACAGGGCAGTGATCGCGGAGGCTCTCGGGATTACCGAGGGAACGCTCGCAAGGAGACTTCCCAGCAAGCGCAAGTCACCGCGCACTTCTGGCGCATCGCGGCGAGTACAAGGTCGGCCTAGCGGCAACACAGATTCTGACGTACTCTGATCGCGAACTAACTCCCAGCATTGGAGCTTCCATGAGCCAGTCATTCCGCCGTCCAGCAGCGGCCGCTAGCGCCGTCGCGTTGGCGATCACACTCGGGTCCACTGCCGCCGCGTTCGCGCAGCCGACTCCTTCACCCCAGGTCCCCAACCGCCCGTCGCCGTCACCGCAGGTGCCGACCGCACGGCCGGCGCCGGCCGTCCCGGTGGCGATCCAGAATGTTGCCCCTGGAATCCAGCGAGCCGCGCAGCCGCTCGTTGTTTCGTCGCCGCCCCAGATCATCACGCAGACAGTCACCGAGACCGTTGTTGTTGAGCGCGAGGTCCAGGTTGTGCAGGAGTCCGGCGGCCTTCTTCTGCTCGATCCTGCGGTGTCGCAGAACATCACCCCGGTAGACGTTCTCAACAAGTTTGACGCGAACGTGGCTGCACGACACGGAGCTGACCGAGCGCATCTCGACCAGGTTCTCGGCGCAGCCGGAACCGGTGCCGCTGCTGTCGGGTCACTCGGCGCTCTCGGCGGCGGAGCCGTCGGCGCGGTCGGCACTGGCATTACGGGCGCTCTCGGCGGTGCGGCCGTCGGCCTGGGCGCACAGATTCCGGCGCAGGTGTCTTGTGGCGTTGTCACCGTGGTTGCTCCTGGCGTCGGCATTCCCTGCCACGCAATCGCGGCGGCCGCTGGACCTGCCGCCGGCGCCGCTGTTCTTGGCACCGTCGGCGCTGGTGCCGGCGCGGGTGCGGGAAGCCTTGCAGGCGGTGCTGCCGCCGCCGTCGGCGGCGCGGGCGTGGGAGCTTCGACCGTTCCCGGCGGTGTCGAGACGTTGCAGGGCCTCGCCGCTGACATTGTGTGGGACTTTGAGAACGAGGCCCGCATCGCGAATGGTTATCAGCCCCTCGTCGGTGACAAGCCGTCGGGACAACCCGGTAGCACCCCCGTTGAACCCTCGACGGACACACGCATCACTGACGGCACCGTGCTCGGTGAGGGTGCCACAGTGTCACCGCCTCCGGCCCCGGCCACCCAGGCGTCCGCGCCGGCCGCACCGCCGGCGCCACCGGCGGTCCCGGTCCCCGCTGACCTCGCGGTGGTCGCCGGCCAACTTGGCGCGGACGTGCAGGCGGCAGCAGATCAGGTCAGCAACGACGTGAACCGTGCGGCGCACCAGATCAGCGCCGACATTGACCTGGCCTCGCGCGACCTCACTGCGGCTCTGGCAGGACTCGCCTAAGCGCAGCTCGAAGGACTGTGCCCCCGGCCCTTCTGGGCCGGGGGCACTTTTACGTTCGCGTCAGTTTCCAATCCACCGGATACGCCCGTTCTCGGTGTGGGCCTGGTCCACCTGCTCGCCCGCTTTGCAAAGCAGGTCTGCGACGTTCCGCAGGTGCGTTTGCGTGTGCTCGCAGGCGCGCCCGTCGCCGCTTCCATCGTCGCCGTCGAAATGTGTTCCGTCTACCGCGCCCGCGTGCCACTCACCGAGCTGGTACGCAACGTACCGGAGACTCTGAATAGTGTCCGACAGCTCTCCGATCAAGCGGTATGAATCGGCGCCGTTTGGCACGCTTCGAGTGGAATGAGCGAGGGTTCGAGCAGTCTCGGACAGCTCGGCGGCGACCTCGGTTTGCCGGTCTACCTCGTTGATCGCCATGACTACCCCTCGCCCTCGGCTTCCAGCAGCTCGGCTACGTGCTTAGCCAGCACGTCTGACATCGACAAATCATTCTCGAACGCCCATCGCTTGAACGCCTTTCGCTCGGCGTCAGTCAGATAGACCATGACGCCCTTGTCGCGCTTCGGCGCGGCCGGCGCCGGGGCGGCCGGAGTAAAGGTTTCGCGCGCGCTCGTCTCGCGCGCCTTCTTGGCTCCCTGCGCCAGCGGGCGTGCTGCGCCTCCGGTCAGGTTCGGTGCGTCACTCATGCTGTCGTCCTCTCATTGTTGGCGGGCACCAGGTGGCGCCACACGTCGGTGTATCCAAACAGGCCCGGCTTCTCGATGATCCCCAGTCCGTTGGTTCGCTTGATCGCCTCCCGGCGCGGTATGTAGCCGGGAAACTTCGGGAAGTCGTCAAATGCTGCGCGGGTCTCGTCCAGCAGCCTCCGTCCGGCCTCGCCGTTCACAAACAGCACCGCGTAGTCACGGTGGCTCAGTGACGGCGCCAGGCGCCACGCTTGGCGTGTCGAAGCCGGTTCGGGTGTCGTCACGAGGATCACGTAATCAGCAGCGTCCACGGCCGCGTCAATCACGTCAGGAATGATCGGCGGAGTGTCGATAATCGTGAAATCAGCGCGGCTGTCGCGGTGTGCCAGCTCGTGCCCCTCCACGGCGTGAACCTCGAACGGCAAGGGTGTGCCTGCCCCGGCGGCGCCAGCCGCCCAGTCCAGTGCCGACGCCTGCGGATCAGTATCAAGCACTTCGACGGTGTACCCGTCCGCAACGGCCGCCGCAGCGAGGTAGATCGCCGTAGTGGTCTTGCCAACGCCTCCCTTCGCGTTCGCAATCGTGATTGTCGCCATGAGCGCCCTCCCTCTCCGTGTTGGTGTACTGCCACACTAGCACGCTGGCACACTGTTGACTAGTGGGTTAGCTGTAGGAAGTTCGGGCATTTTGCGCCGCCTGTCGTTCCCGCACAGTCTCGGCAGTGATCGGAGTCCCATCAGGAAAGTGCCCGTCTGCGAGCATCTGCACCACCGGCCGGTACTGCTCGACAATGGCCTCCCTTGCCTTAGCGCGCGCGTTGTAGATCGTTTGCCTGCTGACCCCATACTCGCGAGCGAGGGCCGAGACCGACGCACCCTGCGCCAGCCTCTCGACCGCCGATGCACTCTGCGCCTCCGTCAGCGCCGGCTTCCGCCCGCGGTACTTGCCCTTGGTCTTGGCTATGGCGATACCTTCGGCCTGGCGCTCGCGCGCGGTCGCCCGCTCGAACTGGGCAACTGCCGCCAGAACCGTCAGCATCAGCTCGCCCTGCGGGCTGTCCGTGTTCAACGCCGGGTGGTCTATGAACTCGACCGCTACGCCCTTTTCCTTCATCTGCCGCACGAGCGCCAGTAGGTCCGTAGTCGAACGGGCTAGTCGATCCGGCGACGTGACCCGAACCGTGTCGCCTTCCCTTACGAAGCGGAGCAGTTCCGCCAGTTCTGGCCGATCCGTGCTCTTGCCGGAGGCGCGATCTGTGTAGATGCGGTCAGCTCCCGCCAGCGCTTCGAGCTGCCTGGCCGGGTTCTGCTCAGTCGTGGAGACCCGTGCGTATCCCACCGTCATTCCCATGTGTGTCTGCCTTCCGGAGATTGTCTAGAAAGAGTCAGAACCCTAGCTCAGACCTGTCCAGAAGGGGCGATTCGTGCCCTAGATGGACGGGCACCGTGCTCGTCGGGAGCTGTCCAGGAGCGTGTACCCCAGATGGGCGGCACCTCCTGCGAGACACCTCCCCTGCGCGGGACCGGAAGCCCCAGAAAACCGGGCGGGGCTGCGCCCACATCTGAGTTAGTTCATGTCCTACCCCAATACGAGCTACATCTGTGTAATGATGCGATCATGGCAACGGCGGCAGCACCTTCGGTTCATAACGCGGCCTCCTGGCGAGAGCGGTACTGGCACAACTGGGCGCTCGCGACCAACCATCTTGAGGACGGTGTTCGCCGCCTCCCCCGCGACCGCGCGCTACAGCACCGCTACATCGAGACCGGGCCGGGGGCTATGACGATCTGTGTGGTGATCGACGTAGACCACCCCCTTGCCGCCATAAAGGCGTTTGAGTCGCCCGCAGATCACCCGAAACCGTCCTGGGTAGCAGAGGGGCCAACCGGTCACGCGCACGTGGGATGGTGGCTCAACGAACCTGTCACGCGGACTGAGGCTGCACGCCAAGCACCGATCAGATACCTAGCTCGGACAGCCGAGGGGCTGCGCCGGTCACTCGACGGCGACCCGGCGTACACCTCCCTGCTCACCAGATGCCCAGTTGCGCCGGACGCAGAGGTCATCTGGGGAACAGACAAGGCGTACAGTCTGCGCGAGCTGGGGACAATACACACCCCTCGCCAGCTCCCCCGCAAACCGGAACGGTCGCATGGATTCGGCCGCAACTGCACGATGTTCGACACGGCCCGTGCTGCGGTCTACGGGCTACACGATCCAGAGCAGCCGTACGAAGAGTGGCAGCGCGTCGTGATGCAGCACTGCCACGCGGCCAACTCAGCATTTCCTGAGCCTCTACCATTCTCGGAGGTCACAGCGACGGCCCGGTCGATTTCTAAATGGGTCCGGTCTACCTTCGTAAGCAAGAAGGAATGGCACGCCGCCCAGGGCCGCCAATCGGGCGTGGTCCGTCGTGCCGCACGCGACAAGCGGCTTCAGGAGGTCTTCGGATGAGTGCCCTCGATCCTCGTCCCCGTATCGACAAAGAAGGCCGACCACTGACAGCGGCCGAGGCCGCTGAGCGGCTTGGAATGTCGGAACGGCATGTGCGGCGTCTTCGTGCAGAGCCGCGGAGCGTGGTGGTTGAGCGTGCCGCTGCACGCCGTGAACGAGCTGCCGCACTTCGTGCGGCAGGGAAGTCGTACCGTGAGATCGCAGAAGAAATGGACGTGAGCACAGGAGTGGTCGGCCACCTGTTGCACGAACATCGCAAGCGGGCCGGCCAGCAACAGCCAGGCCGAGGACGGAGCGCGTACCTGTGTCGCCCGCCGGGGACGACCGCCGACTGATTTAGTTCATGTCCTACCCCAACAACCGTAAGTCGCTCACGCGCCACTGTCCCGAAATCTTGCGCAGCGCTACGGCGTAGGTGGTGTCGAGTGGCGACGTGGACCCCGCTAGCTGGCGCGTCACGACCCACTTTCGAGTCCACGTGGTGTCGGTGTCTGGTGGGTGTTGTTCCTCGTCCTGGCGGACGGTGACAGTGACGCCGCCGCCGGCACTGTCCCATGCGCGCCATGCCGGGCCAGTCATGGTTGGCACTACTGACGCTGGATCGTCTCTGAGCTGGGTCCATAGCTCGGGGGTGACGACACCGCGCAAAGTGGCGGCCGCCGCGTCCTGGTCCTCGACCTGGGCGGGGGTTGCGTGGGCGAGACGAAGCAGTGCCGTTTCGGCCACTGCTTCGGGGGGTTGGCCTTGTAGATGCTCGAACCCCTCGCCGTACGGCATGATGATTTCGGCCGTTTCCGGCCCCCGTGGACTATGACCAGCGTGATTATCGACGTAGCTGTCGTCGTCCTGGTCCGCGCACGAGCTGAGCACGAGCACAGCTGCCAGCAGGCTCGCTGCGGCTGTGCCGAATCTCCGGTCATTCATCACGTGTTTCCGCCTCGCCTTCATCCAATACGACCCGCATTACCTTGTCTGGCGGCTGCCAAACCTCGTACTCACCGACCGGGACGCCGAAGGTCTGGGCCTCATACTGCATATCGGCGCCGTCCTTCTGACCGGAATAGATCGACACGTGATGGAAGTGACCTGCACCGAAGAACAAGAGGTCACCGGGGCGGGCTTCCTCCCAGGACACTTCTTGAAGGAGGTCCGAGTGCCCCTGGTCCTGTGCTGTTCGCGGTAGCGAGACCTGTCCCCCTGTCGCCTGATAGACGGCGAACTGCGTGAGGCCGGAGCAGTCGTAGCCGAGCGGATCGTCGCCGGACAGGCCGTTGGTTGGCCCCTCGGTATTTCCGCCACCCCACACGTACGGCATTCCGAAGCCCTTTTTGGCTTCCAGCAGAATGCGTCGGCCCAGTCCGTCTGCTGACGGAACATCGGCAAGTGAGCCGGAACCGCCGCACTCGGCGGTGCCGGCGGCCAAGCTACCGGCGGCACTACCGGAAAGGCGCTCATAGTATTCAGCCGCCTCGGCCGCGCGGTCGGCGTACTTGTGCCTGTACTTGGCGGCCGGGTTCTCCACGTCGGCGGCGATCTGGCCAACGGAGTCATGTGGAACTCCGGCGGCGGTGTCGTAGTACCAGTTGATCTGCTGCGCCGGCTCCATCAGACCCTTGATTCCGCCGGCCTGCTCAGCCCAGTATTTCACTCGCTGCTGAAATAATCCGACCGAATCGTAGTCGCCTGGGGCGACTCCATCGTTCGGGTAGTTCTTGGACTCGGGAACAGCCTCGCTGGCCAGATTGTGCAGGTCGCTCTCGACCAGTCCAGCGGCGAGAGCGGACACCACCACTATTTCGGACTCATTGCGTTGCTGGCCCACGTCGATGATCTGGGACGCTCGCAGGTCGCGGATCGTCTGAGTGTCGGCGCCACTAGTGTCGCCGTTCTCGACGGTCCCCGGCTCCGTGCTCTCGCCCTCGGCGTCCTGGTCCTCGCCCTCGTCGCCGCTGTCGTCCTCGGGGGCGGCCGCGCCAGTTCGTGCCCGCTCGATCCACGGTGCGGGGTCAATGGGCGTTCCCCCCGCAAGTCGGTTGCCTTCGTACAGCTCGAAATGCAGGTGTGGGCCGGTGGAATAACCACTGTTGCCGACGCGCGCGATGTGCTCGCCGGCCTCGACTGTGGCGCCCTCGGCCACGAGGTTGCCGCCGGGGTCTTGGTGGCCGTAGACGGTACTCATTTCGCGGCCGTCAATTTCATGCAGGACCACGATCCAGCCGCCGAAGCCCGACACTCCGGTGTCCTGCGAGGCGATCACGATTCCGTCCGCGAAGGCGTATATCGGCGCCCCGCGGGGCGGCGCCAGGTCCATGCCGTTGTGAGCCTCGCCGCCGCGTGGGCCGAACGGCGAGGTAATGGGAGCATCAAGGTCAACCGGGTATGCGAGACCTTCCGAGTTGGCTGGGCCGCTGCCGCCAGCGCGTCCGCCGCTGGCTGGCTCGCATCCGTCTTGACTGTCCAGCCACATGATGAGGAAAAGCGTCAGCACGAGCAATATCGCGATGATCTTTTTCCTGTGGCGGACGATGAAGCCAGTAGCGGCTATTGCGGTGGACACTGAAAACTACTTTTCGAGCCGGACACTCGTTGCGTGAATGCCGGTCTGCTTTTCATACTCGGGAAGATGAACGCGGAAAGGAATGCCGGGAGCTGAATCCGACTCTGAGGTTTTGAGAATGAAGCAACCCAACCCAGATAGACTCTGACGGTCGCCGGCTACAAACTCTTCGCCTGGCAATGGCGTTTCCGACCACTCCTGCAATAAGGCTTCCTCGGTCTCGGTGAAGTTGATAATGCCGCGCATTTCATCTATTTCGTTCTGAGTGACTGGCCCGATGAATTTTGCACGACAGCGCTCGATGAAGCCGGTGGCTCGCCCCTGGTTTGAGTCGCCGCCGGCTACCCGCTTGAAGTCGCGCACGGAGTGCGTCACCAGGGTCAATACGACACCGCTGGTCCTGTTGGTTCTCGTAACACGGTCGATATATGACACGGCATGTTCTGGGCTGGCCTCTAGGAGCTGCCACAGCTCGTCACCAATAAGATCAAAAACAACCTTGTCGTGAATTCCGTTATCAGACAGGACGTGATGCCCTTCAATGGCGGCAAATGCGTTTTGCCAAGAAATGAGCATGACAGCAGCCCGAAGAATGGCATTGTTCGCAGGTACGGCAGAAACGTCAATATCAATGCACGGTACGCCGAGGTTGATCGGGTCCGTGGTTTGGCCGTTGAAAAGGCTTCCCATCGGCCCGTCGATAATGGCTTTGAGGCTGCGCCGAACGGCGCGAGTTTCATCCAGGTAAGTGTCGTGGTGGGTGACACTAACTGCATCCATTAGAGCGGGGCCACCGTTCTCGATCACGGCAAGGAGGTCCGAAATGATCGGTGGCTGGTCCCGGTCTTGGGTTAGCAGCAGGTCGAGTGCGGCCGAGAGCAGCGACGACTCGTAGTCGCGTAGCCCTGAGCTGCGTAGTAGCTCGATCACGATGGTCAAGTTGAGTAGCGTGCGACGCTTGATTTCCTCTGCAAGCACGGCGTGCTGTTCGGGCAGGTGCTCGATCTGGTGCAGGGCCTCGCCTAGCGAGCCTGGGTCGAGCAGGTTGATCGTGGAGCGTCCGTAACCTGGGGAGATCACCTGACCGCCATACAGCTCAGTCATAGTCCGGTAGTCGGGCTTGCAGTCGGACATGAAAATGACGATGCGGCCGCGACTCACCGCGTAAGTCGCCAGCCGCCGGACGAGACTGGACTTGCCGTAGCCATTGAGGCCGAGAACGATTTGAGTGGGGGCGGACATGAGGTTGGCGCGAAACCAGTCAAGGGCATCGAAGTAGAACGGGCGCCCATGTAGGTAGTGCTGACCGATGGGTCCGCCGAGTTGGGGTGATCCGCCGCCGACAGACCAGGGCCAGAGTCCCTGCACCTGCTTGGTGGTGCCTTGAATCTCGGGCAGCCGTGTGGCAGAAAGGCACTGACCCCCGCCAATGATGGGGCGGCCGTGCGCGTACACCTGGGACTCGCCGCCGAGAGCATCCTTGGTGTCGGTCTCCGCATTGAGCGCCACCAGTCGCCGCCGCCAGAGGGTATTCCATATCGGAATCCGTGAGTCGGCGCGACGCTCCAGTATCTCGCGCGCCGCGTCGAGTTCGTCGGGCGTCATTTCCTTAGAGGGCATTAGACAACACTCCGTCTCCACCTCGTTCGAGCAGGACACCGAGGCCGAGACCGCTCGCGAACGTGGCGCTGTGGTGGTTCGTTGTGGGCCGCATGTGCAGTGAGGCGGCACGGCCCATCCCGCCAATGAGAATGTCGGTGGCGTCCTGATCGGCGTCGACCGGCGTTGTGACAGTGACGATAATCCCGGTGCGTACGTAACCGTGGCCCGCCTGAATCTCTGACCGCGACTGCTCGACGGCCGCCAGGCGAACCTGATCGGCTGGGTCTTCCTGTCCGCGCTTGGTGCGTCGAGCCGCACGAACGGCGTCCCGGTGGTCGGCATCAACGCGCGCTCGAGCTTCACCACGCTCGTACGGACGGAACGTCATGCAGACGCGCTTTAGCGGTAGGTCGAAGTTTCCTTCAAGAACGGGGCGAAGCACCTGCTCGATAAAGCCGTCTGTGGGAAACCTGTAGGCGGCGTAATTGGTGGATACGAACTCGTCGTGAATGAAGCCACGCGGTTGTTCCTCAGCACTCGTCGGGCCGACCTCCGAGAAATCAAGACTCGCGCGCCGATCATCCTCGGCACTAGCGAGGTCGAGCTGTAGCGCATCTGTCGGTGAGTACGCGCGACGGACGAACTCTGCGATCTGGTCGTGCCCCATTAGCCGTGGCGTCAAGCCGGCCGACTCTAGGCCCGGCAGCAAGGTTCTGATCTGCTTTGCGACCTCTCCCGCACAGGTATCCCAATCGCGGTCCCGCTGCTCAAACACCACCGCGAGGCGGTGCCGCATGGCTAGGCGACCCTGTGGCAGCTCTTGGGCTGCCTGCTCGATAATGTCGCGCGCCAGCTGCGGGGAGTTCGGGTCTTCTGACCGTTCGAGGTGGACCTGCCCCGACACACCGGGATCGGGGTAGGTCTCAGTGACGGCCTGCGCGGCCTCGCAGTCTGCGATCTGCCCTAGGTCACGCAGGAAGATGCCCCACGAGTTGACGTAATTGTCGATGGTCGTCTGGGCGACTGCTTCGTCCCCCTTCGAGGACACCGAGAACACGACCGTGAGCGTCTTTTGCGCCGGGTTCGCGATAGCGGCATAGGTGCGATCACCGGGAACCGGCAGATCAACCAGCTTGACGCTAGCGAGCATCCCCGGCGGCTGGAAGCTACGAAGCGTGCCCGGCCGATAGGAAGTCCGGCCTCGCATGCGCAGATACTTGAACATGATCCGGTCCTTCCACAGAGTCAAAATCGATTCCCGGTTCGGCGTTGCCCGCGTGAGGAATAGCCCTGCCGCTCCTGCGAGGCCGACGACAATAGCCACCGGCATAGCGTTGAAAATCGAGCCAAAAACAATGACGAGCGCGAGCAGAACAAGTGCAAGAAGCGAGGCGACGGGTCCAAGACCAAAGAAGAACCCTGTTCGCTGTCGTTCGGTCAGATTTCCGTAAACACCTGAATCACTCATCGACCACGCCTCCTGCCGCTACCGCTCGGAGTGTTATCACTGCTCGGCCGTACCGGGTCCTGTCGATACATCGACCAGTCCTGCCCGAGCCGCTTCCGCTGTTGAGCCGCCTCAGTCGTGCGTGTCTGTCGGCCGCCGCCCGGCCCTGAATCCGCACCAGGTCCGGGCCGACCAGTGCCCGGCTGACTTGGGCCTGACGGCTTTCCATCGCCCGGCTTCTGGCCGCCCGGCGACTGGCCGCCCGGCTTCTGGCCCGCCTGGCTCGACGCACGCGGTTGCGCAGTCTGTGACCGACGTGGGGCAGGGTGGTTGGCGCCGCCCCGGCCTCCGCCAGCTCCGCCGGGGCCGCCGCGCGCACCAGCTCC
>NZ_JAALDM010000110.1 GCF_014144865.1 Dietzia aerolata | reverse complement strand
CTGCTCGTGGTGACCGTCAACGCCATGGGCCAGTTCGGCAACTGGACCGGCGGCACCCTGCGCTTCATGGGCAGTGTCTTCTACAACGACCCGCGCCGCATCGGGGTGGTCATGGCGGTGATCGTGGCCGCCGCCGTCGGCGTGGGGGTCGGCGCGACCGTGCAGTTGCTCGCCGGCTGGCTGGGCAGACTCATCGACCCGATCACCGACCCGGACGGGCGCGGCGTCACCGGACTGAGGGTCGGCGTGGCGATGGCCGCGATCGTGGCGGTCGGATCCTGGGTCGTCCAGGCCGCGCCCGAGTATGCGGTCGCGGCCGGATCGAATCAGCGCTGGGACCGGTTGGTCGACGACCACGACCGGCGGGCCTTCCACTGGCTGACTGAGCAGCCGCAGGCTTACAGTGGCCTGATCTACACCAACCCCGACGAAGGCTCCGGGTGGATGTACGCCACCGACGGGCTGCCCTCGACTTCGCGCCACTATCTCGCGCCCGTGGACACCGCGCCCTTGACTAGCGAACTGTTCAACACGATGGACGAGGCGGGGCTGGACCCCGAGGTGGACGCGGCACTCGCCGAGCTCGGCGTCACCTACGTCTACATCAGCCCGCCCAACTACTGGGGCTTCCAGAAGCCCAACGATCACCTGCTGGAACTCGACGAGACGCCCGGACTGGCCAAGGTGTACAGCGACGGGCAGGTGCGGATCTTCGCGGTGCGGGCCGCATTCACCGACGCGGAACTCGCGCAGATCCTCGCCAATTCGCCGTTCCCGCCGGACCAGCGCACCCCGCTCACCCGCGCCGACACGGTGACCGGGCGGCCGTGACCGTGGGGCCCGGCAGCCGTATTGTTGGCGGGGAGGTCTGGGCCGGACGCGGCCGGTGGGTCGGCAGCGGCGGATCCGCCGCATTTGGAGAGGGGAACACGTGCGTGCACTGGTGACAGGTGGGGCCGGATTCATCGGCTCGACCCTCGTGGACAGGCTGCTGGCCGAGGGCCACGAGGTGACGGTCATCGACGACCTGTCCCGGGGCCGCCTGGAGAACCTGGCCGCCGCCCGCGAGGCCGGCGAGCGATTCGAGTTCCACGAACTGGGGCTGACCGATCCCGCGATCGAGGAGATCGTGGCCGCCGCGAAGCCCGAGGTGATCTTCCACCTGGCCGCCCAGATCGACGTGCGCCTGTCTGTCGAGGACCCGGTGCACGATGCCGAGGTCAACGTCGTGGGCACCGTCCGGCTGGCCGAGGCGGCGCGCCGGGCCGGGGTGCGCCGGATCGTGTTCACCTCCTCCGGCGGCTCGATCTACGGGCCCGTCACCGAACTGCCCGTGGCCGAGAGCCGTCCGGTGGACCCGCTCAGCCCGTACGCGGCCGGCAAGGTCTCAGGTGAGATCTACCTCGAGATGTTCGCCCGCCTGTACGGCATTGAATGGGCGGGCGTCGCGCCGGCGAACGTGTACGGCCCGCGCCAGGATCCGCACGGCGAGGCCGGGGTGGTGGCGATCTTCTCCCAGCGACTGCTCGCCGGGCAGCCGACCCGCGTGTTCGGCGACGGTGGCAACACCCGCGACTACGTGTTCGTCGACGACGTGGTGGACGCCTTCGTCCGCGCCTCCCGGGTCGAGGCCGCGGCCGGGCTGCGCTTCAACATCGGCACCGGCGTCGAGACCTCCGACCGCGACCTGCATACGCTGGTCGCCGAGGCCGCCGGCTCCGGCGACGATCCCGAGTACGCCCCCGCCCGCCTCGGCGACGTGGCCCGCTCCGCGCTGGACGCCTCCCGCGCCGGC
>NZ_JAALDM010000109.1 GCF_014144865.1 Dietzia aerolata | reverse complement strand
CGTCGCGGTGCGGGTCGGCGCGCACGATCTCGGCGAGGGCGCGGACCACCACGTCGGGCGCCTTGAGCGGCTGGATCCGCCCGACAAACGCGATCACCTCGGTCTTCTGCGCCAGCCCGAGCGCGCGCCGGGCCTTCTCGGTGCCGCGCTGCGTGCCGGGGGTGTACTGCTCGAGGTCGGCGCCGGGCGGCACGATGTCGATGTCGGCCGGGTCGGCGTCGTAGTAGCCCACGAGCTCGTCGCGCTCGCCGGTGGTGTTGACAACCAGGCGGTGCGCGGCGTCCACGATCTGCTGCTCGCCGATGCGCCGCGACTCGGGCTCGGGGGTGTCGCCGGCGGTGAGGACGGCGTTCTTGACCTCGGCGAGCGTGTGGGCGGTGTGCACGAGCGGCACGCCCCAGTGCTCGGCGGCCACGAGCCCCGCCTGGCCGGACAGCCAGTAGTGCGAGTGGATGAGGTCGTAATAGCCGGGCGCGTGGCCGGCCTCGGCGCGCATCACGCCGGCGACGAACGGGCACAGCTGCGTGGGCAGGTCCTCCTTGCGCAGGCCCTCGAACGGCCCCGCGACGATGTTGCGGACCAGCACGCCATCGCCCGCCTCCTCCACCGGGGGCTGGCTGGAATGCGTTGCGCGGGTGAAGATCTCCACCTCGACGCCGCGTTGGGCCAGCCGCCGCGCGGTCTGCAGGACGTACACGTTGAGACCCCCGGCGTCACCGGTGCCGGGCTGGGCCAGCGGCGAGGTGTGAAAGGACAGCACCGCGACGCGCCGGGGTAGCGGCAGGTCGGGGCCGGGGTGGAGGTCGGAAACGGTCACCAGTCCGATTGTGCCCCCGTCCGCGCGCCGGTGCACGTCGCGTGGGGGCGGGAGGGTGTCGACGGGGAAGGGTTGGAACGTTGCCCACCAGTGTGAGGCGGCAGGTCGCCGAGGGGATGAGGCGGGAGGTTGTAGACGGGAGTGGGGCGGGAGGTTGTCGCATGAGTACGACGACGACGCCGGCATGAATGTTCGATAGTGAACTTCTCCCCACCCTGCGGCCTGGATGCCCCGTCGGGACGGTCGGCGATATAGCGTGCGCCACGGTAATTGTCACCACTGATCACACCGGAGGAACCCCATGACCGTTCGCCGTATCGGCATCACGCTCGCCCTCGGCGTCGCGCTGACCGCCGCGTCGTGCTCATCCGACACCGCAGATCAGGCCGAGTCGGTCGCCTCGGACGCGACGTCGGCGGCGTCATCGGTGGCCGGCGAGGCCGGGGACGCGGTCTCCGAGGCGACGGGCGGCGCGAACTCCGAGCCCACCGATGCGCCGGTGCAGGAGTTGCTACTGACCCCCGACGAGGTCACCTCGATGCCCATGCAGGAGGCCGACCCCGCGATGCTGGCGCAGGCCGGGGCGGGGTTCGACATGCCCGAGGGCATGGAGATCAACTTCGATCCCCCGGAGTGTGCCGACGCCGCTGACATGAACTCGGCTCTGGCCAAGGATGTCGCGGATGGTGAGCTCGCGGCGCTCATGGGCGGCGGGGAGACCTCCACCGTCGCATACACGATCCAGGTGCTCCGGACCTCGATCAGCTTCGATGAGTACCAGACCAACTGGGGGAACTGCGAGAACGTCCAGTTCGAGGGGCAGGCGCTCGGCATGAGCGGCACCTCGACCTCGGCGGACGCCCCCGAGATCGAGGGTGTCGACGATGTTGTCGCCCGTACGACCGACACACAGGTGGAGGGTGTTCTGGGCGAGGGCGGCCGGATGGCGACCCTCGTGTACCTGACCGAGGTCCGCGGCGTGAAGGTGGTCGGCGGGGCCGTTACCGCCCCCGAACTCGGCGGCGAGATCGGGCCCGAGGCAGAGGCGGAACTGGCGGACCTGATGGCGCAGCAGGTCGCCAAGGTCAACAACGCCGGCTGACCACCCGCCCGCCCCGAGTCGGGGACCCCGCCGCGCGGTGGGGCACCCCGATGTCCGGGGCTGTCAGAGCGCGGCGGCGAACGCGTCGAGCTCTGACAGGAACTTCGGGGTCTCCTCGATGAATGGTGCGTGGGCGGACTCGGCGAAGCCCACGTAGCGGCCACCGGGGATCATCTCGGCGTTGGCCTGACCGGCTGAGGGCAGGACCACGCCGTCGTGCTCGCCGTGGATGACCAGCGCCGGGATGGTCAGGGCGCGCAGGGTCTCGTCGTTGTCCACTCGCCGGGTGAGCAGTTTCTGGCGGACCGCCGGCGGGGTGGCCAGGGACAGACCGAAGATGCGCTGGCCGCTCGTGCCGTCACCTCGGCGCATCATCGCGGTCCCGAAGCTGGCCAGAGCGGCGACGGCCTTGCCGGGGCGCTCGTCGAAGGCGCCGTTTGAGGTCACCTCGATCATCGCCGGGCCCACCGCGCCGCCCGCCGAACGGGAGATCGAGGTGACGGCGCCGCAGAGCACAAGTCCCGCGACCCGTCCCTCGCCGCGCGCTGCCAGGTAATCGGAGACGACGATCCCGCCGTACGACCAGCCCAGCAGGATCGCGCCCGCACCGTCGCCGATTCCGGCGGCGTCCAGGACCGCCTCCACGTCGTCGGCCCATTGGGCGGCCGAGTCATAGCCTTCCGCCGCGACGGTCGAGTGCCCGTGTCCGCGCAGGTCCATCGCCACCACGCGGAACCGGGTGGCGAGCTCCGCCAGCAGGTCCGGGCCCCAGCACGCACTGGACTGGGCCCAGCCGTGAACGAGCAGGAGCGGGCGTGCGGCGGGATCGCCGAGAGTCCGGTAGGCGATCGCGGCGCCGTCGGACGAGACTGCCGAGGCGATGGTCATGGCGGGCGACGGTGCGCTGGTGGAGGTCATGTCGGTCATGGTGCCAGCCGTCACTCGTACGCACCGGCATCCGCGCAGAACGGTCCCCCGACGCCGCCCTCCGGGCGATACCGTAGGCCAATGGTTGAAACCTCGACGCAGACGGACCCTGAGGTCGTCGTCCGCAATTTCCTGGATGCCCTCCAATCCGGCTCGACCTCCGCGGTGGCTGACCTGGTCGCTGACGACGTGTGGTGGACGAATGTGGGGCTGCCCACCGTCAAGGGAAAGAAGGCCGTGATCGGCGCGATCGCAGCCATGAACCGCAACATGCACCTCGGGATCCGCACCCACAATCTCGCCGTGTCGGCGCCGGCCAACCCGACCGACCCCCGCTCCCCCCACGTGGTGTTGACCGAGCGCACGGACTCGCTCAGCCTGGGCCGGTTCCGCTGCGACTTCTGGGTGTGCGGCCGGATCGAGGTCCGCGACGGACGGGTCATCGGATGGCTGGACTACTTCTCCACCACCAACATGGTCCGCGGCACGATCCGTGGCCTCGTCGGGATCATCCCGGGCCTCGGCCGACGCTGACATGCCGGTCCGACTCCACCCCGATTCGCGTGTCGAATCCGGGTGCCGGCTCCCATTCCGTGCGTCGGCCGCGGGTCTACTCGCGATCTGCATGGCGGCAGCGCTCGCTCTGGGCGCGTGCAGCAGCCACCCCCGACCGCCCCGCTCCGATGTTGTCGAGAGCCAGATCGAGGACATCCCGGGCGTGGACACCACGGTCTCGAACGACAACGGCTTCCCTCTCTACGGTGCTTCCACCTCATCCGGGTCGGTGAAGCACGGGCCGTCGGGGACGATGACACTGCCCCTCGAGGACGACCTCACCGCAGATCGTGTGGTGGAGATCCTCCACACCGCCGTCGAGGCCAGCGGTGGCTCGTTCGAGAGCAGCACGCTGACCCTTATCCGCCGCGCCGGCACCGACGCCGAGTCGGAGTACTCCGGGCCGATCAGCAGCACGGACAGGTGGATGGCTCGGGCGCGCCTGTGGTGGGAGCTGACCACGCCACAGGATGTCGCCGTCACCTATCGAACGACGACGTCTTCCGATGATCTCGTGGTCGACGCCTCCAGGGTGCCTGACGACTCCCCCGCCGCCCGACCGTCGATCGACCACCTCCGCGAACTCGTGGCTGATGGACTGGTACCCGCACCCCATCGCGGAGAAGACCGCGGCTGGACCGTCACCGCCCGCAATCGTGGGCCGGCGGTGACGTTGAACCGACTGGACGCGAACACCCTCGACGACGAGGTGTGGGAGGCACTCACCGTTCCTGCGCTGACAGGCCTGGTCTACGACGTGAAGTTCAACGATCCGACCTCAGCCGCCGGCGGGAAGGGCTACGACATGAGCACCTCACCGCGACCCAGTACGAAGGAACCGCCTTCGGCCCCGCACCCCATTCTGGTGACTCTTCGCGTCCCACCCAGGCAGGAGGAGGATCTGCTCGACGCCGAGGTCGTACGCGCTCTCCATGCGGTTCCGAACCTGCGGTTCATCACCCTGGCGTTCGCCGACCCCGACTCGTACGACGACCCGTCATACGCCATCGATCTCGACCAGTGCACGCTTGAGCGCACCGAGGACCTCATCGAGGAGAACGGCGGCACCGTCCCGTCGCTGGCCCCTCCGTCAACCTCCACGTCCCGGGGCGGACGCGAGTGGGCCACCACGCCCACCTCCGCACCTCTTCGTCCGAAAGGCCTCATGACCGTGACGATGAACGAGGCCGCGTGGACTTTCTGGCGCCACCTCGGATGCTGGTGACGCGTCACCTCGGAGCGGGTGACCCGCCCTCCGGATAGCGCGCCGGAAGGCTAACCTGACCGCATGAGTACCGAGCACACCGCCGCCCGTGAGCGCCTCGCCGCCCTGCCCGCCGACACCCGCATCGCGGTGGTGACGGGCGCATCGTCCGGGATCGGGGAGGCTAGCGCCCGCGAGCTCGCCCGGCAGGGATTCCATGTCGTGGTGGGCGCGCGGCGAGTCGACCGGCTGGAGGCTCTGGCGGGCGAGATCGACGGCACCGCCCTCCCGCTGGACGTGACCGACGAGCAGTCGTGCGCGGAGTTCTGCGCGGCCCTCCCGCGGCTTCACGTGCTGGTCAACAACGCCGGCGGCGCCAAAGGCACCACCAGTGTGATGGACGCCGACGAGGACCAGTGGCGGTGGATGTGGGAGACCAACGTCCTCGGTACGCTGCGCATGGTCAAGGGCCTCATCCCTACGCTTGTAGAGACCGGGGACGGGCTGGTCATCACCATCACTTCCATCGCGGCACTGGAGTCGTACGACAACGGCTCGGGCTACACCTCGGCCAAGCACGCGCAGGCGGTCCTGCACCGGACCCTGCGCGGCGAGCACCTGGGCCAGCCCGTGCGGTTCACCGAGATCGCGCCCGGCATGGTCGACACCGAGTTCTCCACGGTGCGGTTCGACGGGGACCGGGAGCGGGCCGACGCCGTGTATCGCGGACTGACCCCGATGGAGGCGGAGGACATCGCCGAGATCGTGGGTTTTGTCGCCAGCCGGCCGTCGCACGTGAATCTCGACCAGATCGTGGTGAAGCCGCGTGCCCAGCACTCGGCGATGCGGGCGCACCGGGACTAGGGTCAGGCGTTCCGCAACCCCTCCGAAGGCCAGCCGAATGCCTCTACGGAAGGTGAGGCTATGCATCCTCAGGTTAGGCTGCGCACCGTCAGGTTAGGCTAACTGACCTGGCACGATGCCGATTTTGCTCCTAATGTTGGTGCCCTCGGGAGAGCGTCTCCCCGCCCGCCCGGGCACCTGCCGGGGCAACTGACGAAAGGCATCACCATGACCAAGGCAAACAGCGCCTTCACCGACCTCCTCTCGACGCAGATCAGCAACGAGTTCGCGGCGTCCCAGCAGTACATCGCGATCGCCGTGTGGGCCGATTCGCAGGACCTTCCGCAGCTGGCCGCCCGCTTCTACCAGCACAGCCTGGGCGAGCGGAACCACGCCATGATGATGGTGCAGTACATGCTCGACCGCGGTCTCAAGGCGGAGATCAAGGAGATCCCCGCGCCGCGCGGCGAGTTCGACGGCCCGGTGGACGCCCTCAAGCTGGCGCTCGAGCAGGAGAAGGAGGTCACCGAGCAGATCGAGGCCCTCTTCCAGGCCGCACGCGCCGAGTCCGACCCGCTGGGCGAGCAGTTCATGCTGTGGTTCCTGCGCGAGCAGGTCGAGGAGGTCGCCAACATGGACACGCTGGTGACCATCGCCGAGCGCGCGGGCGATGTCTGGTTCCGCATCGAGGAGCACCTCGCCCGCGAGTCCGACTCCTCCACCAACACCGGCACCCCGCCGGCCGTCGCTGGCGGCGCGGTCTGATCTGACCGTCACGACAAAGCCCGGTCCGGGACGGAGCAAGCCGCCCCGGGCCGGGCTTTCTTGCATCCGACGGTCAGGGCACCCCGGCGCAACCGCCTACCGACTCCCGCCTACCGCGACCAGTCCGCCAACCGCTCCCCAAGGATCCGGTCGCTGTCCTGCAGCGCCGCCGCATTGGCCTCCGCGCTGCCGCCCATCCACATCCCCTTCGCATAGTCGCCGGGCACGGAGAAGATGTGCCCCGCCTCGGGATAGATGTGCACTTCGGTGCGGTCGGGGCGCATCTCGGCGAACCGCCGGGCAGAGTCGGCGGCGGGCCACAGCTGGTCGTCGCCGCCGGCGAAGATCAGCACCTCCCCCGGCACCCGCGTCAGATCGATCTGCTTGTCCTGCGCGCCCGGCTGATCGAACGTGGCCTCGTACACGGGCCGCAGTCGCACGGGCGTCCCCAACACGGTCGCCGCCAGCATCCGAAGCGTGGGCCCGGAGTCGGAGGCGTCGCTGAAAGCCAGGTACGGGATCTCCTCTCCCCGGTACGTCCACGACGACGCGACGTTGGAGAAGTCGAGACCCTGCGTGACGTGGTCACCGGGCGCGAACAGGACCGTGTTGTCGATGCGCGGTTCGTAGGTCGGCGCCAGCGCGGCCAGTTCGGCGCCCTTCGACGTCCCGATCACCGTGACCGGATCCACCGATTCGACGTTCGCCTCGGCCCAGTCGAGCGCGCGCGACACCGTCTCCACCGGCACTCGGCTGAGCATCTCGGGCTGATCGGGCTGCCCGAAGTAGAACAGCGCCAGCACCTCGTGGCCCTGGCTGGCAAGCAGTTCGGCGTGGTCGAAATCGGGCCCGCCCTCGGATCCGCCCCAGGTCAGGACGACGCCGCGGTGGCGGATGTCGTCGGGCCGCAGGTGGAATCCGCGCACCGGCCCGTCGGCGATCGGCGTGACCGCCACGCCCGGCATCGCGGTGGGGTAGGCGGCGGCATTCATGGGGTCGGGGTAGGCGAGGTCGGGGTCGGGGTAGCGGAAATGGTTGACGACGCGCGCCGCGACAAAAGCCAGTACGACGACGACGAGGAACACCACCGGCCACTTGAGCCAACTCCACACTTTCCGCATCCCGCTCCTCCCCACGTAGCCCGAAGCAGAGCGTATGCGGTTAGCGACGACCCCGCATCGAGAAGTGGATTCGGCCCACGTCGTGCGAGTAGAAGTGGGCCGAACCCTCTTGGCGATGAGCGGCGCGGGCAGGTCAGGCGCGGACGAACTCCATATAGGTCACCCCGCTCTCGAATTCCCGGGCCATTCGCCGCCGCAGGCTCAGCACCGGGGCGGCTTGTCCCGCGACGAGCGGGATGCCCGCACCGAGGATGAGCGGATTGACCTTGAGTCGGAACTCGTCGATCTCGTCGATGAGCGTGGCCGCGAGCGCCCCGCCGCCGCAGAGCCAGATATCGAGGTCCGACGGCTCCGCCTTGAGCTCGCGGACCACGGCGACCGGGTCCCCCGAGGTGATGGTCAGGCCGTCCTCGACCGGCAGGTCGCCGGGGTGGCTCGTGAACACGTACTGACGCAGGTGCGGATATCCGCTGGCCAGGCCCTCGTCGACGGCGACCTGATGCGTGGCCCGTCCCATCAGGACCGTGTCGAAGGCCCGCGGCCGGGCCTGGGTCAGCCCGAGCGTCTCGCGGAAATGGCCCGGGATGGTCTTGGGGTATCGCTCGGTGAGCCAGGGCCCGTGGTCGCCCTCGAGGGGGAAGAAGTCGAACGCGCCGTCGGGCGCGGCGATGAAGCCGTCGACCGTCACGGCAACGTAATAGATGAGCTTTCGCATGGTGATTCCTCGCTTCTGGAGTGGGTGGGGTGGCAGGTCAGGCGAGGGTGATCACGTCGTCCACCCCCACCCGTTCGCAAAAGCCGTCATCGTGGCTGACCAGCAGCAGAGCGCCCCGCCACTGCGCGAGTGCATCGGCGAGGACCTCCACGCCCTCGAGGTCGAGGTTGTTGGTGGGTTCGTCGAGGATCAGCAGCTGCGGCATCGGCCGGGCGAACAGCTCCGCCGCCAGTGCCGCCCGCAGCCTCTCGCCGCCGGACAACTCGGCCAGCCGGCGGAAACCCGCGTCACCGGTGAACAGCATCCGCGCCGCGTGGGCGTGCGCCTCCTCCACCGTCGCCTCCGGCCGGACGGCCCGGATCGCGTCCACGACCGACCGCTCGGGATGCTCGACCCGAATATCCTGCGGCAGAAACGCCCAGGGCGTGGCAATCGCAGGGCTGCCGTCAGCGCCGGCCCCGGCCCCGGCCCCGGCATCAGTATCAGCACCGGAGCCGACACTGGCTCCGGCCTCGGCATTGACACGAGCACCGGCGAGGCGGCGCAGCAGCGTGGTCTTGCCACTGCCGTTGGGCCCCGCCAGTCGCACGCGTGCCGGGCCGGCGAGATGGACGCGGCCGGCGACGGGGTCGTCGGCATCCACCACCACGCGCCCCGCCGGTAGCTGGGGATCCGGCAACTCCACGCGCAGCGGGTGCTCCCGGCGCACCGCGGCGTCGGCCTCACGCATCCGCTCCTGCGCCTGCTCGACACCCCGCTCATGGGTGGCCCGATACTTGGCCGCCGACTCCTGCGCCGCCCGCTTGCGCGCCCCCATGATGATCTTCGGCTCGCGCTTGGTGGCCTGCATCTTCCGGCCATACCGCTCGCGCCGCGCCAGCGCGACCTGAGCCTCGACCTTGTCGCGCTTCTCCGCACGCAGATCGTTGCGCGCACCGGTCAACGCCTGCTGCGCCGCCGCCTGCTCGGCGTCCACAACCTCGCGGTAGTGCACGTAGTCGCCGCCGAACACGCGGGCCCGGCCAGCGCGCAACTCGACGGTGGTCTCGGCGAGCCCGAGAAGCTGCAGGTCGTGGCTCACGACGACCGCGATGCGGTCGCCGCCGGAGGCGAAATCCTCCAGCGCCGCGAACAGCCTGCCGCGCGCCCGGGTGTCGAGATTATTGGTCGGCTCATCCAGCAGCAGCACCCGCGGACGCTCGAGGAGCCGGCCCGCGATCGCCGCGAGCGTACGCTCCCCGCCGGACAGATGCGCGACCGATCTACCCAACTCTGATGGCAGACCCAGGAGATCGAGCTGCGCGACGGTCCGTTCGGCAATGGACCAGTCATCGGCGAGCCGGTCGAAGTCGTCGTCGTCGCCCCTTCCCGCCTCGATCCGCTCCAACGCGGCGAGCCG
>NZ_JAALDM010000108.1 GCF_014144865.1 Dietzia aerolata | reverse complement strand
GCTGCGCCGCCTGGGGGAGATGTCGGGCCCCGACCTGGTCGCGGAGTGGCGTGGAGTGAGGGCGCCGGTGTCTGCCGCATGGCGTGGAACTCCCGACGACGACGACGTCAACCTCTCCTACGGAAGTGCGCCGGTTGCCCACTATCTCGCCCAACAGACCTTCGACCTGGCCGTCCACGCGTGGGATATCGCCGCGTCGCAGGGCCGTGACCTGCCGTGGGGCGATGAGCTCGAGCGGGCCGTGCTGGAGTTCGTGCGGGCGGACCTCGCCAGCGACCCGGCGCCGGACCTGTTCGATCCCCCGGTCTCCGGTTTTGACGGTCCCGGGGTGCCGGCCCGCCACACGGCGTTGGCGTTGACCGGCCGCGATCCCTCGCGCTGGCAAGGACGCCCGTCGGAGTAGGCCTCGGCTCAAACTTCGCGCAGGGCCGCCATCGGACACTTCTCCACGGCCTTGCGGGCGCGCTTCTCGTGCTCGGCCGGTACCTCGTCCACGAGGATGCGGACGTACTCGTCGTCGTCATCCAGCGCGAAGACCGCCGGGGCGAGTCCTACGCACACCGCCTGTCCCTCGCACCGGTCGGTGTCGACTTCGATCCTCATGATTCCCCCTTGTCGTCCGTGGCCACATCGTCACGTCGGTGACCAGAGTCACTACCCAGTGTAGGCGACATGAGATTTTTCGCATAGACAAATCTGAGTCTTTTGTCCATCTTCGGCCTTATCTGACTCGCGAGTAAGTTACGCTCGCGGAGTGCCCAAAACGATGCTGCACCGCTACACCGCCAGCCCCACGGCATTCCCGGTCCTGGCCTCCCTCTATCCCCCGCTGCTGGGATCGGGGATCCGCATCAGGCGCATCGCGCCGGACTGGACGAGCGGAGAGCTGACCATGCGTGTGGCTCCGTGGACCGCCAACACCAACGGCACCGCGTTCGGCGGCGCACTGTTCGCCGCCACCGACGTCCTTTACGGCGCACTGCTGTCGGGCCAGTTGGGTGGCGGCTACCAGGTGTGGACCAAGAGCGCGACGATCGACTTCCACCGCCCCGGCCGCGGGCGACTGACCTGCCAGGTCGAGGTCCCGGCGATGGAAGCGGACATGATCCGCGAGCAGCTCACCGAGCAGCGCAGCACCAGCGTGGTGCACACCGCCCGCATCGCAGACTCCCGCGGCGACGTGGTCGTCGAAGCTCGGCACACAATGTTCGTGCGTCGCCGAACCTGACGGCCGCATGCGGCAGCGGCCGGCGTGCCTGTGGCGCCGTGCAATCACCACGCCGAGCCCCACATCCCATGCGGATCACTCGTGGGACCGTCCCAATCCGGTCGCCGGATCTCGGTATCCGGCCATCGCGCGGCCAGCACCTGCGCAGCCTGAAGAGCTGCGCTCTCCCTGCCCATTCCCGGCACTGCCTCAGGCGGCAACACCTCAGGCGCCAGCGGCTCTGACTTCTGCTCCCCGAACACCGCCGGCGGCTCACGTGAGGACTCGCGCACAACGAGCACGGTCCAGCCCGCCTCCTGCAGCCAGCCCCGATGACGCTCGATCGTCTTCTCACTGCGGATCCGAGTCGACGCCCTACTGCCCGAGTGTCCCGCCGAGCCGTTCAAGCCCGTGTCTCCCGAGACTCTCGTCGCGTGCCGGACCGCCGGACTCGCCGGGGCCGGAACCGGGTACACCACGCACCGGGCGTCCGTATCGACTAGCGGCACCTCGATCGTGCCGTGCAGCAGTCGCACCTGGTGACCGTGTCGGAACCGGTCGAAGCCGGCCTTGGCGAGTTCCAGCCGAATCCGCGACGCGAACGCCGACGTTGACCGGGGATCACAGGCCCGGACCACGGTCGCGAATCTCCGGCCCCGCCGTCCGCTCGGATGCTCGGCCGCCGCTCTGATCTGCGCGGGGAGCTCCGCCACCATCGCGCAGAGACGCTCGATCGAGACCACCGCGTCCTCGAAGTCCAGGTCGACGGCCAGGTCCCGGCAGGTCCGCAGTGGGGTGGTCAGGCGCATCCCGTCGAACTCGGTCACCGCTACCGCCGGCAGGGCGCCGTAGCGAAAGATCCGGCCCGGTCTGGAATGCCGGGTCGAGGGCAGCCAGATCTCCGGCAGCGTGTCGGCCGGGCTCGAATCGTCGCCCCAGAACACGGCGGCACTGCGGCCACGAAGCACGCCTCGGGGCCAGTCCCGTGCCAGCGCCCGACTGCGCAGTGCCAGGTCATCGAGCTGGTCGACGCGGCGGTACATGCCGTGCCACATGCGGCGATAGTGCTCTCTGATCTGCGACCGACTCGCCACGCCGTGGAGCTCAGAGGTCGTCAGCGGCCCGAGCGGTAGGTGCGCCGGGACCGCGTGCTCCACGGAATCGGGAGCGAGGGGGCCGGCAGCTGCCGCGGGGGCTTCGGCGACGTTAGCGGCGTCAGCAACGGCCGCGACGTCCACGGAGCCCGCGAATTGCGGGGCGTCCGAGGCGTCGGCGTGGTCCGCGAGGTCCGGGGCGGCCGGGGCAGCCGAGGTATGCGGCGGTGAGGTGGGTGAGTTCAGGGCCGATGGATTCATGCGTTCCACTGTGCGGCACCCGGCAGGCCGCGCCGGCCGGCGCGACCGGGCCTGAACCCCGGAAATGTGGATTACTGGAATCTGTGGAATTCGCCCGGCGGCCAGGCCACGGGCCGGGCCGACCGGGCCGGC
>NZ_JAALDM010000107.1 GCF_014144865.1 Dietzia aerolata | reverse complement strand
CCTGTTGTCGGGGCTGGTCAGAGCGAACGACACGATGAGTCGTTCGCCGCCGCCGACGTCAGACTGGGTGGGCACCTGCAGGGTTCGCGAACCGGCAGCGGGCAACTGCACCATCCCCAGCGGGTCCACGTGCAGATCCTCGGGTGCCGTCACGTCGACGTTGACCCGCACGGGGAACGGGAGTGCGTTCCGGATCACCAGCAGCAACGGACTGTTGGGGCTGGCCATGGTGAACACGCTGCCCGGGGGGAGCAGATCCACGCGCGCCAGGGCGGCCTCGACCGACTCCCGGATCCCGTCCAGTCGGCTCACGGTTCGCAGCCGGGCGGCGGTGCCGGTACCGGACTCCACCGTGATCCCGTCCCCTTCGGCGCGCCGACCCGTCTCCGAGATCGCCCCCAGGGCGTCCACGAGGAACGGGTCGAGATGTCCGGCCGCCCCGGCCGAATTGGGGTCCGAGGTGTCGACGAGCGAACGCAGTGTGCCGAGTCCGTTGAGGGCCTCGGTCAGCCGGTGAACCGTCGATCCGCTCGGGTCCTGCGCGAACGGGTCTACCTCGCCGGGATCCAGCGCGCCCGTCGGCTCGGTGGCGAGCGAACCCTCGGGGTCGGTGATCGGCCCGGCCAGACGGTCGGGCAACGGGGCGGCGCGCATCCGGCCCGCCGCGAGCTGCTCACCGAGCGTGTCCAGCAATGAGGCCGCGGCCTCGGCGTCGACCGACCACACCTGCGGAGGGACAGCCAGGACGCCCTGGTCGAGAGCGCGGCCCGGAGTGGGTACCGGGGCTGCGGGCGCGGGAGGCGCGGGGTTGGTGGGCATCGGCGTGGTGGGCGACTGAGTGGTGGGCGCGGGCGCGACGGCGGGCGACCCCGCTGTGGCGTCGGCGACATCCACCAGTGGAGCCAGGAGCCCGGCCCGCGCATCCTGCAGGCGGGCCTGCTCGGAGTCGGCGGTCAGCCAGTACCGGGTGTCCGGATCCGAATACCGCGGATTCTCGGGGACCTCGCCGGTGGCGGCGAGCGCCGAACCCAACGAAGGCGAGTACGTCAACGCCCGCTGCCCGGCGGTGCCGGCCAGACCGACCATGCCCGGGTCCGGGACGAGACCCGTGTCGGTTCGGGTGGACGGAGTGGCCACGATCGCGGTGGACCCCTCCCCCATCAGAGCCCCGGCCGTCTCCGGACTGAGCGTCCCGGACGCGGGCAGCACCACGTTCGACAGCGGCGTGACCCCGAGGATCCGCTCGATCATCGCCCCACGATCGAGCGCCGCCCGCGTCAGCTCGGGCGAACCGACCCGGGCGAGCGACTCGAGGTCCGCCTGCGAGGCCGGCAACGCCACGACACAGCCACCGTCGGCAAGGGCGCGCAGCTCGTCCAACCACCGAACGGCGTCGGCGGAGACGGTGCCCGGATCCTCCGGAGTCGACGGGCGACGATTGTCCTCGTCACGGCCGGAGCGGTCGCCGCCGGAATCGTCGTCGGGATTGACCGGCCCGTTGCCGTCGTCGATGAGGACCGTGCGCCCGTCCGCGATCTGGGAGACCGTCCCCAGCAGGTCCGGATCCACCGCGAGACAGGTCGCACGTCGCAACTCCTCCCCGCCCGACGACGAGAACGCCTCGTCGGCGGCCCGGACCAACCCCGTGAGCCGGCCCGTCTCCGAGATCTCCTCCAGCAGCGAATCGTTGGAGAGCATCACCACCGGATCCGGCCCGTTGACCCCGGGAACGGCGGCCACGCGAGTGGGCACCGACGCCAACGGCCACACCATCGTCAACGGAACGGACGACGGCAGTGGGCCCGGCTGCGGATCGACGGGATCGGTGAGAACGGTCTCGTCGTCGTCGCCCCCTCCTGGGTCCCCCGGTTGTCCGGGCGCTTCCAGTACGGGCAGCAGGGTTCGGGTGTCATCGAGGCGCGCCGGGGAGCCGCCCACCGGCGTGCCGTTGAGATTGACGAGCACCGGGTAGACGCCCGGCTCCGTGAGCTGCAGGTCCGGCCCGGCGCGGCCGGGGATCGCGCGCGCCGGCATCGACAGGCTGAAGGGCACGCTCTCCCCCGGCGGCAGGGACTCGGTGATCCGCTCGAACTCGCCCTGCACACCGAACGACGGCTCGGACCACACCAGCGGATCCCGGATCGCCGACGCGTCGGTCGCGCGGGGACCCCGCTGCAGGCGCACGTCCACCGCCTCGAGCGGCGTGTCACCGACGTTGGTGATGGTCCCCGACACCGTGACCAGCGGAACCCCGGACTCCGTGCCCACCGCCTGGCCCCCGGAGAACGCGTTGCCGTCCATGATCTCGGGCGTGATCTCGTCGATCGCGATCCGCGCGAACGCCGGGGCCGGATTGGGGATATAGCCGGCGGCCGCCGCCTGCTCCGGGGTGATGGCGCGCGCGGTCGGGGCCGGCGAGACACCCCACAGGGGCCCCGCAGCCAGAACCGCGCTGAGCGTGACCGGAACGAGCGCCCGGACCACGCGCCCTCCCGGCCGGTTGCTCACTTGGTCGACTCCTCCGTCGCGCCGTCGTGGGGCTGGCCGCCCTGGGGCTTGTCGTCGCGGGACGCGGGTGGTCGGGGCTTCCGGGGTCGGGGCTGCTGATTGCGGTTGCGGCCCTGATTTCGGCCCTGGTTATGGGCCTGTTTGCGGTTGTGGCCGCGGTTTTTGCCGCCGGAGGCCCTGTCGCCTGGAGCCCTGTCGCCGGAGGCCTGGTTTCCAGGAGCCTGGCCCCCGCTGTGGTGCTTGGTTCCGTCGGCACCCTGGCCACTTCCGGTGCGCCGCACCGGTTCCGGCCCGTCGACGCGGCGCGACGGGTCGACGGTCTGCGCCGTGCCGATCGCGGGATTGCGGCCGGCGAGCTCGGCGAGAGCGAGATCCGGAAGCATCGTGCGCGCGGCCTCCACGAGGCGACGCTCATCCGGGTAGGCCAGTCTGCGCGGCAGGTCTTCGAACGCCACCCAGGCGACCTCGGTGATCTCCGGGTCTTCGTCGCACAACTCACCGTGGTCGTAGCGGATGAGGTGATGGTGCACGGTCTTGTGGATGCGGCGCCCCTCGGCCACGAACCAGTAGTCGATGGTGCCGAGCGGCGCCAGGATCGTGCCGTCGACGCCCGTCTCCTCGAGCACTTCGCGGCGCGCGGTTTCGGCCACGGTTTCGCCGGGTTCGATGTGGCCCTTGGGCATTGACCACAGCATCCGTCCGCGGCGGTCGAGCCGGCCGATCAGCGCGACCTCGAGTTTCGACAGGTCCGGCTCCGGGTTGGTGCCGCCCGCCAGCGCGAGATTGCGCACGACGAGGCCGCCGGCCGAGGTCTCGAGGACGGTGCGCATGCGCTGCCCACCGCGTGGGTGCCGGTTGCCGCCGCGTGCGCCGTGGGGGTTCTTGCCGCCACTCTTGGCGCCGGGCTTGACCCCGGATTTACCGCCGGGCTTGCCTCCGGAGCGGACGGGCGGGCCGGAGCGCGTGGTGCTGGCCGACGCCGCCTGGCCCGGACCCGACGTGGGCCGATTGGGGTTGCGGGGGTGCCGTCCGGACTGTCGGGAGGTGGCGCCTGCCGTACCGTCGCCGGACCTGACCGTGTGAGTGGTCTCGCCACCCTGCTGGTTCTGGGCCTCGGGATTGCGGTTTTGTCCACGTCCGCCGCGCCTACCTCGACCACCGCGACGACGACGACGCCCCTTGCGGGGCTGGGAATCCGAGGAGTTCCGCGAATCGTTGCCGGGTCCAGATCCGCCGCCGGAACCCGACTGGCCACCGTGACCGGACTTGCCGGCACCGGCTGAGGTGTTCTGCGCGCTGGAGTTCTTCTTCTCACCCTGCCCGGATCGCTGGGCGCCTTGTCCGGAACGCTGGGAGCCCTGCTGGGTCCCGCCCCCGCGATTCACGTTCTGACCTGCGGAATTATTGCCCGCTGCTCCCGGACCCGCGGGTCGCCGGGCACGGCGGCGCCGCTGCGCGTTGGCACGCGGTTCGGAGGGATGATCAGCTTCGGACACCCATCGATGCTACCGGCCACACTGTGCGGTTCCAGAATCCTTGCCGGTGGGTCCCGTGAACGCGGGCATCGCCCGCCGAGGACTCCCGGCCGCGCGGGAAGGTCAGGCTCCCAGTGCGGGTCCCACGACGCGCCACGAATCGCGCAGCTCGCGGTTGAACAGGGCGAACGTGTGGGCGCCGTTGTCGTATCGGTCGTAGGTGAACGGCACTCCGCCGGCCCGCAGGGCGTTCGCCATGTGGCGGGTCCCCAGGTCGGAGGCGAACTCGGTGCCCGCGCCGATGGAGAAGGTGGCTGACCCGATCTCGGGCTGGTCATTGGGCCCGGGATTGCCGGGCGCGGAGGCCAGGTACAGCGCGGTCCCGCGCAGCCGCTCCACGTTGTGCGACGGGTCGTTGTGCACCCATGCCGGGTCGCCGGGCGGGCCCCAGGCGTTGAGGACGTTGCCGCCGCCGCGGGCGACCATCGCGGTCATGGCTGCGCGGCCGAACGGGGTGGAGACCTCGGGGAACCCGGACAGCGACGCGGCCGCCGCGTAGTGGTGGCGGCTGGTCGCGGCGAGGGTCAGTGCGGGTCCGCCGGACATGGACACCCCGATCACGCCGCGCGTGCCGTTCAGGTCGTATCCGCCGGCCAGGGCGGCGGGAAGTTCGTCGTCGAGGAACGTGTGCCACCGGTTCACCCCGAGCACGGGGTCGGGCCGCTGCCAGTCGGTGTAGAGGCTGAACCGTCCACCCTCGGGACTGGCCACGAGGACCTGCTTGTCGGCGAAGAACTGCTCGTAGTCGGTGTGATAGGCCCAGCCGACGTGGTCCTCGCCCCCGCCGACGCCGTTGAGGAGGAGAAGGAGCGGCGCCGGCCCGGGGTTCGCGGGCAGCAGCAGGAAGGTGGGGACGGCCTTGTTCATGGACGGCGACCACACGTCGGCCAGGACCTTACGTCCTTCAATCGGCTGGACGCGCAGGATCTGCGGCCGCGAGGTATCGGCGGGCGGCGGTGCGGTGGGGCGCGGCGAGGTGGTGAAGCCGAGCGCCGTGGAGGTGTCGACGCCCTGCGCGGACTGGGCGCCGGCGGTCGGCGCGGCCACGGCGGCGAGACCCACGCCGGTCAGTGCGAGGGTCGCCGACAGCGTGACCGCGACGGTGGTGGGACCGGGGAGAAAAGTATGACGACGACGAGACACGGCCGTCACACTAGTTCGATCCCAGCCGAGTTCATATCCCGCCGGTCCGGTCTGTGGCCGTCCTGTTGCCACTTCGTTGCCGGCGCGAGCCACTACCCGGCCGTGGCGACTAGAGTCGGGAAGTATGAGTTCCGGTCCCTCGGCGCATGCCCTGATCCTTCGACACCGTGCCGTCAAGGGTAAGCGGGATGAGTTGGTGGAGGTGTGGCGCCGGAACATGCCGGAGGCCGTGAGCGCGAACGATGGTCACGTCGACTACGTGCTGTGCGCCTCCTACTCCGACCCCGACGAGCTGCTGATCTTCCAGCATTACCGCGACGCGGGCGCTGCCCAGCAGTTCCTCGGAAATCCGGCCTACCTGCGTTATCTCGAGGAGTCCCGTCATCTGCTGACCGGGCCGCCGGAGGTCGAGCCGGTGGAGCCGCTGTGGTCGAAGGGCTCCGCCGCGTCCCAGGCGCAGTAGTCCAGGACTGATCAGCAGGACGTCATGATCCGGGCGCGATGTCCCGGCCGCCCCTCCCCTCGCCACATCTCCCTCGCTGCACGCGCCTCACTACACCCGTCCCGCCACATCTGCCTCACCACCTGGGCATCCGTCCATCATTTTCGAATTTGATCGAAAGATCTTATCGAATATCCTTGCCATTGCTGGCCCTCCTCCGTAAGCTGGAACGCAGGTTCGAAACACTGTTATAGCCGAGCCGGAATCGGGACGGGAGGTGCGGGGTCCATGTCGGGTGACGAGAATTTTTACGACGACGACGACGCCGTCACCCCCTCCCCCGGCTCGACTTCCCACACTCCCAATCCGTCGTCCGCCTCCTCTTCGGATCCGTCGGCAACCGATTCTCACGGACCGTCCGATCCCTCCCCGTCGCCGTCCGCCTCGTCCTTTGCTCTCGGCTCCGAGGAGGCGATCTCGGCGTTTTCCGAGGCGGCTCGTGCCGGCTGGGAGGCGGAGAACCGGGCCGCGGCACAGCGGTTCAAGGCCGCTCACGAGTTGATGGTGCAGTGTCTGGAGCATCCCGATTGCGCCCTTGACCTGGATAATCCCCGCCCTGGTTACACGGTGGTGGATCCGGGCGAGATGGCTGTCGCCCATCTGGTCCGGATGTATCCCATCACTACCCGCGACGCGAACATCCTGATCATGTTCGCCGCGGACCTGCACTTCCGCTATCCGGCGATCCTGCAGGCGATGTCTGACGGCCGCATGTGCCCGGACACGGCCAAGATGCTGGTCGAGCAGATGCGCTTCGTGGACGACTCGGTGGTCCACGCCGTGCAGCAGGAGGTCGTCGACGCCTACTTGGCCGCTATCGAGTCCGGCGAACGCCCCGCGCGCAGAACTGTGCGGAACAGGACGGACAAGATCATGACCCGCCATGATCGCGACGCCGTCCGTGCCCGTCGAAAGGACGCGGTCCGGGACCGGTGCGTCCGCGTCTCCCCTGGCCAGGACGGGATGGCCAGCCTGTATGCCGTGCTCCGTGCTGACGAGGCCGCGATGCTGTCGGAGGCGATCGAGGCAAAGGTGTCCTCCGACCGCGCCGACGACAGAGCAGCAGCAGCTGCGGCAGCTGCGGCGGCGGCCGCTGAAGGGACCGTCAGCACTGACACTGACACCGACACGGACTTCGGCTCCGCCACGAATGCCGATGCCGCCACGGATTCCGATTCCGACTCCGATGCCGGTTCCGGCAACGGCATCGCATCGGAGGGCGAGACGATGGCGGGTGATGAGCCGGAGGGCTACTCCATCGGTGATCGTCGCGCGGACGCCATGATGTGGTACTTCTTCGGTGACCTCGCCCCCACCCGCGACGATGCCAACCGGTCCGCCAATCAGTCCGCCAGCCAGGCCGCTGACCAGCCTGGTGACACCGACCGGTCCGGCGGAACCGCTGACGCCGCGCGGCCCACAACCGCCGGCGCCGAGGGCTCGGTGGGTAAGGCTGTCTCCGGATTGATGCTGCGCCCCAGGATCACGGTGTTCGCCCCGACCGGCGGTAACTCCACGGGCTGGAACGACCGGGCGCGGGTGGAGTTCGCCCGTACCGGCGAAGCAGCACTGCAATCCCTGCTGGACATGCTCGCCTGCAGCGACGGAGCCACCATCCAGCGCGTCGACCCGGCCATCGGGGCGGACGATGACCCCGACGCGGAACTGAGATACCGCCCAGGCGCTGTGCTTTCGCACCGGATCCGCCTCCGCGACCGCACTTGCCGGCATCCCGGCTGCACCATGCCCGCCGAGGGGTGCGACCTCGATCATGTGGTGCCGTTTGATCACGATAATCCGGAAAAGGGCGGCCGCACCGTGGAGAAGAACCTGGTGTGCCTGTGCAGGTTCCATCACCGGTTCAAGACGTTTATCAGCTGGGACTACAGACTCGAGCCCGACGGCACACTGGTCATCACCGCACCTGGCGGCACCAGCATGTACACACGTCCCGATGGACCGTTGGCCGAGTTCCGGCGTGAGCAGGCCGCAGCCGAAGCCGCGGCCTGGGAACGGCAGCAGCAGCGCAGTCCGGACCCGAACAAGGCGGCCGCCACCGGAGGTTCCAACACGTGCGACCACACCGAACAGACCTCATGGTCGCGGCGCCAGGCGCGGGTCAATGCACGGCGGGCGGCCGAACGCGCCGCCAATGCCGCGGACTGGCAAGCAAAGCATGACGCCGCAGACGCCCGAGAAAAGGAAGGGAAGAATCGGACAAGGGCCAAGTTCAGCTTGGAACGAAGGTGGGGGATGGGAGAAATCGAGCACGACGGGCACATCATTACCGTCGTGTACGACGGATTGCGGAACTGGAGCATCCCGAAGGACGATCGTCGCTTCCCCGACTACACCGACTACCTCGACGTCGAGCCCTGTGACGAAGCGGCGCTCAACATCGACTCCTTCGACGACGACACCCTTGACGACATGCCCGCAGACGAGCCCGCGGACCAGAACGCGGCCGGCAAGGCATCGGCTGACGATTACTGGGCCAACCGCACGGTGAAGGAACAGCTCCCCCTCTCTGCCCTACGCCGTATGTATCCCAAGGGCCACTTCGTGCACCTTCCTCCCTCTGACAGTCCAGTGGAACAACGCCTCCGCGACTGCATCGTGGACGTCGGCGCGGCGCCCTTCTGAGATGGACGCCACCGATGAATCGTCGGCGCACGGCCGGGAGGGTGCTGGCCCGGCAACACGAAACAGGAGCTTTCGGGGTGACTCGGTAAAGTCTGCGCTGTGACAGCCCGCAATCAGTCCCCCAACAGCCGCGCCGCTTCAGACCGACATGACGCCGCGGTGTTCTCGGGACTGCAGGACGGACCGGGTGCCGCACCGGACCCCACGGACGCCGCCGAGATCGAGGCACGACGCCTCCGGCTGCTGGCCGGGGCCCAGAGCACGATCAACGAACTGGCCGACGTGCTCTCCCCACTCGCCACGGCATTTAGCGAAGCCGGGCACGAGCTGTACCTCGTCGGCGGCAGCGTGCGCGACGCGGTACTCGGGCGCCTCGGAACCGACCTGGACTTCACCACTGACGCACGCCCGGACGTGGTCCGCGCGATCCTCGACGACTACGCGGACGCCGTCTGGGACACCGGCATCGAGTTCGGCACCCTCTCTGCTCTGAAGCACGACGACGCCGGCATCGAGCAGCAGATCGAGATCACCACCTACCGGGCCGACACCTATGACGGCGTGAGCCGCAACCCCGAGGTGGTCTTCGGCGACACCCTCGAGGGGGACCTGGTCCGGCGGGACTTCACCGTCAACGCGATGGCCGTGCGGCTGCACCCCGACGGCCAGCACGAGTTCATCGACCCGCTCGGCGGGATGGACGCACTGCTGGTCGGCGTGCTCGACACCCCGGCCGCGCCGGAGCAGTCGTTCTCCGACGATCCGCTGCGGATGCTGCGCGCGTGCCGCTTCGTCTCCCAACTGGGATTCACGCTCGCGCCCCGGGTGTTCCGGGCGATGACCGAGATGACGGCCGAGATCGACAGGATTACCGTCGAACGGGTCCGGGTCGAGCTCGACAAGATGATCCTCGGCGACTACCCGGTCGACGGGATCAACATGCTCTGCGAGACCGGCCTGGCGGACCACGTGCTGCCCGAGGTGCCCGGCATGAAACTCGAACGTGACGAACACATGCAGCACAAGGACGTGTATTGGCACTCGCTGACCGTCCTCAAGCAGGCCATCGACCTCGAGCCGGAGGGCCCGGACCTGGTGCTGCGCTGGGCGGCGCTGCTGCACGACATCGGCAAGCCCGCCACCCGCGCGGCCAAGCCCGGCGGCGGCGTGACGTTCCATCACCACGAGGTGGTGGGCGCCAAGATGGTCCGCAAGCGCATGCGCACGCTCAAGTACTCGCGCCAGATGGTCGAGGACGTCTCGGGCCTGGTGTTCCTGCACCTGCGCTTCCACGGCTACGGCGACGGGCAGTGGACGGACTCGGCGGTGCGGCGCTACGTCTCCGACGCCGGCGACCTCCTCCCCCGCCTCCACCGACTCGTGCGCGCCGACTGCACCACCCGCAACAAGCGTCGCGCCGCCAAGCTGCAGTCCACCTACGACTCGCTCGAGAACCGGATCGCGGAGATCGAGGAGAAGGAGGACCTCGCCAGGGTCCGCCCGGACCTCGACGGCAACGAGATCATGAAGCTCCTCGGCCTCAAGCCGGGCCCCGACGTCGGCCGGGCCTGGGGCTACCTCAAGGAACTCCGCCTGGACCGCGGACCGCTCGACCGGGACGAGGCCGAGGCCGAGCTCCTGCGGTGGTGGGCAGAGCAATCCGGCGGAGCCGAACGGGGCGCCGGAGCCGAAACTGCCGGGCCGGATTCTGCTCGCGAACCAAAGGATGAGTCCGAATGATAGGCAACGCGGTTGACCGCTACCTGGGGTCGAGTGTGGGGCGGGTTGTCGTCGTCGTCCTCGCTCTTC
>NZ_JAALDM010000106.1 GCF_014144865.1 Dietzia aerolata | reverse complement strand
CGCGCCCCAAGATGGTGTCGCCCAACACCACGCAGTCGGCCGGCGCGGTGAAACCGGTACCCGCGGAGCGGACCTCCAGGCTCACCGAGTCAGCAGTATGACCCGGGGTGGCGAGCACGATGATGTCCAGACCGGCGGCGTGCACCTCGTCGTCGTCGCCAAATGGTTGAGCATCGCGGCAGAAGCGCTCCTCGACGGCCCGCACGGGAGCCGACGTGAACTCGCGCAGGAAATCGATGCCGTCGGTGTGGTCGGGGTGGCGGTGCGTGATGAGGATCAACTCGATCTCGCCCACGATCGCCGCGATGCGCTCGGCATGCGCGCGATCGGCCGGCCCCGGGTCCACCACCACGCACGTCGGCGACCCCGGCGCCCGCAGCACCACGGTGTTGGTGCCCTCGAACGTCATCTCCGACGGGTTGTCGCAGAGGATCACCCCCGCCAGCTCCGTGACGGGGCGCAGCGTCTCATAAGCCGGGAACTCGATCGGCGACAGGCCAGCGGACATGGGGACTAGACCTCGACCTCGACGATCAGCTCGACCTCGACCGGCGAATCGAGCGGCAGCTCCGACACCCCGACGGCCGAACGGGCATGCACCCCGACGTCGCCGAAGATCTCACCCAGCACGTCGGACGCACCGTTGATCACGGCCGGCTGACCGTTGAACCCCGGCGCCGAGGCCACGAAACCCACGACCTTGACGACCCGGACCACCGCGTCGATGCCGACGAGCCCGTCGACCGCGGCCAGCGCGTTGAGGGCGCAGGTGCGGGCGAGCTCAGCGGCCTGCTCGGGCGAGACGTGCGCGTCGCCGGAGGCAGCGCCCCCATCGACCGCACCGACCTTGCCGGTCGCAGTGAGCGCGCCGTCGACCATCGGCAACTGGCCCGAGGTGTAGACGATGGACCCCGTGCGCACGGCCGGCGCGTAGTTGGCGACCGGCGGCACGACCGTCGGCAACTCCAGGCCGAGCTGCTCCAGCTTGCGGGTCCAGTACCCGGCCGGCTCCGCCTCGGGCATCAGAGCTGACGCTTCATGTAGGCGACATGCTGCTCGCCGGTGGGGCCGGGCAGCACGGAGACCAGCTCCCAGCCGTCGGCTCCCCAGGTGTCGAGGATCTGCTTGGTGGCGTGCGTCAGCAGGGGGACGGTGGCGTACTCGAACCGGGGGGCACTGGTGGCTTCACTCATGCCCCCACTCTAGGGAACTAGGGAGCAGCCCGCGCGGGATGGTCGCTGGGCTTACCCTTAGCCTCATGCCGCCCACACAGAACCGGGACCCGCAGACGTCGTCGCGCGCGACCATCGCCGACGACTTGTCCACCGGCTGGTCGAACGAATCCCAGCGCGCCGAACTGCACTACGTGTCCGGCAAGGGGGGCACCGGCAAGACCACGATGGCCGCCTCCCTCGCGCTCGCCATGGCCTCGACCGGCAAGAAGATCCTGCTGGTGGAGGTCGAGGAACGCCAGGGCATCGCCCGGATCTTCGACCGCGCCCCGCTGCCGTACCGCGAGGAACTGGTAGCGCGCGTCGACGGCGGCGGCAAGGTGTACGGGCTCGCGATCGACATCGAGGCCGCGATGCTCGACTACCTCGACACGTTCTACCGCCTGGGTGTGGTGGGCAAGGTGATGAAATCGGTCGGCGCGATCGATTTCGCCACCACGATCGCGCCCGGCCTCAAGGACGTACTGCTCACCGGCAAGATCTACGAGGTCGTCACGCGCGAGCACGCCAAGAAGGAGGTCGTCTACGACGCCGTGGTGGTGGACGCGCCGCCCACGGGCCGGATCGGCAAGTTCCTCGACGTGACCACCGCGATGGCCGACCTCGCCGCGGGTGGCGGGCCCATCCGGCGCCAGGCCGAGGCCGTGGCGGAACTGGTCCACTCCGAGCGCACCGTCGTGCACCTGGTGACGCTGCTGGAGTCGCTGCCGGCCCAGGAGACCATCGAGGCGATCGCCGAGTTGAAGAGCCACGGGCTGCGCATGGGCCAGGTCATCATCAACCGCGCCGAGGCCCGCCACCTGGATGACGCCGCGCTCGAGCGCGTCGCCGAGGAGGAGATCGACGCCGCCGCGATCCTCGCCGGGCTGGAAAAATCTGGTTTAGAGGTCGACGACGAGGGACTTCAGGGGCTCCTCGTGGAAGCCATCGAACACGCGCGCGTCGCCCGCGGACAGCTTCGCGCCGGTGAGACCCTCACGGGCGCCGGGTGCCCCACCCTCGTTCTGCCCGCCCTCCCGCACGGCGTCGAGGTCACCGACCTCTACGACCTCGCGTCCGCCCTCGTCGACCAGGGAGTCCGCTGACATGGCCAAGCGTCTCGACATCACCTCACTGCTCACCGACCGCAAGACCCGTGTGGTGGTCTGCACCGGCGCCGGTGGCGTGGGCAAGACCACCACCGCCGCGGCGGTCGCACTGCGGGCCGCCGAGCTCGGTCGCGACACCGTGGTGCTCACCATCGACCCGGCCCGCCGCCTCGCCCAGGCGCTCGGCATCGACGAGCTGTCGAACGAGCCCTCCCCCGTCGAGCTCACCGACGGCCAGGCCGAGGCCGGCGGCTCCCTGCACGCGATGATGCTCGACATGCGTCGCACCTTCGACGAGCTGGTGACCGCCAACACCACGCCCGAGAAGGCCGAGAACATCCTCAATAATCGCTTCTACAAGACGATGGTCACCTCCTTCGCGGGCACGCAGGAGTACATGGCCATGGAGAAGCTGGGGCAGCTGCTCGACGATTCGACGTGGGATCTCGTCGTCGTCGACACTCCCCCCTCCCGCAATGCGCTGGACTTCCTCGACGCGCCGAGCCGCCTCGGCGCCTTCCTCGACAGTCGCCTGATGCGGCTGCTCTCCGCGCCCGGTCGCGGCGTGGGACGCCTGGTGACCGGTGCCATGAGCACCGCGATGCGCGGGGTTTCCGCGGTGGTCGGCTCGTCGATGCTGGCCGACGCCTCCGAGGTGGTGGTGGCCCTGGACTCGACCTTCGGCGGGTTCACCGCCCGCGCCGCCCGCACCCAGGCCATCCTGCGCCGCAAGGGCACCGAGTTCCTGGTGGTCTCCTCCGCCGAGCGCCCGGCCCTGCGCGAGGCTGCGTTCTTCGCCGAGCGGCTCTCGGACGAGGACATGCCACTGGCCGGGGTCGTGATCAACCGGACGCATCCCCGCCTGGCCGATGTCAGCGCCGAGCAGGCGGGCGCCGCGGCCGACCGGATCGCCGGCACCGACCCCAAGGCCGCGGCAGTGCTGCGCATCCACGAGGACCGGGCCCGCACCGCGCGGCAGGAGCTGCGGCTGCTGGAGTCGTTCACCGACACGCACCCGGACGTGAAGATCGTGGGCGTGCCGTCGCTGCCGTTCGACATCTCCAACCTGGAGGCGCTGCGCGCGGTGGGCGATCAGCTCTGCGGCTGACCGGGGCGGAAATGACGAACGCGGCCAGCAGCGAAGGCTGCGGGCCGCGTCGAATTCCACGTTCTCGACACGCTCGCCCGCCCACCTGTAGGTGGGCACACGGGCACGGGCGAGCCGGTCACGCCGTCTTCCGGTGAGGGACCGAAAGGACGAGGGGTCAGTACACGGCGGAGTGCCGCTCGATCTGCTGGGCGAAGAAGTCCGCCCAGGACCTGACCTCGGGGTGCTGCTTGAGGAGGGCACGGCGCTGACGCTCGGTCATGCCGCCCCAGACACCGAACTCGACCCGGTTGTCCAGCGCGTCGGCGCGGCACTGGAGCAGGACCGGGCAGTGGCGGCAGATGGAGGCCGCCTTGCGCTGGGCCGCTCCGCGGACGAACAGCTCGTCCGGGTCGATGTCCTTACAACGGGCTTGGGACACCCACTCCTGGCGTCCCTCCCCGATGATCGTCTCCTCGGAACCGAGGGGATTACTGCTGCCGGGGCGAACCCCGTTGTCTGAGGAGCGGGAAGTCCCGGGAAGGGTAGCCGTCATCGAAAAACCCCTGTCTGCATGGAACGGCGGGCGATCGTGTCGCACGCCGAACCGGCCTTCTGGGCACGCCCGGCGCGGCGAACCCACCGTGTTCGCGAAGGTCCCGCAGCCTCTGAGTCTCGTAACAAAAGTCTCATCAACTAAGAAACTCCTCGCGTTCCCCAATATTGTTACCGCAGTCACACAACAGAAGTAAAGAGTCGCGGGCAGAACAGAATGCGTCGGGTGTCATAACGGGGGTGGTCACGTACTCTGGGCGCGTGTCAGGTATGAGTTCGCTGGGAAAGCTGGTCGCCACGTGTGTTGCGGCCGGGGTGGTGGCGGCCGGAGCAATGTTTCCGATTGCCGGAGCGGCTGGGCTCGCGTCCAACAAGATGGCCGATTCACTAGCGGGAACGTCCGCGGATCTCGTCAAGGGCGACCTGCCGTCGATCTCCACGGTCACCGACGCCGCCGGCGAGCCCATCGCCTGGTTGTACGACCAGCAGCGGGTGACGGTCCCCAGCGAGGACATCTCGCAGAACATGAAGCTCGCGATCATCGCGATCGAGGACCGGCGGTTCGCCGATCACCAGGGTGTGGACTGGCGGGGCACGATCCGAGCCGCGCTGACCAACGCCACGGCCGGCGAGGTCGAGCAGGGTGCGTCGACCATCGACCAGCAGCTCGTCAAGAACTATCAGTTCCTGGTCTCCGCCCAGAACGACGCGGAGCGCCGCGCCGCGATCGAGACGACCCCGGCGCGCAAGATCAAAGAAATCCGGATGGCGCTCACCCTCGACAGTGAGATGCCCAAGGACGAGATCCTCTCCAAGTACCTGAACCTGATCTCGTTCGGCAACGGCTCGTTCGGCATCCAGACCGCGGCACAGACCTACTTCGGGGTCGATGCCTCAGAGTTGACGGTCCCGCAGTCCGCGATGCTGGCGGGCATGGTCCAGTCGACCAGCCGGTTCAATCCGTATACCAATCCCGAGGACACCAAGCAGCGTCGCGACACGGTCATCACCACGATGGCCGACACGGGCGCCATCACCCAGTCCGAGGCCGCGCAGTTCATCGCCGAGCCCCTGGGCGTGCTCGAGCGCCCCAACTCCCTCCCCCGCGGGTGCATCACCGCAGGTGAGAGTGGGTTCTTCTGCGACTATGTTCTCCAGTACCTCGACGAGAACGGGCTGAGCCGCAAGATGGTCGAGGAGGGCGGCTACACCATCCGCACCACTCTCGACGAGACCGTTCAGGCCAACGTCGAGCGCTCCCTCGAAACGTACGGCAACCCCACCACCGAAGGCGTGGCCGAGGTGATGAGCGTGGTGCGCCCGGGCAAGGAGTCGCACAAGGTCGTCGCGATCGCCTCCAGCCGGCAGTACGGGCTCGAGCTGGGCGACAGCCAGACGGTCCAGCCGCAGCCGTTCTCCCTGGTCGGTGACGGCGCGGGCTCGGTGTTCAAGATCTTCACCGTTGCTGCGGCGCTCGAGAAGGGCATGGGCGCCAGCACGACGCTGTCCGTGCCGAACCGCGTCCAGGTGTCCGGCCTCGGCGCCGGCGGCGCGGCCGGGTGCCCGCCCGGCCAGTACTGCGTGGAGAACGCGGGCGCCTACCCCGGTTCACTGTCGGTGACGGATGCGCTCGCCCAGTCCCCCAATACGACGTTCATCAATCTCATCAAGGACGTCGGCGTGGCCCCCACCGTCGACATGGCGACGCGGCTGGGCATGCGCTCCTACGACCGCAAGGGCACCGCCGCCGACGGCGACTCGATCAGCAGCTTCGTCAAGAAGAACAATCTGGGGTCCTTCACGCTGGGCCCGACCGCCGTAAACGCGCTCGAATTGTCCAATGTCGGAGCCACCATCGCGTCCGGCGGCGTCTGGTGCCCGCCGAGCCCCATCGAGTCCATCACGGACCGGACCGGCAAGCCCGTCGAGCTGAACGAGCCGGAGTGCGAGCAGGTCGTCGAGGAGGGGTTGGCCAACACCCTGGCCGTCACCATGTCCAAGGACGCCGTCGGCGCCGGTACCGCAGCAGCGGCGGCCGGGGGCGCGGGTTGGAGCCTGCCGATGTCCGGCAAGACAGGAACCACCGAGGCCAACCGCTCGTCTGCGTTCCTGGGCTTCACCAACAACTACTCGGCCGCCGTGTATGCCTTCAACGACGGCACCACCACCACCGAGCTGTGCACGAGCCCGCTCCGCCAGTGCTCGTACGGCAACCTGTTCGGCGGCATGGAGCCGGCCCGGACCTGGTACTCGGCGTTCTCACCGATCTCCGACATCTACGGGCCCGTGTCACTGCCGTCGCCGGATCCCGCCTACATGCGGGGCGCGGCCCGCTCGGGCATGCCGGATGTCGAGGGCATGAGCCAGTCCGCCGCTACGTCGCTGCTCACCAACGCCGGCTTCATCGTCAACACCCAGTTCGTGTCCGGCTCCGGCCGCTCGTACGGCACGGTCGTGGGGGTCGACGGCGGCACCGGAATCCCCGGCTCCCAGGTCACCCTGCGGATCTCCGACGGCTCCGGTGGCGGCGGCGGTGGCGGCGCCGGCGGCGGCCAGGGCGCGTCCGGGCCGA
>NZ_JAALDM010000105.1 GCF_014144865.1 Dietzia aerolata | reverse complement strand
TCGACGGGCGTGTGTGGTTCGCGACGTCGGGTGGCGTGGTGGGAACCGTCCGAACCGCAGGTGGTGGCGGTGGAGAAAATTTTGACGACGACGACAACGACCACACACCCCGCTTTCTCACACTTCCTGCGGGCGAGAAGATCTCCAACGGTTTCACGGTCAGGCCCGGTGGCGCGTCGGTGATCACCACCCGGGCGCTCTATGAAATCGATACCGCCGCCGACGGGACACCGACCATTCGCTGGCGCCACGGCTACGACGTCGGGCCCGGTCGCAAACCCGGCCTGCTCGCGTACGGGTCGGGGACCACGCCCACCTATTTCGGGCCGGGCAATGGATTGATCGCGATCACCGACGACACCGAGCATCCCGACCTCATCGTCCTCCGGCAGTCGGACGGCACCGAGGTGTGCCGGATGCCCGCGTTCGCCACCACGCTGCGCCCGGATTCGGCCGCCGCCGACGGGGTCCTGATCTCCGGCCCCGCGGCCTCGGAGAACTCGATCCTCGCCCATCCGGCCAGCGGCGACGCCGACACAACCGCGTTGGTGCTGGTCAACACCTACGGCTTTGAGTACCCGCCGTTCGCGGTCGACGGTCCGGCCGTTCCTGCTGGCGCTCCGTACATCGGCGGCATGACCCGCGTCGACGTCAGCCTGGATGGCGCAGGTGCGGGCGCGGACGCCGCCTGCTCGCGGAAGTGGACCAACACTTCGCGGACCGCGTCACTGCCCAAGCTCACCACCGGCGACAGGCAGATCCACGCGATGGCCTACGGTCCCGCCGCCGGCCAGTCGGCCCTCGGCTCCCTGCCCGAGCCGCTGCCCGGACAGGAGATTCTCGATCATGGCCTCGCGCAGAAGGTCGGCCCGGTGTTCGTCACCTCGACGGATGTGGAGACCGGCCATGAGGTGATGCGTACGTTCGTCGGCCACGCTCCGCTGGACGAGCCGATGGAGCTCACGGGCACGCTGGCTTCCCGCGGCGACGCCCCCGGTGTGCTGTGGCAGCCGACCATGACCCGCATGCTCCGCATCGGCCCCGCCTGAGCGACGCCGCGGGCGGTCTCCAGCCCGTCAGGCCGGCGTGAGTTCGTCGCCATACATATCCGCACTCCCCGATGGCGTCTCGCGCGTACCGATGCGCACGCGAGACGCCATGGAGAGGCGCGGGAGTGGGTGGCGAGTGCAGGGACACGCGCGAGACGCCATTGAGAGGCGCGGGAGTGGGCGGCGGGGCAGGATTCGCCACACTCCTGCGAAGGGTCGCTCAGTCGGTCGGGCGGATCACCGCGACCGCGCAGGGCGCGGTCTGCAGGAGTCGGCGACTGACCGAGCCGAGCAGCATGCCCGCGAACCCGCCGTGTCCGCGCGATCCGGTGACCAGCAGTGACGCACCGGAGGCCTCGTCCGCGATGGTGGTGGCCGGATCGCCCACGACGAGGATGAGCTCGAGGTCGACACCGGGATGACGGGCGTCGTGCGGGGCGAGCGCGTCGGTGACCTCCTGCTCATCCTCGGCGAGCACGCTCTCGGCCAGGGTGTCGAGGTCGAACAGCGACGCGCCCGGCAGTTTGGGCACCTCCACCGTGTGGACGGCGCGCACGGAGGTGCCGCGGCGCTCGGCCTGGGCGAACGCGAACGCCGCCGCGGGGTCGTTGGCCTTCGAGCCGTCCGCGGCCAGGACCACCGGGCCGCCG
>NZ_JAALDM010000104.1 GCF_014144865.1 Dietzia aerolata | reverse complement strand
AGCGGGCGCTGCCGGTGCCCCGTTGGTGACGGTCGTGCCGGGGCCGCCCGTCGCGGGGGTGGCCGCCCCGGTTCTGGTGGAGGAGGCACCTGGGGCTGCCGCCGGTGCCGCGGCCGGTGCTGCCGACTCGGGGGCGGAGATCGGGATGGTCGCCAGGGTGGTGTCACCGGCGGGCGGGTTGCACGACAGGAGATACGGGTACTCGCCCACGAAGTTGGCGACGAACCCGCCGGACAGGAGCGCCTGGGCGTTGAAGGCCACCGGCGCCCCGTTGATGATGCTGGTGGCGCCGCCGGACGGCATCCCGATGTGGACCTCGCCCGCGGCATCGGCGGGGACCTGGTACGGGTCGGCCCCGACCGCTCCCGAGACGATGAACGGTTGCATCGACGCTGGCATCTGTCCGGAGTCGAAGCGGCTCATGGGGACGGTGACGGTGTTCCCGCCGACGGTGACCGGCACACTCAGCGAGTCGGAGACCACCTGGAGGGTGGTGAAGTAGTCCGCGGCCAGGGCGCGCAGGTCCTCGGGCATCTGCACGGAGAAACTGCCGTTCAGGGCCACGGTGTCGCCCGGTGCCAGTGAGTCGGGAACGTCCATGTCCAGTGCGACGACGAACGGGTAGGGCCGGGCGTCCCCCTCGAAGCCCTGCGCGGCGGCCAGGCAGTCGTAGGTCAGCTGTGCGCGTCGGGGTGCCGCCTGGGCGGTGCCCACGCCGAGTCCGAGCGTGGCCAGCGGTGCGGCGAGCGTCGCGGCCAGCACTGCGGCGCCGGTCCGGGCCGAACGTCCAAAGGTCATGAGTTCTCTCCCGTTGTAGAAGCCCTGAGTGCGCGCGCCGGTGGGACTGTGGCCACCCGGTCCAGCGGCGAGGAAGCGGCCATGCGGAGCCCGAGGACGGTGGCGGCCCCGAGGATGATCACGGTGATGATGGGGATCCGGATCAGCGGATCCAAGCCGAGTTCGGTCGCGACCGCGAGCGTGGCGGCACATCCCAGGGTGATCCCGAGCGCGAGTCCGGCAACGACGCTCAAGGTCCCGACGGTCCAGGTCTCCGCGGACACCGACCGTCGCAGGCTCGCGGCATTCATGCCCAGCAGCCGCAGCACGGACATCTCGGTGGCCCGTTCGCGGAGAGTCGTGGAGACGATCACCGCGGCACCGATGACCGCGATCAGTACGGCCACCGCGAGCATGCCGATGGCCAGACCGCGGGCGATGCTGATCACCCCGTCCACGCGGGCGTCGGAGACGGCCGGACCGGAGACCGAGAGATCCCCGGCCACGGTCGCAATTGCGCGAACCGAGTCCAACACCGTGGTCCGGTCGGCGTCATCAGCGACGCTCAGCCATACCGCGGGCACCTGTGGCGTCGCCCCGAGTTGGTCGAGGACGGACGGCGCGACCAGCTGCGGGAACGGCAGGTCCTCGACGTATCGGGCGGTCAGCGTGACCTCGCCGTCCGGTCCGCGGACGGTCACCTCGGCGCCGTCGGCGAACGGCGGCACGGTGGATTCCGGAAGATACAGTTCGTCGCCGGCAACCTCGGTCAGCGGGAACCGGCCCTCCGACACCTCGAGAAGGTCAGCGACGTCCACGGCCACGACGTTCCCGGACAGCCGGGTCTCGGCACGGTCGGAGAATCCGGTGTCCGAGGACGGTCCGACCAGGGTGAGACGGGAGGCCGTGATCGGCACCGCGCCGTGGACACCGTCCACCTCCGAGAGTTGGTCGAGGGTGGTGTCGCCCAGCGAGGCGGACCCGGCGTACGCGCCCACCATGAGGTCGGAGACCGGTTCGGAGGACGTCCGCGCTGCGGAGATCGCGGCCACCGAACTCAGGGTCACCAGGCTCACCGCGATCACGACCGCGGCGAGGGAGGCACCAAGCCCGGTGGCGGCGGCACGGCCCGGGAACCGCTGGATCCCGGACAGGGTCAGCGACGCCACGGGGAACCGGTTAGCGGTCAGGGCGGCGCCGCGGCCCGCGAGGATCCGCGCCACCGCGGGGGTCGCCGCGATCCACAGGACCGCGACGAGCGCGCCG
>NZ_JAALDM010000103.1:16995-41823 GCF_014144865.1 Dietzia aerolata | reverse complement strand
GTCACGTCGTGCACGTCGCGGCCGGCCAGACGCCGTGCGCGCAGCGCAGCCACGGGCCACGCGGTGGCCTGCTGGACCGCCTCGTCGGTGAGCAGCATCGACCCGCTATCGCGGATCCTCCCGGTCGCCCGCGCACGCGCGGTCGCCACGTCGATCGCCGCTGCGGCGTGCTCGCGATCCACTCGCCGCACCGCAGCCGTGGAACCCACCGTGGTGGCCTTGGAGAAGTCCAGTCCCGCCGCCAGCTCAAGCAGAGCCCGACCGGCGTCGGTGAGCAGAAATTCGAGGTCTTCGGGTCTCACGTGCGCAGCCTAGTTTCCGCCGGGGGTGATCGTTCGTTGCCACCGCAGGACCTCGTCGACGTCCGCGGCGGTGGCCAGGTCCGAGACGACGTGCAGAGTCGGCCGCAGCATGCTCAGGTGTCCTAGCGTTCCCGCGTGCGCGGCGTCGTCGGCCCGGACCCATTCGGCCGCACGCGCCTCGCTGGTCACCGCGTCCGCCTCCGCTCCCTCGGGCAGCGCTGCGACGAAGAACAACGTGTCATAGCGGCGCGGCGGCCCGACCGGCGTGGTCCAGCGGTCCCACGGGCGAAGCAGGTGTGCCGACAGCACCAGCCCGTGCCGCGACAACAGCTGGTCGAGGTCGCCTCTACCGGCGTCGAGGGCGCGACGCTCGTCGTGGCCGGGCGGAACGGACGGGTCGGGCGGGCCGCTTGCCACATCGGTTCCGGGTTGTGCCGGCTCGGCCAGCAGGACACCGGTCTCCTCGAACAGTTCCCGCGCGACTCCACGCACCGCTGCCGCCGCCCGCTCGTCGTTGATCCCGAACCTGTCCGCCCACCACCTCGGCTCCGGGCCGCGCCATTGGCGACCCCCGCCATAGTCGCGGGGCTCCACTCCTCCGCCGGGGAACACCGACATCCCGGCGGCGAACTGCATCGTGGGGACGCGATGCTGGAGAAACACCTCGACCCCGCCGCCGACCCGCGCGTCGCGGATCAACGCCACTGTCGCGGCCTCGCGGACGGGGACGGCTTCCGGGTCATACGGCTGCGCCGGCCTGCCCGGCGGGGTGAGACCCGGCACCGTGTTCATGCCCGTCGGTGGCGGCCGAGACGGCGGGCGCGGCGCGCGAAGTAGCGGCCGTCGATCTCATCCACCACGATCGACTGGGCGAACGCACGGGTGAGGTTGTCCGAGGTGATCACGTCCTCGATCAGTCCCATCGCGGTCACCTCCCCCTCCGACAGCAGCATCGCGTGGGTGAATCCCGGGGGGATCTCCTCGACGTGGTGGGTCACCAGAACCGTCGCCGGCGCATCCGGGTCCATCGCCATGTCGCCCAGTCGTGCCACAAGATCCTCACGGCCCCCCAGGTCTAGGCCGGCGCCCGGCTCGTCCAACAGCAGGAGCTCCGGGTCGGTCATCATCGCCCGTGCGATGAGGACCCGCTTGCGCTCGCCCTCGGACAGCGTCCCCCAGGTCCGCTCGGCCAGGTGTTCCGCGCCGATCGACTCGAGCGTGTCAGCGGCACGATCGAAGTCCTGACTCTCGTACTTCTCACGCCAGCGGCCGAGGACCGAGTAGCCGGCAGAAATGACCAGGTCCTGGACCACTTCGTCGCCGGGGATCCTGCCCGCAACGGCGACAGACGACAGGCCGAGCCGGCTACGCAGCTCGGTCACCTCCGTCTTGCCGAGCTGTTCACCGAGGATCACCGCCGACCCGGTACTCGGATACTCCAGCGCGGAGGCGATCTTGAGCAGCGACGTCTTCCCCGCGCCGTTGGGCCCCAGGACCACCCACCTCTCGTCCAGCTCGACCTGCCAGGACAGGGGGCCGACGAGGGTGGTGCCCTCGCGGCGAAGCGAGACATCCCTCAGGTCGAGGACGAGGTCGGGGTCGATTTCGATCACGGTGCTCACGGCGACCATCTAACCCGCTATCTCCGACAAGGGTGGCGAGGAACACGGCCCCCGCAGGTGAACCCGGGGTGACGCGCCTCCCAGATCGCCTCGGCTTCGCTAGCGTCGTGGGTGTGACGCCGCCCGTCGGGGCGGTCCCGCCGCCGAGAGGAGCACCGACGTGAACGACCGTCTGGCCATCGACGAGGTCCTGCCCCTCGTCGCCTGCGGGAGGTTCCCCTCCAAGTCTGTGGTGGGCGAGATCCTGCCCATCTCGGCGGTGGTGTGGCGCGAGGGACACGACGCATTGTCCGCCACGATGGTCGTCCGACGGCCCGGCGGAGCCCGGGACCGAACCACGATGGTGCCCGGCGCCGAACCGGACACGATGCACGCACTGCTGCCCACCGATGCGCCCGGGATGTGGTCGTTTCGAATCGAGGCCTGGTCCGATCCTTTTGCCACATGGCGCAGCGGCATCGTCAAGAAGATGGACGCCGGCCAGGATGCCGATGTTCTCGGCAACGAGTTCGAGGTGGGCGCACGCGTTCTCGACGTCGCGATCGCCCGCGCCTCGAAGGCCGGTCTCCATGATCGCGCCACCCTGCTCACTGACGCCGCCACCGCGCTCCGGGGTCGGGGTGACGCGACGAGCCGCACCGCGCCCGCGCTCTCCGATGCGGTCGCCGCCGAGTTGGCTGCGGATCCCGTGCGCGAGTTGGTCACGTCCGGGCAGACCCATCGCGTGTGGGTCGACCGGCGCGAAGCGCAGTTCAGCGCGTGGTATGAGTTCTTCCCACGCTCGACCGGTGGGTGGGATTCAGACGGACGGCCGGTCCACGGCACGTTCCAGACCTCCCGCAGCTACATCGATCACGCCGCCGACCTCGGTTTCGACGTCGTCTACCTGCCCCCGATCCACCCGATCGGCAAGGTCAACCGGAAGGGTCGCAACAACACCCTGACCCCCGACGCCGACGACGTGGGATCACCGTGGGCCATCGGCTCCGCCGAAGGCGGACACGACGCCATTCACCCCGAGTTGGGAACCACCGAGGACTTTCGGGACTTTGTCGAGTACTCCGCCGATCGCGGCGTCGAGATCGCTCTCGATCTGGCCCTGCAGTGCGCGCCCGATCACCCGTGGGCCGAAGCGCACCCGGAGTGGTTCACGGTTCTTCCCGACGGTCACATCGCCTACGCCGAGAACCCGCCGAAGAAGTACCAGGACATCTACCCGATCAATTTTGACCTCGACCCGGAGGGCATCTACGCCGAGGTCCTGCGGGTTGTCCGGCATTGGACGTCGCTGGGCGTGCGTATCTTCCGCGTCGACAATCCCCACACCAAGCCGGCAGATTTCTGGCATCGACTTATCAGCGAGGTCAAGCGGACCGAGCCCGACGTGCTGTTCCTCTCCGAGGCCTTCACCCGTCCCGCGCGCCTGTTCGGGTTGGCTCGACGAGGCTTCTCGCAGTCGTACACCTACTTCACGTGGAAGACCACCAAGGCAGATCTGGTGGAGTTCTGCGAGCAGCTCCTCGTGCACGTGGATGAGGCCCGCCCCAACATGTTCACCAACACCCCGGACATCCTCCACGAATCGCTCCAACGGGGTGGCCCCGCGATGTTCGCGATCCGGGCCGCGCTGGCCGCCACCCTCTCCCCCGCGTGGGGCGTGTACTCGGGTTTCGAACTCTACGAGTGGCAGCCGGTCGCCTCGGGGAGCGAGGAATACCTGGACTCGGAGAAGTATGAGCTCCGGCCACGGGATTTCTCCGCCGCCGAGGCCGCCGGACAGTCCCTGGCCCCCTGGATTCGGACGCTCAACAGGGTCCGACGGGACCATCCGGCACTTCAGCAGTTGCGAACTCTGCACTTCCATGAGGTCGACAACGACCAGATCATCGCCTATTCAAAGCTCGATCCCGCGACCGGCGACTGCGTCCTCATGGTGATCTCGCTCGACTCCCACGGCGCGCAGGAAGGCACGCTCGCTCTGGATATGGCGGCACTCGGCTACCCGGCAGATGCTCAGTTCACCGTGTACGACGAGGTGACGGGGTCAGAGTTCCACTGGGGCCCGGCCAACTTCGTCCGCCTCGAGCCCTGGGCCGCCGTCGCGCACATAGCCGTGATCCCGCCCTGCGATCCGGCACGTAGGGTCGAGTTGACCTACCGTTCGCACATCGTGGATTAGAGGCATTCAGATGGCACAGCACCACGAGAAGCGCTCTCCCCTACCCAGCCACGGCTCCGACACCGGCTCCGGCCCATCCGGACCGAGGCCGGGCGAGATCCCCGACGAGACGCTCGCCCGGCTGCACTCGGGCACCCACCACGATCCGCACTCGGTATTCGGTATCCACCCCGAAGGCGACGGCTGCGTGGTCCGCACAATGAAGCCGGGCGCGGTGAACGTCGACGTCCTCGTCGGTGATGTCGCCAAGGCCATGACACCCCTCGGGCAGGGCCTTTTCCAGGTGGTGCTCGAGGATCGGGACCTGCCGGACTACCGCTTCCGGATGACCTATCCGGACGGGCATCAGAGCACCGTCGCCGACGGTTATCGGTTTCTTCCGACGCTCGGCGAGGTGGACCTGCACCTGATCGGCGAAGGGCGCCACGAGCGACTGTGGACCGTCCTCGGTGCCCACGTCCGCACCTTTGAGACCGCCGGCGGGCCGGTCACGGGAACGTCGTTTGCCGTGTGGGCGCCCAACGCGCGGGGCGTGAGCGTGGTCGGCGATTTCTGCGGATGGAATCCGACGGCGCTACCCATGCGCGCCGTGGGCTCGTCCGGCGTGTGGGAGTTGTTCGTCCCCGATGTGGGCGACGGTGCCCACTACAAGTACTGCATCCGGGGTGCCGACGGACGAACCGTGGACCACGCCGATCCGATGGCTGCGGCCACCGAGGTTCCCCCGGCCACAGCCTCCACAGTGTTCACCTCGGGCTACGAGTGGAATGACGACGAGTGGATTTCTGCTCGTGCCTCCCGTGACCACTCGCGATCACCGATGTCCGTCTTGGAAGTTCATGTGGGCTCGTGGCGCCCCGGCCTCGGCTATCGGGAGTTCGCCCACCAGCTCGCCGAGCATGTCGAGGCGACCGGGTTCACGCACGTTGAGCTGATGCCTGTCGCCGAGCACCCCTTCGGCGGGTCGTGGGGGTACCAGGTGTCCTCGTATTACGCCCCCACCAGCCGGTTCGGGTCCCCAGACGACCTGCGTTACGTGATCGATCATCTCCACTCGCGAGGCATAGGTGTGCTGGTGGACTGGGTTCCGGCTCACTTCCCCAAGGATGAGTGGTCACTTGGCCGATTCGACGGGACCGCTCTGTACGAGCACCCCGACCCCCGTCGGGGCGAGCAGCCGGACTGGGGCACGTACGTCTTTGATTTCGGTCGACACGAGGTCCGGAACTTCCTGGTGGCCAACGCCCTCTACTGGGCGGAAGAGTTCCACGTCGACGGTCTGCGGGTGGACGCGGTCGCCTCGATGCTCTACCTCGACTACTCGCGCGAGGATGGCCAGTGGGAACCCAACCGATATGGCGGTCGCGAGAACCTCGAAGCCATTTCGCTTCTACAAGAGGTCAACGCGACACTGCATCGCGAGCATCCGGGGGTCCTGACCATCGCCGAGGAATCCACCTCGTGGGGCGGAGTCACCGCACCCACCACATCCGGTGGACTCGGATTCTCCATGAAATGGAACATGGGGTGGATGAACGACACCCTCCGCTACCTGGCGTTGGACCCGGTGCACCGCTCGCATCACCATGGCGAGATCACATTCTCGATGATGTACGCGTGGAGTGAACGTTTCGTCCTGCCGCTGAGTCACGACGAAGTGGTTCACGGTAAGGGCTCGATGTGGGAGCGGATGCCCGGCAACGCCTGGGACCGAGCGGCTGGGATCCGCGGCCTGTACGCCTACATGTGGGCTCATCCCGGAAAGAAGCTTCTCTTCCAGGGACTCGAGTTTGGGCAGACCACCGAGTGGGATGCAGATCGCGGCGTGGTCTGGGGCGACCTTGAGGGCTGGGAGGGCGAGTATCACCAAGGAATACTCGACTGCGTTCGCGACCTGAACAGCCGGTATGCCGACAATCCCGGTCTGTGGGTTCTCGATGATGACCCAGCCGGTTTCTCCTGGATCGATGCCAACGACGCGGACCACAGCACGCTGTCCTTCCTTAGGACCGATCAGTCGGGAAGCGTCGTGGCCTGCATCGCGAACTTCTCCGGCAGTCCCCTGCACGATTATCGAATCGGTTTGCCTGCCAGCGGCCGTTGGGAGGAGATCCTCAACACCGATTCCGAGGCCTACGAGGGCTCCGGAATCGGAAACCTCGGCGGGGTGCAGGCGGAAGAGCTCCCGCATCACGGGCGGCCGTTCTCCGCGACGGTGGCCGTGGGATCACGGGCTACCGTGTGGTTCCGTCACCGCGGCTGACAGCGGAAAGCCTCGGTCATCGTCGATCCCGGGCCTCCAGCGATACGAGCATGGAGGCCCGGGAACGGGATACCACGTTTAGTACAGCGCGCTCGCCAGGTCCCGACGCGCAGCCAACACACGCGGATCGTCTGCGGGCAAGGTCTCGAGCAACTCCAGCAGTCTGGTCCGAAGCGCCTGACGATCATCACCGAAGTTGACCTTGATCGCGTCGGTCAGCACCGAAAATGCGGAATCGTACTCCCCTGACACGAGCATCAGGTCTGCAGAACGCTTGGCTGCCAGAACAGGACCGTCGTCTGCGTTGTCGGTCTCGTCGGCCACCCGCCTGCCAGCTTGGACGTAGCGTAGGGCCTCGACGAGCGAGTGCTCACCCGGCCGGGCCTCGACCAGCGCCGCAAAGCGCTGCTCCGCCGTGGCCAGATCTCCCTCGGACAAGGCCTCCTCAGCCGCATCGAGTTCTGGATCTGCTTTTTCTTCGGCGTCAGCGTCCTCCGGGCTCGGTCCGGGACCGCTGAGTTTGCCTTCGGTGGCACGTAGGACCGCCTCAAGCCATTGCCGGACGGCCTCTTCCGGCTGTTCCCCCTCGAAGTCCGCAATCGGGCGGCCACCTGCGATGGCGAACACCGAGGGGACAGCGCGCGCCTGCAACGCCTGCGCGATTCCCGGGGCCACATCCACGTCCACGGTCGCGTGAACCCAGGTTCCGTTCGCCTCGTCCGCGAGCGCGGCAAGGATCCCCGTCAACGCGGTCGGGGCGCGCTGCGAGACCAGTTCGATGATGACCGGCACCTGGGTCGAGCGGACCAGAACTTCCTGTTCAAAGGTCGACTCATCAACCTGGATCCGGGTCGCCACGGACGCGGCGGAACCTTCGGCCTGCCCCGGGGCGCGTCCCTGGCTGGACGCGCCCCGCTGGGCCTCGGCTCGACTCTTCAGGCCGGAGAGGTCAACGGCGCCGGCGAGCGACGCCGCGAGCTTCTGCTCGGCGGCGGACGGGGGACGGTTACCTGGTCTCGACACGTCTCCGATCCTGCCACGCCGCCGCCGAAAGGGGTCAGCCGGCCGCAGGCACTCGGATGATTAGGGCGTCGCCCTGGCCACCACCGCCGCACAGTGCCGCCGCACCGAGTCCACCACCACGTCGGGCGAGCTCCAGTGCGAGAGTCAGGACGACGCGGTTGCCCGACACACCGATCGGGTGCCCCAGGGCGATAGCGCCGCCGTTGACGTTGACCTTCTCCGGATCAACACCGAGCGCCTTGGTCGCTTGGAGCCCAACCGAGGCGAAGGCCTCATTGAACTCAAACAGGTCGATGTCCTCGACCGCGATTCCGGTCCGCTCGCTCGCATCGAGAATCGCGTCGGACGGCTGGTGCTGAAGGGTGGAATCCGGTCCGGCAACCGTGCCGTAACCGACGATCTCGGCAAGCACCGGCCAACCCTCCTTCTCGGCCCGCGCGGCGCTCGTGACGATGACCGCCGAGGCACCGTCCGAAATCTGCGACGACGACCCTGCCGTGATGGTGCCTTCCTTGGCGAACGCCGGGCGCAGCTTGGACATCGACTCGGCGGTGGAATCCGCCCGCACGCCCTCGTCGCTGTCGACGACGGTGTCGCCCTTACGGCCCTTAATCGTGACCGGCACGACCTCGTCGGCGAACAGTCCCTTCTCCCACGCGGCGGCTGCGCGCTGGTGCGAGACCGCGGCGAACTCATCCTGGGCCTCGCGGGTGATGCCCAGTTCGGCATTCCGGGTCTCGGTAAGGGCACCCATCGGCTGATCGGTCGGCACATCGTGCAGGCCGTCGTAGGCCATGTGGTCGAGAACCTCGATCGAGCCGTACTTGTAGCCGTTGCGGCTACCCGGCAGCAGATGCGGAGCCTGGGACATGGACTCCTGACCGCCGGCGACGATGACCTCCGAGTACCCCGACCGGATGGCCTGATCCGCGAGTGCGATCGCGGTGAGACCGGACAGGCACATCTTGTTGATGCTCAGGGCGTCGACGCTCTTGGGGACACCACCTGCGATGGAGGCCTGACGTGCGGGCATCTGACCGACCCCAGCCCCGAGCACCTGGCCCATGATGACCTGGTCAACGGCCTCGGCCGGGACGCCCCCGCGCTCGAGAGCGCCGCGGATGGCGATGCCGCCCAGCTCTGGAGCGGACAGCGAGGACAGGCCGCCCTGGAGGCGGCCAAACGGCGTGCGTGCACCGGCGACGATGACGGTACGAGTGGGCTCGGTGGTCATGAAACACCTTCCGGATTGGGGTGAGGGCTATCCACGCCAAACTACCGTGTACCCCGACCGACTAGCGTGGAAGGCATGACTAGCACCCCAGACGGCCAGCCCCTGCTTCCGAGCGAACTTGTCGTGGCTATCGACCACGTCGGCGTTGCGGTTCCCGACTTCGACGCTGCCGTGACGTGGTACCGGGACAACCTCGGCATGGAGAACCTGCACGAGGAGGTCAACGAGGAGCAGGGCGTCCGCGAAGCCATGCTCGGTTCCCCCGGCCGCCCCGAGGGCAGCGCACTTCTTCAGATCCTGGCGCCGCTCAACGAGGCCTCGACTATCGCAAAGTACCTCGATCGAAACGGACCGGGAATCCAGCAGATGGCTGTGCGTGTCACCGACATCGAGGCGATCACTGCGCACCTCACCGGCCGCGGTCTCCGGGTCCTGTACCCCGCGCCCAAGAAGGGCACGGCGGGATCACGTATCAACTTCGTACACCCCAAGGATGCTGGCGGCGTGCTGCTCGAGCTCGTCGAGCCAGCCGCAGACCAGCACTGAGCGCCCACGGGGGTTGCGCGGCTAGGGTGGTGACATGTCGAGCATGCAGACCACCGAGACGGCCGCGCAATCCTTCGCGGTAGTGCGCAAGGGGTTCGACCGTGAGCAGGTCAACTCCGCACTAAGTCGGCTCGAGGCCGAGGTGGAGCTCCTTCGGGCCGACCGTGACTCCGCCGTCGAGCGTGCCCATCGAACGAACTCCGAGGTCGAACGTCTCCGTGAGGAGAACCGAGTTCTGGAGGCACGGATAGCGGAACTCGGCCGAGTGCCCAAGACAACCGAGCAGATGTCCGATCGTCTGTCCACCATGCTCTCGTTGGCGACCGCCGAAGCCGAATCGATCAGAGATGCGGCCCACTCCACCGCCGACCGGACGCTTACCGAGGCGGAAGACGAAGCGTGGAGAATGCGAGAGACCGCCAGCAACGAGCTCACGGCGATCCGGACCCGCACGGAGGCCGTTCGCGCCGAACACACGGCCGCGCTGGAGGCGGCGCGTACTCGAGCGAAAGAGATCATCCGATCGGCTGAGCGCGAGGCGAAACGTCTCGACAATGATGCTGCGGAACGGCGCCGACAGATTGATGAAGACCACCGTCTTGCTTCCGACCTTCGGCGCGAAGAAACGATGAAGGAAGACCAGGCCATCCGGACCGCGTCACTAAGCGCTGCCCAGGCTCTCCGACAGGATGCCCGTAGTGAAGCCGATACCCTGGTGAACAACGCTCGGGTCCGCGCGGAACAGATGGTCGATCAGGCTCACGCACACACCGAGCAACTACGCGCACTCCGCGATACCGTGTACGCCGAACTGGCAACGGTTCGCGCACGGCTGGAGCCCCTACCCGGCAGAGGCGCGGACGAGGAGCTGCTCCCCGACAAACCGGAGTTCAGCTCCAACGACGAGTGAGACCTCGGCTGGCTCGTCCGTTCCAGCATCCGGAATGCCAGTGACGTCTCTCGCCATCGCCGCCCGGCCTGTCAGGCCAGGCCACAACGTGCGCGGTCCCGGCGGTCACGATCTGGTCGCACCCGGGACAGCGGTAGTCCTTCATAGCTCGAGAGCCGGGAATGCGCCGGACGTGGTAGTGGTCGGGATCCCCGGCGGGCCCTGCTTCCCGAGTACCTCCGCCCAATCCGTCCCTCAGAGCTGCGGGACGTCCTCGGTCCGAACGGCGGTGACGTCTCGGCACAAAAGGCTCCCTTTCAGAAAAGGCGTAGGTCTGTCGAATCAGTTCCGCGGAGGTGTTCGTAGTCCAGAGTGACGCAGCGGATCCCCCTATCCTCGGCGAGGGTCCGCGCCTGTGGCTTGATGATTTGCGCGGCGAAGATCCCACTGACCGGCGCGAGCAGTGGATCGCGATTCAGGAGCTCAAGGTAACGCGTGAGCTGCTCCACACCGTCGATCTCACCGCGTCGTTTGATCTCCACTGCGACAGTTGCGCCTCCGGAGTCGCGGCCGAGGATGTCTACAGGTCCGATCGCGGTCATGTATTCCCGACGAATCAAGCTGTAGCCCTCACCCAGAGTGGTGATGTGTTCGGCGAGGAGTTCCTGGAGATGGGCTTCAACGCCATCTTTGACCAAGCCGGGATCAACACCGAGTTCGTGTTGTGAATCGTGGTGGATCTCGGCGACGGTGATGCGCAACTGTTCGCCGGCCTTGTTCTCCACCACCCATAACCGGTGGTCCTCATTCTCTGGATGATCCTGCTCCCGAAGAGTGCACGGTGGGGTCATCCAGTTCAAGGGCTTGTATGCCCGGTCGTCGGCGTGAACGCTCACGGACCCGTCCGCTTTGACGAGAAGTAATCGCGGAGCCATGGGAAGGTGTGCGGTCAATCGACCGACATAGTCAACCTGGCAGGTGGCGACGACGAGTCGCAAAGCAAACTCCTTAAGTTCACGTCGACATGTCCGGGTTCATCCGGAAGTGCGGGATCAGCGACGGCGGCGGGGCCGGATCTGATCCGTAGAGCAGGCCTCGACCCAGGACAACAGGCCGGTGAGTTCCGACGGTCCGAGACAGATCTCGCCCTCCACCGTACGACCTCGACGATCAGACCCGGAGAAGGGCACGATCACCTCTCCGTCCTCCGCAAAATCCAGTTCAGGCCCGGTTGGTTGGCGTCGTCGCCCCAATGTCAGTGTCCGCCGGTCGAGCCTGACATCAGGTCGGAATCGAACGCTGAGCAGTCGGTAGAAAGAGACGTCAGTATCCGAATAGCGAACGGCACCATATCTCCACGCCTGGTCCCCGGATTCGCGAGTGAGGACAGAGGTGGAGTTGTGACGGATGAAAACCAGCCGATACACAACGGCCGCGACCACCGGGGCGAGCACGAGCAGGATAACGACACCGAGTATGACCTCGATGGGAGCCGTCAATCTGCTCAACTCCTTCCGGTGGTCGCGGCCGTGGCAACGGTCGGACCGTGTGAGGCTAGGCGCCTGCCTTCTCAATCGCGCGGAGGCGACCCCGAGCGGCGGCGGCCGCGTCAGCGTCGTCGCCAGCATCCGCGAGAGCCTTCTCAGCAGCAGCGCGATCGATCGAATCCGACCATACCGCTGCCTCTCCGAGAATGCTCACCTTGTTGGCGGTGACGGAGAGGAATCCACCCTGTACGGCAGCGACCTTCTTGCCCTCGTCGGTGTAGACGGTCACGGTGCCGCCGGTGTCCAGCTCGCCGAGCAGCGGCTCGTGCCCGGCCTGGATACCGATCTCGCCCTCAGTGGTCTTGGCGACCACCATGCTCGCGGTACCAGACCAGAAACGACGCTCAACCGTGACGAACTCGACTTCCATGTCAGCAGCCATGATCGTCGATCACTTCCCTGCGAGCTTCTTGGCGGCAGCCTCGACGTCGTCGAGTCCACCGATGCCGTTGAACGCCTGCTCGGGGAGATGATCGAGCTCGCCCTTGCAGAGCTTGTCGAACGCCTCGATCGTGTCTGCCAGCGGGACGACCGAGCCGACCTGACCGGTGAACTTCTCGGCAACGAGGAAGTTCTGACCGAGGAAACGCTCGAGGCGACGGGCACGCTGCACGGTGACCTTGTCCTCCTCGGAGAGCTCGTCCATACCGAGGATCGCGATGATGTCCTGGAGCTCCTTGTACTTCTGGAGGATCCGGATGACTTCCTGCGCGACGCGATAGTGCTCTTCGCCCACGATGCCGGGCTCGAGGATCCGCGACGTCGAGGTCAGCGGATCCACGGCCGGGTAGATGCCCTTCGAGGCGATGGAACGGGAGAGCTCCGTGGTCGCGTCGAGGTGGGCGAACGTGGTGGCCGGGGCCGGGTCGGTGTAGTCGTCAGCGGGCACGTAGATGGCCTGCAGCGACGTGATCGAACGACCGCGGGTCGACGTGATTCGCTCCTGCAGCTGGCCCATCTCGTCGGCCAGGGTGGGCTGGTAACCCACGGCGGACGGCATACGGCCGAGCAGGGTCGACACCTCAGAACCGGCCTGCGTGAACCGGAAGATGTTGTCGATGAACAGCAGAACGTCCTGGCCCTGCACGTCGCGGAAGTACTCGGCCATGGTCAGTGCCGAGAGGGCGACACGCATACGCGTCCCCGGCGGCTCATCCATCTGGCCGAACACCAGGGCGGTGTCCTGGAGGACGCCCATCTCCTCCATCTCGAGGAAGAGGTCGGTGCCCTCACGGGTACGCTCACCGACGCCGGCGAAGACCGACGTACCGGAGAACTCGCGGGCGATACGGGTGATCATCTCCTGGATCAGCACGGTCTTGCCGACACCGGCACCACCGAACAGACCGATCTTGCCGCCCTTGACGTACGGGGTCAGCAGGTCGATGACCTTAACGCCGGTCTCGAGGATCTCGGTCTTTCCCTCGAGCTGGTCGAAGGCCGGCGGCTCGCGGTGGATGCCCCACTGCTCTCCGTCCCGGCCGGTGCCGGGAGCGTCGAGGCAGTCGCCGAGCGCGTTGAAAACGTGTCCCTTGACGACATCGCCGACGGGAACCGAGATCGGCTTCCCGGAGTCGATGACCTCGGCGCCACGGACGAGACCGTCGGTGGACTGCATCGAGATGCAGCGGACCATGTTGTCGCCCAGGTGCTGGGCGACCTCGAAGGTCACGGTCTTGGCGACGGCCTCGAGCGTGATCTCTGCGGTAAGGGCGTTGAAGAGGGCCGGCAGGGCGCCGCGCGGGAACTCCACGTCGACGACCGCGCCCAGGACGCGGGAGACCCGGCCGGTGAGACCGGCCGTGCCCGTCGTGCTCTGATCGGTAACAGCTGTGGTCATTGCTTAGTCACTTCCTGCGCTCGCGGCGAGCGCGCCAGCGCCACCGACAATCTCGCTGATTTCCTGGGTGATCTGTGCCTGTCGTGCCTGGTTCGCCTCACGGCTGAGGCCCTCGACCAGTTCGGTCGCGTTGTCCGTGGCGGACTTCATTGCCGTACGACGAGCTGCCGACTCCGACGCGGCGGACTCGAGCAGCGACGCGAACGCCCGAGTCGACATGTACCGCGGAAGGAGGTTGTCGAGCAGGGTGTCGGCATCGGGTTCGAAGGAGACCTCAGGCTTGAAGTCGGTCTTCGACGTGTCGAGCATGTCCTCGCCGAGATCCAGTTCCTCGACCTCGACCTTGGTCTCGATCGGGGCCAGGCGCCGTGCCTTCGGAGTCTGCGTGAGCATCGACTTGAACTGGGTGTAGACGATGTGGACCTCGTCGACTCCCTTGCGCTCGGTGCTCCCCGTGTAGTCCTCGCCGAGGAACTCGGCGGCGTCGAACGTGCCTTCGCCGCCAGCCGCGAACGCGGTGGACAGCAGCTGGAACGCCGGGCGCGCGGCCTGGTAGTCGGGCTTCTGGGAATGCCCGTGCCAGGAACCTGCGAGCGAGATCTCTCGGAACGTGTAGTACACGATGCCCTTGTTGCCCAGCACGTAGATGTCGACCTCACGGCCCTCCTCTTCGAGGAAGGCGATGAGCTCCGAGGCCTCCTTCAGCACGTTGTGGTTGTAACCACCACACATGCCGCGGTCGGAGGTCACCACGAGCACCGCGGAACGCTTGGCGTTCTCGGGCTCGTTGAGCATCCTGTGCTGAACCGACGACGCGTTCGCGAGGTCCGTCAGGATCGCGGTGATCTGATCGGCGAAGGGCTGAGCCTCGGCGACCCGGGCCTGCGCCTTGGAGATCTGCGAGGTCGCGATCAGCTCCTGGGCCTTGGTGATCTTCTTGGTCGAGTTGACCGACTTGATCCGGTCGCGCAGTTCACGCAAATTCGCCATGGTCTCAGATCACACTCCTCTCGGCCTTGTATCGGATGGCTGTCATCGCTGGGCCTCAGGCCTTCTTCTTGGTGACCGTGAGGGTCTCGCGGTCGATCTCGTCCTCAGACAGAGCTTCGGCCTCCGGCTCGTTGACCACGCGGGAGCCGTCGGAGGCGACAAAGCCCTCCTTGAACTCGTTGGTCTTGGCCTCGAGGGTCGCCTTGGACTCGTCGGACAGGGCCGCGCCACCGTCGATCTGGGTGAAGACGTCGGACGCACCGTGGTGGAGCTGCTCCAGCAGCTCGGCCTCGAAGCGACGGATGTCGCCGACCGGAACGCTGTCGTAGAAGCCCTCACCTGCGAGGTAGATCGAGACGATCTGGTCTTCGACGGACACCGGGGAGCTCTGATCCTGCTTGAGGATCTCGACCAAACGCTGACCGCGCTCGAGCTGGGCCTTGGAGGCTGCGTCGAGATCGGAGGCGAAGGTCGCGAAGGACTCGAGGTCGCGGAACGCGGCGAGGTCGAGACGCAGCGAACCGGAGACCTTCTTCATGCCCTTGGTCTGTGCGGCGCCACCGACTCGCGAGACGGAGATACCGACGTTGACCGCGGGACGAACACCACGGTTGAACAGGTCGGACTCCAGGAAGACCTGACCGTCGGTGATCGAGATGACGTTGGTCGGGATGAACGCCGAGACGTCGTTGGCCTTGGTCTCGATGATCGGCAGGCCGGTCATCGAACCGCCACCCATCTCGTCGGACAGCTTGGCGCAACGCTCCAGCAGACGCGAGTGCAGGTAGAACACGTCACCCGGGTAGGCCTCACGACCCGGCGGGCGGCGCAGCAGCAGCGAGATCGCGCGGTAGGCGTCGGCCTGCTTGGAGAGGTCGTCGAACACCACCAGCACGTGGGCGCCGCCGTACATCCAGTGCTGCCCGATGGCGGAACCGGTGAAGGGGGCGAGCCACTTGAAGCCGGCCGAGTCGGAGGCGGGGGCCGCGACGATGGTCGTGTAGTCCATCGCGCCGTGCTCCTCGAGGGTCGCCTTGACGCCCGCGATGGTGGAGCCCTTCTGGCCGATGGCCACGTAAATGCAACGGAGCTGCTTGGTCTTGTCGCCGGACTCCCAGTTGGCCTTCTGGTTGAGGATGGCGTCGATGCACACCGCGGTCTTGCCCGTCTTGCGGTCACCGATGATGAGCTGACGCTGGCCACGGCCGATCGGCGTCATGGCGTCGATGGCCTTGATGCCGGTCTGCATAGGCTCCTCAACCGGCTGACGCTCGAGCACCGAGGGGGCCTGCAGCTCGAGAGCGCGGGTCCCCTCGGCCTCGATGTCACCGAGGCCGTCGATCGGCTGACCGAGCGGGTTGACGACTCGGCCGAGGAAGCCGTCGCCGACGGGCACGGAGAGGACGTCACCGGTGCGACGGACCTCCTGGCCCTGGGCGATCTCGTCGAAATTACCGAGGATGACCGCACCGATCTCGCGGTCCTCCAGGTTCAGTGCGACGCCGAGGATTCCGCCAGGGAACTCCAGCAGCTCGTTGGCCATTGCCGAAGGAAGGCCGCTGATGTGAGCGATACCGTCACTGGTGTCGACGACGACGCCGACTTCTTCCTTGGTCGCGTCCGTCGAAACAGTAGAGGTGTAGTTCGCAATCGCGCTGCGGATCTCGTCGGAGGAGATCGTCAACTCCGCCATGTCATTCCTGCTCTCAAAGTCGGGATGTGCTTTATGGGTGTTTCGTGAGCCTTGACCATTTCTCGACCGCAGCTCGTCGGTTGACCGGCTATCCGGTCAGCGGAGGCTGCGCCGCAGTGCGTCGAGCCGGCCCGCCACGCTGCCGTCGATGATCTCGTCGCCCACACGAACGACCACTCCGCCCATGAGGGCCGGATCGATCTCGTTGTGGACCGCGATCTCCGAGCCGTAGATCGACTTGAGTCGACCGGCCAGATCTGCGGTCTGCTGCTCCGAGAGTGCCTCAGCGCTGGTGACCACGGCAACGGTCCGACCGCGAAGTTCCGCCGCCTGCGCGGAGATCTCCATGAGGTCGTCCGCCGGCATTCCGGTGGGTCGGGCGATGGCCTGGGAGGCCAGGGCCTCGGTCACCGCGGTGACCTTGCCGTAGAGGACCTGCGCCAGAAGTGCCCGCTTGGCGGAGGTCTCCGCCGTGCGGTCGGCGAGAGCCTGCTCGAATTCCGCGTCGCCCGCGACGATGCGTCCGAGCCGGAACAGCTCGTCCTCTACCGTCTGGAGCTGGCCCTGCTCGTCGGCCGAGCGCAGAAGCGCCTCTCGACCGAGCGTGATCAGCCCCTGTCGCAGCTCACGGGGGTTGGACCAGTCCTGAGCGACCGCAGCGAGCAGCAGATCGAGTGTGGTCTGGTCGATCTTCCACCCGAACACCCCGCGAACGAGGTCCTGCCGGGCCTCGACCGAGGCCGAGGTGTCGGCCACCGCGACTCGCAGTGACCGGTTGTCCTCGAGGACGTCGACGACCTGGAAGAGCTCCTGGCCCACGGTTGCCCCTGTCGCTCCCCCGGCCGGATTCGAGGCCAGAGCGGACTTCAGGGCGCCCCGCGTGTTGTCGAGTGCCTCACGACTCGCTGCGTGCATGGACTCCACTTCCCTTAGTTCTTACCCGCGCCGGGGACCCGGTCGAGGTCTGCCAGAAAGCGGTCGATGGTGCCGGAGCGGCTGACCGTGTCGGACAGCTGCTCACCCATGAGCCGCTCCGCCAGGTCGACGGACTGCCGGCCGAGATCGGACCGAAGCTCCGCGACGATCTGCTGACGCTGAGCTGCGAGCTGCTGCTCACCCGAGGCGACGATGCGGTCGCGCTCGGACTCGGCCTCGGTCTTCATGTCGGCGAGGATCTGCTGGCCCTGCGCACGCGCGTCGTCGCGGATCTTGGCCGCTTCGCTGCGCGCCTCGGCGAGCTGGGCCTTGTACTTGGCCAGCTCTTCCTTCGCCTCGGCCTGGGTCTGCTCAGCACGACGCAAACCGCCCTCGATACGCTCTTCGCGCTCGTCCATGACCTGCTGGAACTTCGGAAGAATGAACTTCCAGAAGAGCCAGAGGATGACCACGAGCGGGATGAGCGACCAGACGATGTCATACAGCGGAGGAATGAGCGGGTTCACGCTCTCCTCCAGGGGGAGTGTCTCCCCTTCGGCCGCCAAGATGGCGATGACGTTGTTCATGGTGCGTCCCTACAGGTCGGTGTGTCGTCGATCAGAACAGGAAGCCGGCGACGATACCGATCAGGGCGAGCGCCTCGGTGAAGGCGATGCCGAGGAACATCGTGGTACGGAGGGTGCCGGCCATCTCGGGCTGACGGGCCATGCCCTCGACGGTCTTACCGACGAGGATGCCGATGCCGATGCCGGGGCCGATGGCGGCGAGGCCGTAGCCGATGGCGCCATAGCCCTGGTTGGTGACGGTCTGCTCGGCGGCCTGGGCGAGAGTGACGATGTCCATGGGGTTTCCCTTTCAGATGGCCGGTGCGGGGTATTCCGCATCCGGTCGGACGTGAATTGTCGGGTTGACAGGTGGTCGTGTCAGGCCTGACGGCCCGGGTTCTAGTGGTTGTCCGCGTGCAGCGAGCTGTCGATGTAGACGGCGACCAGCAGGGCGAAGATGTACGCCTGCAGGAAGATCACGAGGAGCTCGAACAGCGTGAACGCGATCGACAGCACCGAGATCCCGGCGGACAGCAGGGTCCAGCCGTTGAGCTGCCAGAAGAAGAAGTTCGTTGCGCTGAACAGCAGCACGATGATGAGGTGACCCGCGAGCATGTTCGCCATGAGACGAATGGTCAGCGTGACCGGACGCAGGATGAACGTCGACAGGATCTCGATCGGGACCAGCAGGATGTGCAGGGCCGGCGGCACGTTGGGGATGACGATGCTCAACTTGATGTACCGGAAGAATCCGTACTTCTTTGCACCTGCGTAAACGAAGGTGATGTACCCCAGGAGCGCGAGCATCATCGGGAATCCGATACGCGCGTTCGGGGAGACGTTGAGCCCCGGCAGGACCGTTGGCAGGTTCATCGCCAATGTCGCGAAGAAGATGGTGGCGATCACCGGCAGGAAGCGACGTCCCTGATCCTTACCCAGGATCTCCTCGGAGATGTGCACCCGGACGAAGTCCAGGCAGATCTCCGAGAAGTTCTGCACACCACTCGGGATCAACCGCGGGTTGCGCATCGCGATCATGAAGAAGCCCATCAGGACAACGGCCATGAGGATCCGGACCAGCATGAGCCGGTCCAACGTGAAGGCTCCACCCGCGAAGTCGGTGAGCCACCTGTCGACAGGGAAGAACTCTTTGTCGATATCAGGGGCATGGAACTCGCCCTTGAAGGCCAGAAGCGTGGTACTCAGTGTGTTCTCCCCTGGTCGTGTAGGGCGTCTGGCGCCCGAGCGCGTGCAGTACGAGGGCCCGATCATCGCGGCCGATTCGGGTCAGCGCGCGTCCGCCATCAAGCCATGTGTCAGCCTGGCGACGTGCTCGTCTCACCGTCGAAAAGAATAACATCCCGGTCTCGGATCCCGGGGCACAGGGGGACCCTGTCAGGGCGATGCGGGGTCGGCGGGCTCCACATACGGGGTCCGCGTCTTGAGAATTCCCCAGGTCTCCGCGGCCAGGACGACGATCAGCGCAGCGATGATGGTCACCGCGAATGCCGGCCTGGAATAGAAGTCGAATCGTTCGATCACAGCGACGATCCCGATCGCGACGACGAGCTTGAGGAGCCAGGTTCCCAGCAGGATGGCCGCCGTCGTCTGCGGCGCCGTGTTTGCGGTGGCGATGACCACCACGGCGGTGGTGAGCACGAAGGCTCCACCGATCGCCGCGCCCATCACAGCACCCCACAGGCCGGGGACACCGTCGGCCAGGGTCCACGCGATCACGCTGATCACCGTGAGTGCGACGAGCGCGAGCCCGCCCAGCTTGACCGCCGTGCGTAAGCCTGCGTTCTGGGGGCTCGGGGCGGTCTGATCTGGTGTCGCGGGAGTGTCGCTCATGACGAGCAGCCTAGCCGGACGCCCGTCTGTCTCCCGACCCCTCCTCTACCCGTGCACTGCGCAGGCGCGGCACGAGGGTGGCGATGAGGACGAGCAACAGGCCGGCCGCGGCGAGCGGAACGATGACCTCGGTCGGCAGCATGGTCGCGCCGACCGCGCCGAACGCGATGAGCGAGACCCACGCGTAGATCACCAGGGCCACGCGGCGATGCGAATGCCCCAGGGCCAGCAGCCGGTGATGAAGATGCATCTTGTCGGGGGCGAACGGACTGCGCCCGGCTCCCACGCGGCGGATGATCGCCATGACGAGGTCGAGCATGGGCACGAACATGGCGGCGGCCACGACGATCATCGGCGAGAGCAGCACGATCATCTCCTGCGGACCGTAGAGGCTCTGGGAGATCTTGCCGGAGGCACTGGTGGACGCGGCGGCCAGGACCAGACCGATGAGCATGGAGCCGGAGTCACCCATGAAGATGCGGGCGGGCTGGAAGTTGTGCGGGAGGAATCCGATCAGGGCCCCGGCCAGCACCGCGGTGACGAGCGCGGGCGGATACGCGCCGACGGTGCCGCCCTGGTCGAGCATGATCCCCACGGAGAACACACAGATCGCCAGCGCGGCGATGGTGCCGAGTCCGGCGGCGAGGCCGTCGAGACCGTCGACGAAGTTCATCGCGTTGACGATCGCGAGCGTGAACACGACGGTGAGCAACCCGGCCTGCAGTTGGTCGAGTACGAGGATGTTTCCGTCCCCGAAGGGCAGGTAGACCAGGGTCCATGACACGCCCATCGCGACGAGCACCCCGGCAGCTGCGGCCTGCCCCGCGAGTTTGGTGACCGCGCCGAGTCCCAGGATGTCGTCCACGATGCCCACGAGGACGATCAGTCCCCCGGCGAGGATCGTGGCCTCCACGTCGGGCGCGAACGGCGGAAATGCCCGGTTGAGGGCAGGGAGCTGCGCGGCGAGGAAGATCGCGACGAGCATGCCCGTGAAGATCCCCACTCCCCCGAGCCGGGGCGTGGGGACGAGGTGCACGTCGCGCTCACGCGGGTACGCGAGCCCACCGATCGCGGGCGCCACCCCCCGCACCAGCCCGGTGACGACAAAGGTGACGAGGCAGGCGGTGACCCCGATGAGCAGGAGTTCCCGGAACGGGATCCCGACGCCCACGGCTAGGCCCGCAGCTGCGCCGGGTCGATATCGAGGACTTCGCCGACGCGCTCGGCGGTGACGGCTCCCTCACGCACGATCACGGGCCCGGGTCCGGTCAGGTCGACGATGGTGGACGGCAGTCCGACCGCGCACGGCCCCCCGTCCAGGTACACCGCGACGGACTCGCCGAGCTGCTCGCGCGCCTGGGCGACGGTGGTGGCCGGCGGCTGGCCGGACACGTTGGCGCTGGACACGGCGAGCGGTCCGACGTCCCGCAGCAACTCGATGGCGACGGGGTGCAGCGGCATCCGCAGCATGACGGTCCCCTGCGTGTGTCCGAGGTTCCAGCCGAGCGAGGGCGCCTGGTGGACGATGAGGCTGAGACCACCGGGCCAGAACGCGCGGATGAGATCACGCGCGGCGGCCGGGGTGCTCACGACGAGACCGTCGATGGTCTCCCACGATCCGACGAGAACCGGCACCGGCATGTCCGGTCCGCGACGCTTGGCCGACAGCAGCAGGTTGACGGCATCCGGGTCGAAGGCGTCCGCGGCGATCCCGTAGAGCGTGTCGGTCGGGGTCACGACGAGCCGGCCGGCGCGCAGGGCGCCGGACGCGGAGCTCAGGCCGACCTCCCGGCCGGTCTCCTCGGTGCAGTCGTAGGTGATGGTCACCGGTGGGTCCCCTCCTGGGCTGTCTGGTCGACGTCGCATGTGGTCGCGGTGACGAACCGCGGCCTGCCGGCGAGGTCGGTGTGCTGCTCCACGGTACCGAAGCGCCCCTGCCGTCCGACGACCGCGGCGACCTCGGCGCCGGTGGTGTCGTCGTGTTCCACGGCGAGGTGCCCACCGGGGACGAGGAGGGTGGCGGCGAGGTCAACGAGGGGGACGGCGACGACGAGGCCATCCGCTCCGCCGAACAGCGCGGTTGCCGGCTCGTGCCCCAACACTTCCTCGGGAAGCTGGTCGGTGACCGGGATGTAGGGCGGATTCGACACGACGGCCATCACTTCGCCCCGGAGGTCGGAGAGCAGTTCCGGATCGGTGGCGTCGCCGTGGTGGATCACGATGGGGGTGTCTCCGGCATCGGCGCGGGTGGCGGCGTTGCGGCGTAGCCACTGCAGGGCCGGCTCGTGTAGTTCCACGGCGTGCACCTCGGCGTCCGGGCGTGCGTGAGCGATCTCGAGCGCGATCGTGCCGCTGCCCGCGCACAGGTCCACCACGACGGGCCGCACTCCCCCGCCCGGTGCCGGGAGACGGGCGAGCACCCACTCCACGAGGAGTTCGGTCTCGGGTCGCGGAATGAACACGCCCGGCCCGACCGCCAGATCCAGCCGGCCGGAGGGTGCGGTGCCCAGCAGGTACTGCAGGGGGATGCCCTCCCCCGTGCGTGCGGCAACGAGCCGCTCGATCTCGGCGACGGCGGCCCGGTCCAGCCCGTCGGCGAGCATGAGCCGGGACGCCTCTACACCTGCGACGTGGGCGCAGATCAGACGCGCCTCGGCCTGCGCGGACTCGACCCCGCCCTGCGCCAGGGCGGCCGCGGCGGTCCGCACCACGCCGGCTACCGGAACCGGCTGTGGGTCCACGGGACTCAGGCCTCGTCCATGCGGCGCCGGCGGTCCTCGTCTGCGAGGGCATTGAGCACCGCGTCCATGTCACCGTCCAGGACGGCGTCGAGGTTGTGCGCCTTGAAGCCGACCCGGTGGTCGGCGATCCGGTTCTCGGGGAAGTTGTAGGTGCGGATGCGCTCGGAGCGGTCGACGGTGCGCACTTGCGTGGCGCGCCCCTCCGCCGCCTCGGCGTCCGCGGCCTCTTCCGCTGCCGCCTGGAGCCGGGCAGCCAGCACCTGGAGTGCGCGCTGCTTGTTCTGCAGCTGACTGCGCTCGTTCTGACACGTGACGACGGTTCCGGTCGGCAGGTGCGTGATGCGGACGGCGGAGTCAGTGGTGTTGACGCCCTGCCCGCCCTTGCCGGACGAGCGGTACACGTCGATCCGCAGCTCGGATTCGTCGATCTCGACGGGGCCGACGTCCTCCGGTTCGGGAAACACCAGCACGCCCGCGGCGGAGGTGTGCACCCGGCCCTGGGATTCGGTGACCGGAACGCGTTGCACGCGGTGAACGCCACCCTCGAACTTCAGCCGCGACCACACACCGTCACGCGACGGCTGCTTGGATCGGATGGAGAACGAGGCGTCCTTGTATCCGCCGAGGTCCGATTCGGTGACGCCCAGTACCTCCACGGTCCAGCCGTGCTTCTCCGCGTAGCGGGTGTACATGCGCGCCAGGTCCGCGGCGAACAACGCGGACTCCTCGCCGCCCTCGCCCGATTTGATCTCCATCAGCACGTCGTCGCCGTCGTGGGGATCCCGCGGGGCCAACAGGTCGGCCAGCCGGACCTCGAGCTCGGACGCCTCCGCGTCCAGCCTGTCGGCTTCCGCGGCGAACGAGGCGTCGTCGTCGGCCAGTTCGCGCGCGGCGTCGGCGTCGTCACGCGTGGACACCAGCGCCCGGTAGCACTGAACCACCGGGGTCAGCTCGGCGAACCGCTTGCCGACGCGACGGGCTGCCGCGGCGTCCTCGTGCAGCGTGGGGTCCGAGAGCTGCGCTTCGAGACCTCCGTATTCGGAGAGGACGTCGTCGATCGATGACGGCGAACGCCCTGCGGCCTCGCTCACTCCTCGTCCTGCGGCAGCGTGGGCGTGGTCTTGGCCACCTGCAGCAGGAACTCGTAGTTGGTGTTGGTCTTACGCAACTGCGACATGAGCAGGTCGATGGCCTGGTGGGTGTCCAGACCCGAGAGAACGCGACGCAGCTTGTGCATGATGCCCGCCTCCTCGGGGCTCATGAGCAGCTCCTCCTTGCGCGTACCCGACGGGCCCACGTCGACGGCCGGGAACACACGACGCTCGGCGATCCGGCGGTCGAGCTTGAGCTCGGCGTTGCCGGTGCCCTTGAACTCCTCGAAGATCACGGTGTCGCCGGCGGAGCCGGTCTCGACCATCGCGGTGGCGATGATCGTCAGCGAGCCGCCGTTCTCGATGTTGCGTGCCGCGCCGAGGAACCGCTTGGGCGGGTACAGCGCCGTGGAGTCGACACCGCCGGAGAGGATCCGGCCCGAGGCGGGCGAGGAGTTGTTGTAGGCGCGACCGAGGCGGGTGATGGAGTCGAGGAGGACGACGACGTCCTGCCCCAGCTCGACCAGGCGCTTGGCCCGCTCGATGGCCAACTCGGCGACCTGCGTGTGGTCTGACGGCGGACGGTCGAAGGTCGAGGCGATGACCTCACCCTTCACCGAGCGCTGCATATCGGTGACCTCCTCCGGACGCTCGTCGACGAGCACCACCATCAGGTGGCATTCCGGGTTGTTGGTCGCGATCGCGTTCGCGATGTTCTGCAGGATCGTGGTCTTACCGGCCTTCGGCGGCGACACGATCAGAGCACGCTGGCCCTTGCCGATGGGCATGATCAGGTCGATCACGCGGGTCGAGATGACGTTCTTCTCGGTCTCCAGGCGCAGCCGCTGGTTGGGGTAGAGCGGGGTGAGCTTGGAGAAGTCGACGCGATTTCGTGCCTGGTCGACCGGACTGCCGTTGACGGTGTCGATCCGCACCAGCGGGTTGAACTTCTGACGGTTCTTCCCGCCACCGCCACCGCCACCGTGGCCGCCGCCCTGACCGCCCTGACCGTCGCCGTCGCGAGGCATCTTGACGGCACCCGTGATGGCGTCACCCCGACGGAGTCCGTGGCGACGGATCATGTTCATCGACACGTAGACGTCGTTGGAGCCGGCCAGGTAGCCGGACGTGCGCACGAACGCATAGTTGTCCAAGACGTCGAGGATGCCCGCCACCGGCTGGAGGACATCGTCTTCCCGCACCTCGGTGTCACCGTCGTTCTGACGGTTGCCGCCGCGGTTACGCTCGCGCCGCCGTCGGCTACGTCGGCCGCGACCGCCGCCGTCGTCGTCGCGGTTGCCGTCATTCCGGGGGCCGTTGCCGTCACCCTGGTTGTTCGAACTCTGGTTGTTCGAGCCCTGCTGGTCGCGGTTCTGCTGGTCGCGGTTCTGCTGGTCGCGGTTGCGGCCGCCCTGGTCGCCCGAGCCCTGGTTGCCCGAATCCTGCTGATCGCGGTTCTGCTGACCACGGTTGCGGCCGCCTTGGTTACCCGAGCCCTGATTTCCGGAGCCCTGGTTGTTCGAGCCCTGGTTGCGG
>NZ_JAALDM010000103.1:0-16958 GCF_014144865.1 Dietzia aerolata | reverse complement strand
GCCCTGGTTGCCCGAATCCTGCTGATCGCCGTTCTGCTGGTCCCGGCTCTGCTGGTCTCGGCTCTGCTGGTCGCGGTTCTGTTGACCCCGGCCGCGGCCGCCCTGATCGTCCGAGCCCTGGTTGACCGAGCTCTGCTGAGCATTGTCGTCGCGAGACTGGTCGCTGGACCGCTCGCCGGACCGGTCGCGGGACTGTTCCTGCTCCTGGCGGTTCTGGTCCTGGCCGTCCTGCGCCGGCGCCTCGTCGCGAACGGCCCGGCGACGACCGGAGGCCTGGTCACGGCCCTGGCGCTGCCCGCTTCGGTCGCCGTCGTCCGTGCTGGACGACTCGGGCGCACGGTCGGATTGATGCGGCTCGGTGGTCGACGGCGCCGACGAGGCCGGCCGCGACTCCGCTGCCTTGGGGCGGCTCGTGGCCGCGCCACCCGGGCGAGCACCCTCGATCATCTCGACGAGCTCGCCCTTGCGCTTGCCCGACAGGCCCTTGAGGCCCATCTGCTGGCCGAGTGCCTTCAGATCGGCAAGACGCATCGCGGACAGCGATACGCCCTGCGGCGGGGTGGATGTGGTTTCCGTCGAGGTCACGGGGATCCTTTCTGGGCTCGGGACCGAGGAGGTGATGGACCGCCTCGCATCGAGCAGGTGTCCGGGATCGCCGAGGAGGCGTCCGGGGTGGCCACGTAGGCCCCTTCCGCACGTAGCGTCAATGCCGTGTACGGAAGTGTTCGTCTGAGGGGGATCCATGTGGGGACAAACCGCCCGCCGGCGAGGATCCCTGAGTGCCAACTCGCCGATCGACCGTTCCCGCCGGGACAAGCACTCATCAACGAAGTCCGGTCACCGGCGCGTGATGTGTGCGAAGCCCTCGACAACGCGGAAAAGACCGGGCGTCCGTGGCTGCTGATAAGCATACTACCTGCACGCGGCGACGTACACGTTGACCTCCGCGCGTCGCCACCACGGCGAACGGCCCGGCGGTCACTGGCGGTAACGTACAGCACATCGAGAAACCGTCGAGACGGCACCGACACGCCGTCGAGGCCAGTCCGATCCGCAGGAGGTGACACGTGTACGGAACGATGTTGGACACCCCGCTGCTCGTGTCCCGGATCCTCGAGCACGGCGCGGAGCGCCACGGCGCCACCACCATCACCGGATTCGACAGCCGGCTCGAACCCCGTCCCACCAGGTTCGATGTGATCGCGGCCCGCGCTGCGGCCACCGCGCACGCCCTGGCGGAACTGGGAGTAGGCCACGGCGACGTGGTGGCCATCCTGTCGGAGAGCCGCACCGAGTACGTCGAGGCGGTGTTCGCGATCCCCGCCATGGGTGCGGTGGCGATGCCGGTGAACATCCTCCGATCCGACGACTTCAAAACCTCTGCCCTTCGAGACAATGACGTCACGATTGCCCTCGTCGATCCAGAGGTTTTCTCCTCGGTCCTTGAGCTGACCGCGGACCTTCCGAGCCTGCGCCACGTCGTCGTCGTCGACACCCACGTCCCCACCGGCCACGCCGACACCCACGTCGAGGTCCACGCCCTCGAGGCGCTTCTAGACGGCCGGCCCACCACCTACCCGTGGCCCGAACTGGACGAACGGACCGCGGCGGCGATCGCCTACACCTCCGGCACCTCCGGTAACTCCAAGGGCGTCGCCTACACGCACCGGTCCATCTGGCTCCACTCCATGCAGATGTGCATGGCCGAGAGCGCCGCCCTCCGCAGCGGTGACACCATCCTGTCCACGGTGCCCATGCACCACGTCATGTCCTGGGGGCTGCCGTACGCCGCGTTCATGTCCGGCGCCGGGCTCGTCACCGCCCGCCCGCGTCCCGGCGAAGGGCTCCACACCGGCGCGGACCTCGCCAAACTGCTCGGCACCTTCCGCCCCAACAAACTCATGACCACCCCCGCCGCACTCCAGCAGCTCCTCGGTCAACTCGAGGCGCATCCGCAGTCGCTGTCGCACCTGAGCGAGATCCTCGTGGGCGGATCCGGAGTGCCGGAAGCGCTGTTCGACGCCTTCGTGGAGCGACACGGCGTCACGCTGATCCAGGCGTACGGCCTCACCGAGACCAGCCCGATCGCCGCGTTCGCCCGGCCCGATCCGCACTCCTCGGCAACTCACCGACGCGCGCAGATTCTCGGGCAGGGCCGCTTCCCCGCCGGGGTCCGGGCCCGCGTCGTCGACGGCGACCGTGTCCAGCCGAACGACGGATGGTCCGTGGGCGAACTCCAACTCCGGGGCCCCTGGGTGACGGCGCGCTATCTCGGCGACGACTCCCCGGAGCGGTTCGTCGACGGGTGGCTGCGCACCGGCGACATGGCCAGCATCACGCCCAGGGGCTACCTCGATGTGGTGGACCGGGCCGACGACATCATCGCCTCCGGCGGCGAGCTGATCTCCAGCATCGAACTCGAACACGCCGTGGTCCGCGATGACCGGGTGGCCGATGCCGCCGTGATCGGAGTGCCCGACGACCGCTGGGGTAGCCGACCGATGGTCCTGGTTCTTCTCAAACCCGGGGCCGTCGCGACCGCGCGCTCGCTCTGGGAAGGGCTCGACGGGGTGCTCGAGATGTGGAAACGACCGGACCGCTGGGCCTTTGTCGACGACATCCCGCTGACGACCGTCGGTAAATACGACAAGGTCGCCATCCGGGCGCGGTACGCCGCCGGCGAATACTCCGTGACGAGAATCGCGCCCGGATCGGCGCGGTAGGACCGGCGCCGAACCGGAGGTGCGACCTCAGTCGGTGGACACCACCTGCGCGCCGTCCGCGATCTGCAGATCGAGCGCGCGCCAGCCCTCCGATTCGGCCAGGTCACGCAGATCATCCGGCAGTCGCGAGGTGCCCAGAACGAGCACGGTGGGCCCCGCTCCCGACACAGTCGCGGCGAGCCCCCGCTCACGCAGCCGCGTGATCCAGCGTGTGGTCGCCTTCAGCGCGGGCGCGCGATACGACTGGTGGAGCCGGTCCTCGGTGGCCGCGGGAAGGAACTCCGGCCGGGACCCGAGGGCCACCGACATCAATGCGGCACGGCTGGCGTTGAACGCCGCGTCCTCGTGCGGAACCGACGCCGGCAGCAGACCGCGGGTCTGGGCGGTGGACGACGTCTCCGACGGCACGAGAACCGTCGCGACGATTGACGGGTCGACGTCCATCCGGACGGCGCGGTACGTCACGCCGGTGGCCGAGCGTTCGGTCCACGACACCACGACACCGCCGAGCACGCTGGCCGCGGCATTGTCGGGGTGTCCCTCGAACTCGCTGGAGAGCTGCACCAGGTGATCGGTGGTCAGCACGGAGTCCATCAGGCCGTTGGCCGCGACCAGTCCCCCGACCGCGGCGGAGGCCGACGACCCCAGCCCCCGGGAGTGAGGGATCGCGTTGTGGCAGGCGATGCGCACTCCCGGGGCGCCGACGCCGCCTGCACGCAGCCCCGCCTCGACGGCCTTCGCGACCAGGTGAGAGGCATCCTCCGGCACCTCACCGGCGCCCTCGCCAGTGACCTCGAGCTCCAGCCCCGACTCGATGATGGTGACGGTGATCGAGTCGTACAACCCGAGCGCGACGCCGAGCGCGTCGAATCCGGGGCCGAGGTTCGCGCTCGACGCCGGCACCTCGACGGTGACGGACTTGCCGACCGGGAGGATCCTCCCGCCCGAGCTGCCGAAAACCTCCGGCCCGGAACCGGTCACCCCGCTCATTCCAGACCGAGGGCGCCGGCGACCGCCGTCGGATCGACCGGAACCGGCTCGACCTCGGGCATGCCCAGCAGCGCGGTGTCCGGGTCCTTGAGACCGTTGCCGGTGACCGTGCACACGATCGTCTGGCCCGCCTCGAGCTCGCCGTTCGCGTGGGCGTCGAGGAGTCCTGCGACCGATGCGGCAGATGCGGGCTCGACGTAGACGCCGTCCTTGCCCGCGACCGTGCGGTAGGCCTCGAGGATCTGCTCGTCGGTGCGCTTGCGGAACGTGCCGCCCGACTCCTCCTTGGCGGCCACCGCGCCGTCCCACGACGCCGGGGCGCCGATCCGGATCGCGGTGGCGATGGTCTCGGGGTCCTTGACCGGCGCACCGTCGACGAGCGGAGCCGCACCCGCGGCCTGGACGCCCATCATCCGCGGCCGGCTGCTGATGATTCCGTCCGCGTGGTACTCGGTGTAGCCGCGCCAGTACGCGGTGATGTTGCCCGCGTTGCCGACGGGAAGGAAGTGCAGGTCGGGCGCCTTGCCGAGGACGTCGACGACCTCGAACGCCGCGGTTTTCTGCCCCTCGATGCGGACCGGGTTGACCGAGTTGACCAGGCCGATCTCCTCGTAGGTCGAGGTGGTCTTGCGTGCCAGCTCCAGACAGTCGTCGAAGTTGCCGTCGACCTGGATGATCGTCGCACCCATCATCACGGCCTGGGCGAGCTTGCCCGCGGCGATCTTGCCCTGCGGGATGAGCACCGCGCACTCCATGCCGGCACGCGTCGCGTAGGCGGCGGCCGAAGCCGAGGTGTTTCCGGTGGAGGCGCACAGCACGGCGCGCTGTCCGCGGGCCTTGGCGTCGGTGACGGCCATCGTCATGCCGCGGTCCTTGAACGACCCGGTCGGGTTGAGGCCCTCGACCTTGAGGTAGACCTCGCAGCCGGTGACCGCCGACAGATGCGTTGCCCGGATGAGCGGCGTGCCACCCTCGTACAGGGTCACCGGCTCCCAGTTCTCCCCGATCGGGAGACGGTCCCGGTAGGCCTCGATCAGGCCGGGCCAGCGGCTGTGCACGGGCTTGTAGGTGCTGCTCATTCGGTGTCGACTCCCTCGAGACGGATGACGCTGGTGATGTCGGTGACGGCGTCCTGATCCGACAGCGCGGCCACCGTGTCGGCGAGTGCGCGCTCGGAGGCGCGGTGGGTCAGGACGGTGAGTTCGGCACTGGGCTCGATGTCCTCGACCTCGGCCTCGGGGATCTCGACCTCGGTCTGGCGGACCTGGGCGATCGAGACCCCGTGGTTGGAGAACTCCGCAGCGACCAACGCGAGCACGCCGGGCTTGTCCGCCACGCGCATGCGCACGTGGTAGCGGGTGAGGATCTCGTCCATCGACGCCACCGGGAGGGCGGCGTACGTGGACTCGCCGGGGGCGCGGCCGGCGCCCACCTTGTTGCGGGCTGCCGCGACCATGTCACCGAGCACGGCGGACGCGGTCGGAGCACCGCCGGCGCCCTGGCCGTAGAACATGAGCCGGCCGGCCGCCTCGGCCTCGACCACGACGGCGTTGAACGCCCCGTTGACCGCGGCCAGCGGATGGGAGTTGGGCAGCAGCGCGGGGTAGACGCGCGCGGACACCGCCTCGGTTCCGTCGGCTCGGCGCAGCTTCTCGCAAATGGCCAGCAGCTTGATGGTGCAGTCCATGTCGCGCGCGGACTCGAAGTCGTCCGGGGAGATCCGGGAGATCCCCTCGCGGTAGACGTCGCCCGCGGTCACCCGGGAGTGGAACGCGATCGACGCGAGGATCGCCGCCTTGGCCGCCGCGTCGTACCCCTCCACGTCCGCCGTGGGGTCCGCCTCGGCGTAACCCAGTCGAGAGGCCTCGGCGAGCGTCTCCGAGTAGTCTGCGCCGGTGGAGCCCATCTCGGACAAGATGTAGTTGGTGGTGCCGTTGACGATGCCGACGACACGCTCGACCTGGTCACCGGCCATGGACCGCCGCAGGGGGCCGATCACGGGGATCGCGCCGGCCACCGCGGCCTCGAAGTACAGGTCGGTGCCGGTGGAGTCGACAGCCTCGGCCAACTCGTCGGTGTACTCCGCGAGGAGCGCCTTGTTGGCGGTGACGACGGACTTGCCGTTGCGTAGCGCCTCCAGGAGGAGGGGCCGTGGCACGTCGATGCCGCCCATGAGTTCGACGACGACGTCGACGTCATCCCTGGACACCAGTGATGCCGGATCTGCGGTGAGCAGCTCCGGGTCGAGCCCGCGGTCCTTGGTCAGATCGCGGACAGCGACCCCGCGCAGCTCTAGTGGCGCGCCGATTCGGGCGGCCAGCGAATCCGCGTTGTCGGCCATGAAGCGGATGACCTCGCTGCCGACAGTGCCCATTCCGAGCACCGCCACTCCTACGGGTCGCACGCCTGACGCGGTTGCGTCGCTCACTGTCCCACCTCCAAGCTCGTCAGATCGTCCAGGGTCTCACGGCGCAGCACCAGTCGGGACTGTCCGTCGCGAACCGCCACCACGGCGGGGCGCCCGATGAGGTTGTACCTACTCGACATGGAGTAGCAGTACGCGCCGGTGGCCGCGACCGCCACCAGGTCGCCGGCGCCGACGTCCTCGGGCATCCACAGGTCGCGGACCACGACGTCGCCGCTCTCGCAATGCTTGCCCACCAGTCGCGAAACCACGGGCTCCGCGGTGGAGGTGCGCCCCACGAGCCGGGCGTCATACTCCGCGTCGTACAGGGCGGTACGGATGTTGTCGCTCATGCCGCCGTCGACGCTGATGTACCGCCGGCTCTCGTCACCGGAGAGTTCGACGTCCTTGGTCACACCGACTTCGTACAGCGTCACCGTGCCCGGGCCGGCGATCGCGCGGCCGGGCTCGACGACGAGGATCGGGGGCGTCAGATCCGACTCCCGGGCGAAGGAGTTAACGATCTCGGTCAGCGATTTGGCCAGTTGGGCCACCGGCGGCGGCGTGTCCGTGGGGACGTAGCTGATGCCCAGACCGCCGCCGAGGTCGAGGTGATCGAGCTGCTTGGTGCGCTCGGCCCCGAACTCGTCGACGATGTCGCGCAGGAGCCCGATCACGCGACGGGCGGCGAGCTCGAACCCGTCGATCTTGAAGATCTGCGATCCGATGTGACTGTGCAGCCCGGTCAGGCGGATGTTCTGCGCCGCGAACACCCCGCGGACCGCCTCCATCGCCGCGCCCCCGGACAGTGAGAAGCCGAACTTCTGGTCCTCGTGGGCGGTGGCGATGAACTCGTGGGTATGCGCCTCCACACCGACGGTGATCCGGATGAACACGTCCTGGACCACACCCTCCTCGGCCGCGATGCGGTCGAGGAGCTCGATCTCCGACATCGCGTCGAGCACGATGTGTCCCACTCCGGCACGGACTGCCATCCGGAGTTCGTCGGCGGACTTGTTGTTGCCGTGGACAGTGATCCGCTCCGCCGGGAAGTCTGCGCGTAGCGCGATCGCGAGCTCTCCGCCCGAGGCGACATCCAGGCTCAGTCCCTCCTCGGCTACCCAGCGGGCGACCTCGGTGCACAGGAACGCCTTGGATGCGTAGTGCACGCGGTCCGCTCCCCCGAACGCCTCGGCCATCTCCCGGCAGCGGGAGCGGAAATCATCCTCGTCGATGACGAACAGTGGGGTGCCGTACTCGGCGGCGAGATCCGACGCGGCGACACCGGCGAACTCGACCGCGCCGTCCTCGCGCCGGGAGGCACCGCGGGGCCACACGGCCGGTGCCAGCGACATCAGTTCGTCGGAAGTGGCGGGGCGTTCACCGATGGCGGGCGCGTGCGGGTACTCGTGACGGGATCCTGCGGGGTGAGCGCTCACATTTTCTCCGGTGCGTTGACGCCGATCAGGCGAAGTCCGTTGGCAAGGGTCTGTCGGGTGGCCGAACTCAGGGCGAGGCGGGCGGCATGCAGCGGTCCCGGCTCCTCGTCGCCCATCGGCAGAACACGGCACGTGTCGTAGAAACGGTGATAGGCCGCCGCCAATTCCTCGAGGTACCTCGCCACGCGGTGCGGCTCACGAAGATCGGCCGCGCTGGCAACAACGCGCGGAAACTCTCCGATGGTCCGGATGAGCGCGCCCTCCCGCTCCTCGACCAGGAGCGACAGGTCCGCACCTTCGGAGGTGACGCCGAGGTCCGCCGCGTTACGGGCGAGCGAGCACAACCGCGCGTGGGCGTACTGGACGTAGAACACCGGGTTGTCGTTGGTCGCCGACGCCCACAGTTCGAGGTCGATGTCCATCGTCTGGTCGACGGACGAGCGGATGAGGGCGTAGCGCGCGGCGTCCACACCGATCGCGTCGACCAGATCGTCCAGCGTGATGACGGTTCCGGCCCGCTTGCTCATCTTGACCGGAACACCGTCCCGAACCAAACTCACCATCTGTCCGATGAGGACCTCGATGGTGGCCGGATCGTGCCCGAGTGCTGCCGCGGCGGCCTTGAGGCGGGCGATGTAGCCGTGGTGGTCCGCTCCCAGCATGTAGATGCACAGGTCGAAGCCGCGTTCACGCTTGTCCAGGAAGTAGGCGATGTCGCCCGCGATGTATGCCGCATCGCCATCGGATTTGAGGACGACCCGGTCCTTGTCATCGCCGAACGCGGTCGATTTGAGCCACCACGCGCCGTCGGACTCGTACAGGTTTCCGTTGCCCTTGAGGGTCTCGATCGCCCGGTCGACCGCCCCGGACGTGAACATCGAGTTCTCATGCGTGTAGACGTCGAACACCGTGCCGAAATCAGCGAGCGAGCTCTTGATGTGGGTGAACATCAAGTCCACACCCTCCGAGCGGAAGGTCTCCAGACATTCGGACTCGGGCATGTCCAGGATGCCCGGGTGAGCGGCGACGATCTGAGCTGCGATGTCATCGATGTAGGCACCGGCATACCCGTCGTCCGGTGTGGGCGCACCCTTCGCCGCCGCCGCGAGGGACCTGCTGAAGCGGTCGATCTGCGCGCCGTGATCGTTGAAGTAGTACTCGCGGGTGACCTCTGCCCCGGAGGCCTCCAGCACGCGGCCGAGGGCGTCACCAACGGCCGCCCAGCGGGTGCCGCCGAGATGGATCGGCCCGGTCGGGTTGGCCGAGACGAACTCGAGGTTCACCCGGCGACCGGCGAGCAGTTCTCCGTTGCCGTAGTCGTCGCCCTTCTCGAGCACCGTCGACACCAGGGAGCCCTGTGCACCCGAGTCAAGACGGATGTTGAGGAATCCCGGCCCGGCGATCTCGGCCATATCGATGCCCGGATCCTGCTCCAACGCCGTGGCGAGTTCGCCGGCGAGGTCGCGGGGCGCCACCCCGACCTTCTTGCCGAGCTGAAGTGCGATGTTGGTCGCGTAGTCACCGTGTTCGGGATTGCGGGGTCGTTCGACGGTCACGGCCTCTGGAACGACCGAGGTGTCGATCCCTCGGTCGCCCAGAACGGCGACGAGGGCGGCACGGATGACGGCGGCGAGATCGGCGGGAGTCACGTCTTCATATCCTAGGTGTCGCCACGTGGTCGGGGGAATCGGACACCACCGTCAGCCCCTACTCGACCACGCGGTGCGCCCGATGCGGCCCCTGCCAGATACCGGTGCTACGATCAGTCTCGCTGTTCGAACGGATGTCACCTTCGGGGTGCGCCGCGAGAACAGCCTCCGGCCCGTGGGGCCGGTATCCCAGCCCTCGTAGCTCAGGGGATAGAGCGTTGGTTTCCGGTACCAAAGGTCAGGGGTTCGATTCCCTTCGGGGGCACACAGATTGAGGAAGGGCCCGGGCGTTTCGCCCGGGCCCTTCGCCGTTCCCGCGGTAGCAGCGAATTCACGCCGCCCTTTTTCGAAACTCAGCCGGGAAGTGTGATGCCGTCGATCTCGTCGATGCGCGCCACGATCCGCTCATAGATGTCGGTGAGCAGACGGACCTCGTCGTCGCTGACGACGTCGATGAACAGCTCGCGGACCTTCTCGACATGCTTGGGCGCGACGGAAGCGATTGCCGCCGCCCCCTCCTCGGTCAGCGTGACGATCGTGCCGCGACCGTCCTCGGCACACTCGTTCTTCGCCACCAGTCCGCGACCTTCCATTCGGCGCACCTGGTGGGAGACGCGACTACGGTCCCAGCCCAGTGCGGCTCCGAGATCGCGGGCACGCAGCCCTGCACCCTCTGCCTCGCTCAGGCTCACGAGCACGGAGTAGTCCGAGAGCGACATCGCAGCATCACGTTGGAGTTGGCGCTCGACCGCAAGGTCGAGCAGCTGATTGGCATCGCGGTACCGACGCCACATGCGCTGCTCTTGATCCGTCAACCAGCGTGTTTCGCTCATTTGCCTATTACAACACGTTTAGAGTGAACAATCGCCGTCCGGTATCGCAGCCGACACCCGACCAAGCTAACGTCGCTTACTCGGTAGCGGCTGCTGTACGTCGCATGACATGCGTGCGAGCACCGCCCACCCCGGCGAATCGCGCACGATCACAGGTGAGCACTATCACTTGGGAAGTCCCGGCAGCCGAGGCGATCACGTTCCCCATCGTCAGGCGCCGACCAGGATCGGTGTAGCCCATCGTGTCGTCCAGAAACACGGGTACCCCACCCGTCCCGACCAATCGGGCGCACGCGATGCGCACGATGACCGCCAGTTGCTCCCTGGCACCACCCGACAGCGAGTCGTAGTTGACCGTGACGTCGCCGATTCTGCGCGATCGGATGGTGAGGTCCTCACCCAGTTGGACGTCGAAATCTCGACCGTAGACGAGACTTCCGAGTTCGACCACTGCTCGATGAAACGGCTCCTGGTAGGCGCGCAGCGCCTCGGATCGGCGCGTCGTGAGCGTGCGGAGCAGCAAATCCGCCGCGCGAGCGCGCCGCCACAGCGCGGCGTTCTCCCGTTCCGCCTCGTCCAGTTCCCGGTCGGCCGCGGAGACGTCACCGAGCCGCCCCTGATCGACGATCGCATTGACCCGTCCCAGTGCTGTCGCGACGGCTGCTGCGGACTCACGCTCCTCGTTCTGCAGAGCCGTCAGGGACGCACGAGCATTATCCAGCACCTCTGGCGGGGCGTCTGCGAGCGCGTCATCGAGAGCGGTACGGGCCTTGTGTGCATCAGCCCGGGCCTCGTCCAGCCGCTTACGTGCCGCTTCTTCGGTCTCCGATAGCTGACTATCCGAAGCGGTCTCACGGGCTCGTTCCAACACAGTCGTTCGCTCGGCAAGCCGCGACTCGGCCTCCTCAGCCAACGCCACGCGAGTGGCGTGCTCGGTTCGGACGGTCTCCGCCTCTGCCGCAGCCGCCCGGTCGGCGCCTCGGCAGGTGACGACCAGCGTCTCGGCATCAGCCGCTGTCGCCGCCGGATCCGCCAGCTCTGGTGGGGACTCGAACCCTGCAACCGGGGCATCGACCTGATCCGTCGTCACTTCCGGTCCGGCGTCGTCTTCCGGCCCACCGTTCTCCTCCTGCGGGTCGGCATCGGTGAGGAGGTTCCGCAAAGCGTCCCTGCGGGTGCGGAGGTCATCGAGGGTCTCCCCCGCAAGCAGATCCGTGCGGCGCCGGCGAAGTGCTTCGACCTGTCCACGCAGTGAGTCGACGAGCCGTGCACGCTCCTCCACTTCCGCGCGATCTGCCACGCCGATCTCCCGGAGCACCGTCTCCAGGCGCCTGCGCGCAGACGTTTCCTCCCGCCGGACGGCGTCGGTATCACCGGCCGGCGAGACGGTCAGCGAGATGTCACCGATCTCGAATACCGTGTCGTCGACGATGCGCTCGGTCCAGGCCGGATCCGCCTCGCGGGATTCGCCTGCCACGACGAGCTGACCGCTACCGGCCACCTCGACTGTGGGGGCGCTGGCCGTGCTTCGCACCACGGCTTCCCGTAGTGACTCATCTGCCGACCGGATGCGTTCGACCGCATCGTCGGGGATCGCCACCTCGGTCAACCGGGCATCGACGGCGGACAACTCGTCCCCGATCCCCTCGACCGTGTCGATGAGCGTGTCGAGTCGCTGGTATTCGCGTCGGCGGTGCTCGGACTCCTGCGTCAGCCGGGCCCGATCGAGCGATGCACGGGCTCGCGTGAGTGCCGCCTCGGCCGCCTCCAGGGATTCGCGCGCACCATCTGCTCGCTCTTGCGCTGGGCCCAGACGATCCGCGGCCGCCTCCACCGCCTTGCGGGCGGCCTTGGTGCGGTCACGCTCACGCTCGACCTCGGACACCAGGTCACCGCGGTCTCGGACCATCCGAAGGGCCGCATCGTGTTCCGCAGCGGCCCGATCCACCCGGGTGTCCGCATCCGAAGCCACCTGTCGACGCTCAGACACCACCACAGCAGCCGCCTCCAGTCGGGTCACCTCTGTCTCCAACGCAGACTGCGCTTCGGAGTGTGATCGATGGACTGCGGCCTGCTGGGCGTGGGCATCAACCGCAGCATCGAGTTCGGCATGCTCGGCCTTTGCCCTGGTCAGGAGTTCCCGGGCCTCGGCCAGTCGTGCCTCCGACCGTGCCAGGTCGCCGGTGGGGCCTCCCTTCTGGGCGGTGAGGTAGCGGTTGCGCTCTTCGGTAACCTGGGCGATCAGTGAGTCGTCCCCTGTCGGGTCCTCCCCACCTGCCGCCGCATCGAGTGCGCGGCGTAGCGAGTCCATTCCCTCGGCGGCATTGACTTGTCCGATCGGCTCGTCCTGCGCTATCCGCAGCGCACGCCACAACGATCGGTCCACTTTGCTCTCGAGTAGGTCGCGGACGTAGTTGTGCGCGTCATCCCCGGACAGTGCCTCGCGGGCAGAGCCGGGAAAGTGCAGGGACGTCTGCTTGCCTTTCACAAACTCCTTGCGGTAGCACAACCGCAGGTCATCGATGGTGAACTCGGCTTCCACCACGACCGGGACATCCCGCCCGACCGGCTTGGTGGCCTTGATGTCCGCGCGGCCCGACGAGGCCTTGTGCTCGAGAAGCATCTCGAGTGCGTCCATGAGACTGGTCTTGCCCGACTCGTTGGGTCCCTCGACCACGAGAACTCCCTGCGTCGGGATCTCGACTTCTTCGCGGGTCACCCCGCGAAAGTCCTGAAGCATCAGCCGATGCAGGATCATCGTGTTCCCCCGTCCACGAGTCGGTACAGCAGGCTCAGAGCATTTCCCGCGTCCTCCGCATCGGGCCCGCCGCTCGAGGCGATCTCCACCAGATCCGCCATCGCCCGGCCCGCGTACCCGTCGACGAGACCGGTGAGATCGGCGTCGTCTGCGCGGACGACCAGGTGCGTCCGCGTCTCACGGAGGTAGGCGCAGGCAAACAGGGCCGACCAGCGTTCCACCTCCGTGTCGATCCGGGCCCGTAGTGCCACCCCGACGGTTCCCACCAGGCCCAGTTTGAGGACGGTGCGGGTCTTGTCCTCGATCGCCTCGACTCGGCTGACCAGGGCATCCAGGTCCTCGTCCGTGTCGATCTGGGCGTTGATGGCGAGAAACGACCACCGTCCGGTGCGCAGCGGGGTGACGGTGGAGCCGCCTCGCTCGCCTCCGGGCCGCGCTCGCTCGAGTTCCACCAGCAGTGCGTGTCCGGAGTCCTTCTCACGATCGTCGAAGTCGGTGGTCTCGGGACTGCCGGAGAACCACACGCGCTGCCCTGAGCCCACGCGGGTCACCGAATGTCGGTCACCGAGCGCGACATAGTCCAGCCGACGCGAGCCCACCGCCTCCTCGAGCAGGGCGACGGGGATGGCCTCGACAGACGGCGAGTGCCCTCCGTAGACCTCATCGGTTCCGCCGTGGGCCACCAGCACTCGAAGTGCATTCGTTGGCTCGAGCGAATCCAGCAGTGCGGGGAGCCTGGAGGGGTCCGGTCGTTTGGAGGTCCAGGGCACCCCGACCACCTCGACGCCGGGAACCACCTCGATCGGTTCGGAGCCATCGAGGACCATCACGGCACCCCCGTCGACGGCTGACGCGAAGTCGCGTGAGCGGAACACCGACGACACGTCCAGCGGGTCGTGGTTGCCGGGCAGGAGTAATACCGGGACGGGGAACGCGGCCAGCGTTTCGGCCGCGCGCAGAACCACTGATCTGGGTACCGCGTTGTCCTCGAACACATCGCCCGCGACCACTACGAACTGAGCCTCGTGGGTCGACGCCAGTTCACGGAGTGCTGCCACTGCTGCCAGCCGGTCCGCGGTGTAGACGGCCTGTGATTCGTCGCCGAGGAACCGCCGGGTCATGCCGAGTTGCCAGTCGGCCGAATGGAGGAATCTGACGGTGTCACCGTCCCGGGGGGTGGTCATGTCCGCATGGTAGGTCGAAGGTCCGACATCAGTTCCCGCCTACCCAGGTCACCGCGGCCGGTAGCTGCCGAAGGCGTCGAGAAAGTCCTCGAGATCAGCGACCACCCGCAGTTGCTCGAGGGGGTCGTTGGTCGCCGCGGCCGCCATCCGTCTGGTCACCGGCGCGTCGAGTAGGTCCTCGAGGCCGGCCGGGGAGGGCGCGGGAATCGTGGGTAGGAGAGGTTCGGTGCCCCAGAGGCTCTCTTCGACGTCCACCTCCACCATTCCGGCAGTGTCCCCGGTACCGCGGAGGATCGCGCCCAGTCGGTCGGCTCCGAGTCCGCGCAACTCGAACAGGACCTCGGGCGAGGCGTCCCACCACTCGACCATGATGTACGCCGCGGCGAGCACGTGGCGGCACGGTCCCGGCTGAACCGGGCAGTTGCACGAGTACCTGGTCGCACCGTGGACGGCGGGAAGGAGCAGGAATCCGATGGTGTCGGAGTAGTTGCCGGCCAGCGCACCGAGCACGCCGTTCTCCTCCTGCCGGAGTGCCGCGCGGAGGGAGTCCGAGTCGGTGGAGTCCAGGGGCGCGAAGGTGAATTCGACGGTGAAGGGTCGTGGCCGGCTGCCGTCGACGTAGAAGCGGACCGTCCGCCCGGAGTGGTTCAGGGACAGCACCTTCTCCTTACGCACGTCCTGGCGCGCGAGCCGGATGTCATCTCCGATGACCCCTGTTTCCAGGTCCGCGGACCATCGCCGGCTCCACAGGTGCCTGCCGAACACCCCGACGCGCGACCGCGCCCTGATCCCCGCTCCCCCGCTCACGGTTCCTCCACCCCGTCGTCGGTGAGCGCGACGAGCGACGCCAGTTCGGCATCGTCGAGCTCGGTCAGGGCACCGGCCATCGGTCCGAGAGTCAACTCCGCCAGGTCCCGCTTGGCATCCAGCAGCTCGTCGATCCGGTCCTCCACGGTGCCGGGGGCGACGAGGGTGCGGACCTGCACGATGCGGGTCTGCCCGATGCGGTGGACACGGTCGGTGGCCTGATTCTCCACGGCCGGATTCCACCACCTGTCCAGGTGAACGACGTGGTTGGCCTCCGTCAGCGTCAGGCCGGTTCCGCCGGCGCGCAACGATGCGAGCATCACCGACGGGCCGTCAGGGCTCTGGAACTCCCGGACCATTTCGGCGCGGCCCGCGGCGGTGACGCCACCGTGCAGGAACGGCACCGCGCTGGTGGCACGCCTCTCCAGCATCGGCAAGATGAGGTCACCGAACGCCCGGTACTGCGTGAACAGCAGTACCTTCTCGTCGTTTCCCAGGATCTCGGTGAGCACCTCGTCGAGCGCGGCGAGCTTGCCGGACCGGTGCCTGCCGCCCCGCAGCAACGCCGAGCCGTCGCCCAGATAGTGAGCCGGGTGATTGCAGACCTGCTTGAGCGCGGTCAGCCCCGAGAGGATCGCACCCTTGCGCGAGGCCCCTTCGGACTCCTTGACCTGCTCCATCATGTCCTCGACGACCGCCCGGTAGAGGGTCGCCTGCTCGCGGGTCAGTGGGGCGTCGACGCGGATGTGTTGCTTGTCGGGCAGGTCGGCGACGACCCGCGGGTCGGATTTGAGCCGACGCAGCACGAACGGGCCGGCGAGCGCCCGCAGCCGCGATGCCGCCGCCTCGTCGCGATGGGATTCGATCGGGACCGCGAACCGGGCCCGGAACGTACTGGCCGAACCGAGCACCCCGGGATTGGCGAACTCCAGCACAGCGCGCAGCTCGTCGAGGCGGTTCTCGACCGGCGTGCCGGTGAGCGCGATCCGATGATCGGCCGGGATGGCCATGAGCGCCCGCGACACCGCCGTGGACGGGTTCTTGATCGTCTGCGCCTCGTCCGCCACGAGCCGTCGCCACGGCACCGCTGTCAGTAGGACGACGTCCCGGGCCGCGGTGCCGTACGAGGTGAGGACCACGTCCGCGGAAGCCAGCCGTTCGGCTGCGCCCTCACCGCGTTCCCGGTCCGGGCCGTGGTGGGTGGCGACGGTCAGCTCGGGGGCGAACGTCGCCGCTTCCCGGGCCCACGTGGCGAGCAGCGTCAGCGGCGCCACGACCAGGTTGGGTCCGCTCCCGTTGCCGACCTCCGAGGCGATCAGTGCGAGTACCTGCATGGTCTTGCCGAGCCCCATGTCGTCCGCGAGCACAGCGCCGGTGTCGGCGCGGGACAGCGCCGTCAGCCAGCGCAAGCCCTCGAGTTGGTAGGGCCGGAGCGTCGCCCGGAACCAGGGGGGAAGATCAACCTCGATCGACGACGACGACGGGATCCATCCCAGGGTCGTGGGCGCCTCGACCTCGACGCCCTCCGCCTCCTCAGACATGAGTGCCGCCACCAGGGCCGGAGGTGACAGCTTGGTCCCCTTACGGGCGGCCAGGAACCGGGCGGCGCGACGCAGGGCACCGGGATCGGCCCTGACCCATTGTCCGCGGAGCCTGACCAGATCGGACGCCGAGTCCAGGAGCATCTGGACCTCGGTCTCGTCCAACGGCTCGTCGTCGACGATCATCTCCCAGTTGACGTCCGCGAGCTGGTCGAGACCCAGTCGGCGACCCGAGTCGACGGATTCGGTCCCCGGCTCCGAGGCCACGACCCGCACCGCGGTCCGCACCCGGGTCCATGCGCGTGGCAGCAGCACTTCGACGCCGCGCCCCCGCAGTGTCTCGACCCCCTCGTCCACCAATTCCACGACGAGTTCGGTGGGGATCAGCAGGTCCACGCCGCCCTTCTCCGGGATTGCCCGCCCGAGCGGTGGCCACGAGCGGATCGACCTGTCCACCACATCCCGTACCGCGTCGTCCACAACCGAGGGGTCGGGCAGTTCGGCGTACGGCCGCAGTGAGTCGGTGCCGGTACGCACGAGCACCTCGAGCCTCCACAGGACCGCTCCCACCGGCTCCTCTCCCGAGTCCGAGGCTGCACCGCCCAGATCCTCCTCGTAGTGGGGCTCGAC
>NZ_JAALDM010000009.1 GCF_014144865.1 Dietzia aerolata | reverse complement strand
GTCCGCGCACGATGGGGGTGAAGGTGTCGAGCTCGGGAAGGCGGGAGCGCGACAGGATGAGTCCCGTCACCAGCAGCGTCACCACGCCCGCCACGCCCGCACGCAGCACGAACCCGATGCTGCCGATCGCGTCCGTCAGCGCGTCCATCGGCAGGATCCAGTCGACGCCCAAAGCGACCAGCGCACCCACGACCGACGCGCCCAGCGTCCACACCGCCGACCGCATGGTCTCGCGGCCGCGCAGCGGGCCGAGGCTCCGCCGCAGCAGGATGTACCCGGCAACGGCGCCCACCACCCAACCGATGCCGTTGGCCAGCGCCAGGCCGATCACCACGTGCGACCGCTCGTCCGCGACCGTCGGCACGAGCAGGGACAGCACCACGCGGACGATCGTGATCGCCAGGATCATCACCGTGGGCGTCCAGTAGTCCTCGCGCGCGTAGAACACGCGCTGCTGAAGCAACACGATCGCGTACGGGATCAGCGTGAACGCGCCGAACGCCAGCGTCAGACCCAGCACCTCGGCGTTGGCGGCGTCGAAATTGCCGTAGCGGAACAGGCCGGTCGCGATGGTCGGGCCGAACGCCGTCATGAACGCGATGACCGGCAGCAGTCCGAACAGGGACAGCCGCGTGCCGAGGGAGATGTCGCGGACCACCGCATCGGTACGCCCGGCCACGCCGTTGTCCGCGAGTCGCGGGTTGATCGCGGTGAGCAGGGTGACGCCGATGATCCCGTATGGAACCTGCAGCAGCAGCCAGTAGGTCTGGTAGATCGCGATCGCGGCCTCGTCGGCGGCCGCACCGATCCGGTTGGTCATCACCAGTCCGACCTGGGAGATCAACACGTACGTCACGCCGGCCAGCGCGTGCCCGCCGAACTGCTTGATCCGCGGATCCAGGCCCCACTGCGGGCGCAGATCCACGCCCGCGCGCCGCAGGGCGGGCACCAGGACCAGCGCCTGGATGACGACGCCCGCCGTGGTGCCGAGGCCGAGGAGCAGGATCGGGGGGCTGAGGATGTTCACCTGCGCGGCCGGGTCGATGCCGCTGCCCACCACGGCGAACAGGCCGAGCGTCGCGATGGCCACGAGGTTGTTCCACACGGGTGCCCACGCACCGGGCCGGAACACGCCGTTGTAGTTGAGCACGGCGAGCATCACCGAGAAGACGCCGTAGAAGAAGATCTGCGGCAACAACAGGAACGCGAACGCGGTGGCCAGGGAGGTGTTGACCTCGCCGTCGCCGAGGTTGAGCTCGGTCAGCAGCGGGGCGCACGCCACCGCGATCACCGTCACCACCAGCGCCAACGCCGAGGTGACGGTGAGGAGTCTTCGGATGAACGACACTCCCCCGTCCGCGTCCTCCTGCGCCGACTTGGCCAGCAGCGGCATGAACATCGCGGTGAGCACCGAACCCAAGACGAGCTCGGTGATCATGTTGGGAAGCGTGTTGGCGGTGTTGAACGCCGACGCGACCGCCGGGCCGAGCACCGTGAGAATGAGGATCATCCGGACGAAACCGGTGATGCGGCTCGCGAGGTTGGCCACCGCCATGGAGCCGGTGGACCGCATCAGGGAGGCGTCGGAGGAGTCGCGGGTCCGGCCGCCGGTTCCGCCGCCGGGCGTGGAGGCGCGGTCGTCCGCCGCCTGCGACCCGGCTGCGGGGGGTGGCCCTGCCGACGTGTGAGGCCTGGCCG
>NZ_JAALDM010000102.1 GCF_014144865.1 Dietzia aerolata | reverse complement strand
AGAAGAAGATGTCGACCGGCGCCAAGATGGGCCTGATCGGCCTGGGCATGGCGCTGCTGCTGGTGCTCATCGCGATCGCCCCGGGACAGCTGCCGCAGCACATCACGGTGTTCGTGCTGGCCCTGGTGATCGGTTACTACGTGATCGGCAACGTGCACCACGCGCTGCACACTCCGCTGATGTCGGTGACCAATGCGATCTCCGGCGTGATCGTGGTCGGCGCGATCCTGCAGATCGGGGTCACTACCACGGCGAGCCTCGTCCTCGCCGGAATCGCGATCCTCGTCGCGTCCATCAACGTCTTCGGCGGTTTCGCCGTGACCCGTCGCATGCTCGGCATGTTCTCGAAGGGAGCCTGAGCCATGTCCGTCGAGAACGCCGCCAATGCGGCCTATCTGATCGCAGCCCTGCTGTTCATCCTGTCGCTGGCAGGGCTGTCCAAGCACGAGACCGCCCCCCGCGGTCTGACCTTCGGCATCGCCGGAATGACCCTGGCCCTGGTCGCCACCATCGCCCTGGCACTGTCGGGAGAGCCCGCCACCGTCGGCATCGTGATGCTGGTCGTGGCCATGCTGATCGGCGCCGGCGTCGGTCTGGCACGTGCCCGCAGCGTCCAGATGACCGAGATGCCCGAGCTCATCGCCCTGCTGCACTCGTTCGTGGGACTGGCCGCCGTGCTGGTCGGCTGGAACGGCTACCTCGCCCCGGAGCTGCACGAGGAGCTCGAGGGCGCCCTGCTGGGTATCCACTACGCCGAGGTGTTCATCGGCGTGTTCATCGGTGCGGTGACCTTCACCGGCTCGATCGTGGCCTACCTCAAGCTGTCTGCCAAGATGAAGTCCGCGCCGCTGGTCCTGCCGGGCAAGAACCTCATCAACGCCGGCATCATCGTGGCGTTCGTGGTGCTGACCGTCTGGTTCGTCATCAGCCCGAACCTGTGGATGCTCATCGTCGTCACCGTCCTGGCCCTCGCGCTGGGCTGGCACCTGGTGGCCTCGATCGGTGGCGGCGACATGCCCGTCGTCGTCTCGATGCTCAACTCGTACTCCGGCTTCGCCGCCGCGGCCACCGGCTTCCTGCTCGGCAACGACCTGCTCATCGTCACCGGTGCGCTGGTCGGCTCCTCGGGTGCGTACCTGTCGTACATCATGTGCAAGGCCATGAACCGCTCGTTCATCTCCGTCATCATGGGCGGCTTCGGCATCGAGGCCTCCTCCGGTGAGGGCAAGGACCACGGCGAGCACACCGAGATCGACGTGGCCGGTGCCGCCGAGATGCTGGCCGGCGCCAACTCGGTCATCATCGCCCCGGGTTACGGCATGGCCGTCGCCCAGGCGCAGTACCCGGTCGCCGACCTCACCCGCACGCTGCGGGACCGCGGCGTGGACGTGCGCTTCGCCGTCCACCCGGTCGCCGGCCGCCTGCCCGGCCACATGAACGTGCTGCTGGCCGAGGCCAAGGTGCCGTACGACATCGTGCTCGAGCTGGATGAGATCAACGACGACTTCGCCGACACCGACGTCGTGCTGGTCATCGGCGCCAACGACACGGTCAACCCGGACGCCGCCGAGGACCCGGGCAGCCCGATCGCCGGCATGCCCGTGCTCCACGTGTGGGAAGCGTCCAACGTGATCGTGTTCAAGCGCTCCATGGCCGCCGGGTACGCCGGCGTCCAGAACCCGCTGTTCTTCCGCGACAACTCGGACATGCTGTTCGGTGACGCCAAGGACAAGGTCAGCGAGATCCTCTCCGCCGTCCGCGAGCAGCAGGGCGCCAACGCCTGAGCCTGATCCGACGGGCCGGATAGGCCATGCGACCGGCACCGGTCGCCACAGAAAAAAGGGGCGGCCCCGCATCATGCGGGGCCGCCCCTTTCGTGTGCCGGTCAGGCCGTGCGCGCGGCCGAGGTCGCGGCGCCGGAATCGGACACGGGAACAGTCGTCTCTCTTTTCCGTCGCACGTAAATCTGCTTACGGACCCGGGCGACGACCTCGTCGTCGTCGTCCCGTAGTTCCGTGTGGAACCACCGCAACACCTTGTCGCCACCCGCGGCGGCCTCGCGGATCTCGGAAACCTGCTCCTCGCTGACGGTGAACTCGGCGTGCACGGCGGTGCGGCCGGGGGAGACGAAGTCGATCTCGCCGGCGATGTCCCACACGACGTAGTCCGAGCCCAGGCGCCGCATGAGCAGGAACATCCAGAACGGGTCGGACATCGAGAACAGCGACCCGCCGAATGCCGTCCCCACGTAGTTGGTGTTCCACGGCCGGCGGTTCAGGCGCACGCGCGCCTGCGAGAAGTCCGGCGCGATGTGCTCCACGCGGATGCCGGCGGCGAGATAGGGCGGCCAGACGCTCATCCCGAGCTGCATCCCCCGAGCCGATGACAGGGCCCGCTTGATGGGGCCGACCTGCTGTGACATCCCTGCTCCGTTCCGTGGTTCCCGCCCAGGCCCCGTGCCGGATGCCGGGGACGGTCGCCACTGACAAGTTCTATGGCCTAGAGCATAATACGTAGGATGTGCGGCATGTCCACTGCGGAGAAGTCCTCGCCGGTAACCGATCGTCGGAGGCGCGGGTCGACGCGCGAGAAGATGGTGCGCACCGCGGCGGTCCTGTTGCGCGAGCACGGGGTCGCCGGGACCACGATCGACCGGGTCCTGGCCGTCAGTGGCGCGCCCCGCGGGTCGGTGTACCACCACTTTCCCGGCGGACGCGCGCAGCTGCTGTCGGAGGCGGTCGAGTTCGCGACGGACTCGATCATCGAGCTCGCCGGGGCAGCGGGGGAGGGCGATCCGGCTGTCGCGCTGGACGCGTTCGTCGCGCTCTGGCGCGAGCAGTTGGTCGCCAGCGACTACCGCGCGGGATGTCCGGTGCTCGCCGTGGTGGTGGACTCCGATCCGGCATTGCCCGAGCTGACCGAGCAGGCGGGGGAGGCGTTTGGGCGGTGGCAGTCGGTGTTGGCGCGGATGTTGGGGGAGAGAGGGATGGCCGCGACGTCGGCGGATCGCCTCGCCCTGCAGTCGCTGTGCATTCTCGAAGGGGCGGTGGCCGTGTCTCGGGCGCGTCGGGGGATCAGCCCGCTCGATGAGGCCGCGCAGGCCATCCGGACGCTGTACGAGGCCGAAGTGAATCGCGCCGGAGTCATCTCCTGACCGGAGCGGCGAGTTTCACGTGCGTCGGCGCCGCCGAGTAGGGCGGAGAACACGGACGGGGAGTCGAAACGGGGCAGACACAGCCAGTCGATGCTGCCGTCGCGGGAGACGAGCGCGGCGGTGTTCAGGTCCGACAGCAGCGCGTACTGCTCGAGCGGAGTGGACACCGGCTGCTAGAAGATCGGCTTGCCGCCGGTCACACCGAGCACGGTGCCGGAGACGTAGCTGGCGTCGGAGGGCGAGGCGAGGAACACGTAGGCGCCCGCGCACTCGCCGGGCTGGCCGGCCCGACCCAGCGGGGTGTCGCCGCCGAACTTCTCGAGCTTCTCGCCGTCCTGGGTGGCCGGCTGCAGCGGCGTCCAGATGGGCCCGGGCGCCACCGCGTTGACGCGGATGCCCCGCTCGCCCAGCTCGTTGGCGAGGTTCACGGTGAGGTTGTTCAGGGCGGCCTTGGTGGAGGCGTAGTCCAGCAGCGGCGGGGCCGGCTGATAGGCCTGGATGGACGTGGTGTTGATGATCGAGGAGCCCTCGCCGAGGAACTCCAGGGCCTCCTGGCTGGCCCAGAAGGTGGCGTAGAGGTTGGTCTTCATGACCCGGTCGAGATTCTCGGTATCCAGCGTCTCGAGGCCGGCGCCGCGCGCGTGCTGGTAGCCGGCATTGTTGACCAGCACGTCCAGCCCGCCGAGTTGCGCGGCGGCGTCGCGGACCATCTTCCGGCACTCCTGCTCGTCCCGGACGTCGGCGGGCAGAAGAACTGCCTTGCGACCGGCCTTCTCCACCCACGCCGCAGGTGGATGTCGTCCGGCGCTAGCACTTGCTCGGCGTCACCGCAGAGCCGGCAGGCGATCCGCGCGGTTGTCTGAGCTTCTCGCCCGAGGCGGCCATATGTGGTCTTGTGGACTTTCGACCTCGCTCGCGTCACTCCCGCACGCGGTACGAGCCCTTGGCGGTCACGTGCCAGAGGGTGTCAGTGGTGTGGGTCTGGGGTGCGTTGTTGCCGCAGGGTGGCGTTTTCTGTGGCCAGTCGGTCGCGGTCGTCTTCAGCGTTGATGGCCCGGGTGTGCAGCTGGGCGTGGTCGTCCTGCAGTTGCAGGATCTTTTTCACCCCGGCCAGGTTGACCCCTTCATCCACCAAGTCGGTAACTCGTCGTAGGCGATCGAGATCATCCTCGCTGTAGCGCCGTGTCCCGCCGTCGGTGCGGGCGGGGTCGATCAGACCTTTGCGTTCATACATCCGTAGTGCCTGCGGCCTGACCCCGGACAACTCCGCCGCGACAGAGATGCCGTACACCCCACGGCTGGGGTGCGGTGTAGTCGAATCCTTGTCCATAAATCTCCGTCCACGATGCCTCTTGCGCCAATTGCGACCCTTATGCTACAACAAACCTGCACCCAGAGAGGTAGATAATTGGATCAGTGAGGTAAAGGTGCAGGGTCGGCAAGGCCAACGCTGATTCTGGAGCAAGGAGGCTTTTCGATGTTGATGCGTACGGATCCGTTTCGGGAGCTTGATCGGCTGACTCAGCAGGTGATGGGGACCGCATCACGGCCCGCGGTCATGCCCATGGACGCCTGGCGTGAGGACGACAGGTTTGTTGTTGAGTTCGATCTTCCCGGCGCCAACGCCGACTCGATCGATCTGGACGTCGAACGCAATGTGCTGACCGTCCATGCCCAGCGTCCCGAGCGGGAGAGCTCGACCGAGATGGCGGTGGCCGAGCGTCCACGAGGAGTGTTCAGTCGCCAATTGTTCCTCGGTGACAGCCTGGACACCGACAAGATCAACGCGCAGTACCGCGACGGTGTCTTGAGGCTCGAGATCCCGGTTGCCGAGCGCGCGAAGCCTCGCAAGATCGCCATCTCCACCGCCCAGGACGCCTCGGAGCCGAAAGCGATCAAATCCTGACATCCGGGGGCCCTATCTAACAGGCCGGTGAGGAGGTGAAAGCAGCGATGACGGCCCCGACTACACGTTCCCGCCCAGTCTGGTTGGCTGCAAGCGATGATCGGCTCGCACTGGAACAGATGTGGCTGGCCACAGTCATCGAGGACATCTACGCCGACATTCTGGACCCGCCGGCGAAAGCGCCGGGATCGGTCGGCACCTACTGCGCAGCGACCGCCCCCCGGCCCAGCGAGACCGGTCGGCGCCCGCGCGCGAGCTCGACACCCGCTCAGCCGCGACGCCCGCTGTATCACCAGCGATCGCCTCCGACATCGTGGACGAGCTCATGTCTGCCGCCATCCCCCGGAAGCGGATCAGATGGCGGCGGACATGAGTGACCGGTGCGGCATCGCTGGGTGCTGCGGCCACAGAGCCGGGCGCAGTGTGGCCGGCCATTGACACTGACGACGACCTGCGAGACGGCTGGCACCGAATACGCACCGCCTTCGGCTGACCGCCGAACCCTTGCCCCCACGACCCGAAGGACCCGGAACCCGCACACCCGGCGCGACAGTCGGGCACCAAACGTGCCCGGCTGCCAAAATCAGCGCAGAATCGCTCAACGTCAGCGTTCAGCAACTCCACTCACCACGCCATGAAAGACCGAGGCTAGAGCAGTCTTAGGGATTCCACCGTGTGAGTTACAGTGCGGCCGCGGGGCTGTCGGCAACTGGGCAGGGCATTCTCGCGGGCTCGCCGCCGGTCGCAGGAAGGGTGCGCATGGCGGAAGTCGACGGTCTCACCGTGCCAGCAGCCCCTTGGCGATGTGGGTCACCTGGATCTCGTTGCTGCCGGCGTAGATCATGAGTGATTTGGCGTCGCGGGCGAGCTGCTCGACCCGGTACTCGGCCATGTACCCGTTGCCGCCGAACAGTTGGACGGCGTCCATCGCCACATCGGTGGCCGCCTCGGACGAGTACAGCTTCATGGCGGAGGCCTCCGCCAGCGACAGCGGTTTGCCGGCCCGCGCGCGCTCGATCGAGTGGAAGACCATGTTCTGCACGTTGATCCGCGCGATTTCCATCTTGGCGAGCTTGAGCTGGATGAGCTGGAATTTCCCGATCTCCTGGCCCCACAGCGTCCGCTCACGCGCGTAGTCGATGCACAGCCGGCGGCACTCCTCGATGATCCCGAGCGCCATGATCGCCACGCCCGTCCGCTCGGCGGTGAAGCTCGACCGCGCCGACTCGCGCCCGTCCCCGCCGCGGCCCTCCTCCGACTCGCCGAGCAGCCGGTCGCGGCCCAGGCGGACGTCGTTGAAGAACAGCTCTCCGGTGGGGGAGCTGTGCAGTCCCATTTTGGCGAAAGGCGCACTCTGGGTCAGCCCTTCCATGCCCTTGTCCAGTACGAAGGTGAGGACCTTGCGATTGCGCTTGTCCTCAGCAGACGTGCCTCCGGACGAACCGCCCGCGGCGCCCTCGTCGAGCTTGGCGTAGACGATCATCACGTCCGCGTACGGGCCGTTGGTGATGAACGTCTTCTGGCCGTTGAGGATGTAGTCCTCGCCGTCGCGCCGCACGTAGGTCCGCATCCCGCCGAACGCGTCCGAGCCCGAGTCCGGCTCGGTGATGGCCCACGAGGCCACCTTCTCCATGGTCACGATCCCCGGCAGCCACCGTTCCTTCTGCGCCAGCGTGCCGCGGGACATGATCGTGGTGGCCCCCAGTCCGAGACTCACCCCGAGCGCCGACACCAGGCCCATGCACACCCCGGCCAGCTCGCTGGTCACCACGGCCATCATCGAATCCTGGCCCTCGAAGGCACCGCCGCGGCTCCCGGTGTCGGAAGCGCCGGCGGCGTTGTCGTCGTCGTTCTCACCGGAGGCCTTCGCCCGCTCTCGGGCCAGCAGCTTCTCCACGCCGTCGCGGGCCATGGCGTCGATCCCGAACTCCGCGAACAGCTTCCGGATCACCGGGTACGGCGGCAGCTCCCCGCTCTCCAGCGCGTCCAGGTTGGGGCGGATCTCCTTGTCGATGAAGGCGCGCACGGCGTCGCGGATCATCAGGTCGGTCTCGGACCACTCGTACATCGGCGTCTCGTCTCCTCGGTGCCATCCCCCGGCGGGGCATTCTGTAACGCGTTCCAGCTCAGTCTGGCCCGCACAGGCCGCGGG
>NZ_JAALDM010000101.1 GCF_014144865.1 Dietzia aerolata | reverse complement strand
TTTCATCGGTCCCCCAGCACTCGCCTTACGAAGGTGCCGATAATGTTGGATTCCGTCCACCCACCGGCACCGGCAGCCCCTGGCGGGAGATCGCTACCGCTGGCGCCGGCGGTCGGCGAGCGTACATCCACCCCGGAAGAGGGGCTTGCCGTCGGCGCCGTGTCGGTGCCGGCGCGGGTCGCGGGCGACGCGGCGGACTTCGCAAAGTAACTCGCGGGCGCGGTCGTCGGCCAGCTCGGCGACCCCGCGTCGGTAGGCGCCGCCGGCGGACCAGTCGAGATCAGGCAGGCCGGCCACGGCGCGATGCCAACGCAGCAGCTCGAGGAACTCGGCGTCGCCGAGATGGCCGGCGGCGTCCTGGACCCGGGCGAGGGTGTCAGGGTCTGCCATGGGGCGGCACGATAGCGCCGCGCTCGGACACTCCCCTACTGGCCGAGGTCGCGGGCCGCGACGATCCCTGCGATGAAGTCCAGGACCCGGCCTGTTTCGGCGTCGGTGAGGTCGAACTCGCGGCCGGCGACGATGGTCCTGGCCGGGCTGAGCGGTTCGAGGCCGTAGAGCAGCCTTGTGGTGGTCGACAGGCTCGCGCGGTCGGCGATGGTCTCGACGCTGCATCCAAGTGCAGCCGCCAGGTCCTCGAACTGCTGGCGGGTGAAGGCAGGTGCGTGAGCGGATCGCCCGCGTGCGGCGGGGACTTGCCCCCGTTCCCAGATGCCGATCTGGCCAGCACTGATGCCAGCGGCGACGGCGACCTTGAGCTGGCTGAGCCCGTGCTCGAGCCGGACGGCACGGAGGGCGCGTCCCAGCGATCGGGCCTCGTCGGGGGTCACTGCCCCTCCCCCACGTCTGCCGTCTGGAGCTCGGCGACGACGGACCAGTGACCGGCCTCCTGGACGGTCGAGAGCACGGTGGGCGTGGCGTTGTAGTCGACGGCGCGCGCTCGATGGTGGAGGTCGATCTGTGCATGCAGCTCGGTCGGGCCGGTCCCGATGACGTACATGATCGTCATCGTGCCTGGATTGTCGACTTGTTGTCAGTAGACACGATCTTCAGCAAACCCGACAGATGGGTTCCCCCTGGGGCTTGCTTATCCGAGCATTCGAACCGCTGAACGCGTCCATCACCAAGTGTCCTCCGCGGGCGCGCGCCACAGCCCATCGACGAAAATGCTCGCATCGACGTCGAGGACCGTGGCAAGCGCCGTGATGTTCAATAGTCCGATATTCCGTTCCCCTCTCTCCACCGACCCGACATAGGTGCGGTGGAGGCCTGAACGGTGAGCTAGTTCCTCTTGCGATAGGCCAACTGCTTGACGTGCACGACGGACCCGGCGCCCAAACTCGCTTTGAATCTCGTCATCACGCATACCTGCAACTTCAGGCGATCGATGACTATAGGTCGACAGACTATAAGTATCATCTGGGATTACGAGCCCATGGAAGGAGCGCCGTGAGTGGAAACCGGAGAACTCGGGGACAAAAGCAGGCAGCAAAGAAAAAGCGGCGTGACCAGCGAGCCAGGAAGTCCGCGAGATCAGGCAGGCCAGCCGGAAACGCCACGTTGACCGTTCCCATCTGGGAGTACCCTGCTGCAGCACAGTCACTAGCGGAGAAAATGCCCAGCTGGACTGTCGACCGCGCGCTGGACTATCTGCTGGCCAAGCCTGTTGGCTGGCAGACCCTAGAAGGGGACGTCACCTCACTCGTCCCCGCTGACGCCATCACCGACACCGACGTATCGGCCGAGTCATTCGTCAGCTCGCTCGAGGTATTGCATGAGCTTGGCCACTTGGGCTGGGACCCCATGCGCCGGCTCCACATGGAAGTTCTGCCCGAGGATGACCCGATCGGAAACTAAGCCTCCAGACTCGGGAAACCGAGGCGTTCCGACGCCTGACGCATGCAAGAATCTATCCTTGCTAGCATAGCTACCGACGCTCGGCTAGCGCTGCTAGCTCTTATAGGTACGCTTGCTATTGTTGCCAGTTGCCCTTTGCAGACAGTGCTAGCTGCACTAGCATTCACTGCAGGCGTAGCTACGCTAGTGCGCGTAGCGCCACTCGCTATGCTCTTCACACTGATCAACGCTTACCCTATGCACGGTTTCAACCTCGAGGGAGATGTACATGACCCGAAAGCTGGCGCTCTGCAATCAGAAAGGCGGCGTTGGAAAGACCGCCACCACGTTGGGCCTTGCCAGCTCACTAAGCGAACAAGGCCTCAATGTGCTGATAGTCGACGTAGACCCCCAGGGGAACTCGACTACCGGCCTGGGGGTCGAAGTTACCGAAGACACAATGACTACCTTCGATCTGATGAGCCGAACGGCTCCCGGCGCCGCAGCCGATGCGGTAATCGCGACTCCCTGGGAGCATGTGGACCTCATTCCGTCCAACGAGGCGTTGGCAAACATCGAATCCGATGGCGCAAATGACCTGATCTTCAGGCTTGACATCGCCTTTGAGGGGATTGACCTCTCGCCCTACGCTGCAGTCCTCTTCGACTGCCCGCCATCGCTGGGAAAGTTACTTTTCGCCGTGTTGTGCGCGGTTGACGGGGTCATTGCAGTCACGGAGCCGACAATCGACAGCGTTCGAGGGATTGAGAATCTCCAGGAAACGATTCGAAATGTTCAGCGTCGACCAAACCCTCGACTGACTCTGGAGGCGATAGTCCTGAGCCGCAAGCGCACAACCGGAGAGCATCGGTTTCGTGAGGCGGAGTTGCGGGACACCTACGGGGACCTAGTCGCAAGGACAGCAATTCCAGAGCTGACCGCCCGCCAGGACGCGCACAGTACGCACACCCCGATCCATAAGTTCTCCGGCGGCAAGGCCCTGGCACTCCAGGTGGCGTACACAGATCTGCTGTCCGAGTTGTCTATCAACACCGAAGGAAGTGTGGCATGAGCGTCAAGCGTGAACCTGCGATCCGGCGAGTCTCTCATCCTGCAGCTGATCTGCCGGAGCGGCCGACCACAGCTGACGCATCAACGTCCGGAACACAACCGAGCGAGCTGAAGCCAAGCAAGACAGCCGCGCGGGAAGGGGAACGCCTCACAGAACAGCACAACGTCAGGTTGCGCCCATCCACCAAGGCACGGCTTCTGCGGGCGGTAGACAAGCTGCGGTACGAGACCGGCGACAGAACAATTAGCATCGCGTCCATCACCGACAGTGCAATCGTCGATTACCTGGAGTCCCGAGGCTGCTGAGCAGCGACACAGACGTCGATCGAACCGTAGTCGGGCAAGCCCAAATCGTCTGCTGACGCAAGGACACGGGGGCCCTTACGCGCGCTAGAGCCACTGGGTGTGGTCGCCCGCACAGTCAACCACCGCAATTTATGCGAGCTTGAGCGTGTCGCACCGATTTCTGACGTCAAGCATGCGATTTTTGACGTCATGGCGACCACGCGATCTGGGCCTGGCAGGCCAGCCCTAGGGGAGCGGACACGCATGACCGTCCGCGTACCGTCAGATATTTATGAGGCGCTTCGGCGTGAAGCTAAAGCGCGTGGGATCTCCATGAACCAGTACGTAGCCGAAGTTGCTGCGACCCACCTTGGCATGCCTGAATCCATGCCGAACGTTGACAGCCAGGAGGCAATTCCCGCATGAAGTAGTCAGCAGTGTGACTGACAACTGAAACCATGCATCCCTGAAATGACTGATTCCGGCCCACTGGCCGGTGGACCGGAATCGAAAGTCAAGAGTTCGAGTTGCCGCTCAAACTCGGGGTGCTCACCAACTAGGAGAGCTGTGCATCCAAGCACCTCTCAGGGTAGGTCATACCCTCCGGGCGGTCCAGTCGTCCCGGACGGCGTGTCCTGTTCTGATAGCACGAAACCGACATCTCACCTCACCAATCAATGGTGGGAGTCGCTGGCCTGTGTGTGGAGTCCACGTCCTTATGTGCGCGTTGATCAGCGCAAGACACATTCATTCGCTCAGATTCAGCACTTCACCGATGGTGAGCCTGCCTTTGGCATACCGTATGCGCTGCACTTGGCTGACGAATCGGGCAGATTCCGTCTGCTTGCCCTGGATTTTGACGCCCACCACGCCGGGTCGACAGCAACCGCTGATCTGGCCAGCTGTACGACCGCTCTAACCGCAGCAAACATCGAGCACCTAGTCTGCTCGTCCGGACCCGGTGGGGGATACCACGTGTGGATCCGGCTGAGTACGGCCGTGTCCCCCCAGCGTCTGGCACCGATCACCGACGCCTTCGCCGCGGCGTGGCCCTCACTGGATCGGGGCCCACTGTCTAATCCCCGCACAGGCTGCGTCCGAGCACCGGGATCACCCCACCGCGCCGGCGGGGCATCAGTGCCTCTGACAGATCCGCATATCCGCCCGGTATCACTGCGTGCCCTGCGCTCAGTGCTCACGCAGCTGACACTTCCCCCACACACCGCTACAACCACGACCACTCCAACGGGCCTAGGTGCTGCGCCGATTCCGGTCCATACGGATGTCCAGGGCCACCCGTATCTTGCCGGGCCCAGGCGACCGGTTTCAGCGCACATCCGGACGTTGGCACACGCCCGGGTCACGGCCCAGTCGGATGCTTCTGCGATTGGGTGGTCGGTCTTGTTGGCCTGCGCCCACGCCCGGATGCGCTTTGACGAAGTGCACCAAGCCGCGTTCGCCGATCGCTGGCCGGGCCTGGAAACGATCCGAACGCACCGGACACAAGTGGGAGAGCGCGCCCCGAGAGTCGACCCGCACGCCGAGTTGACCCGCCAGTGGGCCAGAGCGGTCACCGCAGCCAGCTTTACCCCCCGCAGCACCACCGCGCCCTCACCGGCCCGCCGGGCAGCCGAAGCGATCGTCGCTGAGCTGTTATCCCGGATGAACGCCCAGCCCCACAGATGGGCCGGTAAGACCGGGGCCCAGGATCGGCTGCTTCTCCTGGGCTTGGCGGCCAGGACCCTGGCGGCAGCAACAGACAACGTGCAACTGTCCGAGCGCGACTGGGCCATCGCCGTCGGCCTGACGCGAGACGTCGTGACCAGCCGTCTGAAGGTGTTGGTCCAGCAGGGCTGGATTGCGCGAGTCCAAAGATCAGCAGGCCCCTGGGCATCAGTCTGGCGGATCGGAAGACCCGGGGGCGGGAAACAAAGAAATGGTGCAGTATTTTCCGCCGAGCTAGAGCAGAGGCTGCAGGGGGAGCTGGAGCGCGCTCGCGCTGATATCTGGCACGCTCGCTCGCTGGGAGTACTCGGGTTGCGGGTATGGGAGTTGCTGAGCAGCGAACGGTTGTCGGTCAAGCAGGTAGCGGCTCGGCTGGGGGTGTGTGAGGCAACGGTTCGCAGCAAGATTGCTGCGCTCCAGTCCTACGGCTTGGCCACCTCCAGTGGGCGCGCCTATCAGGGCCGTTCCCGATTGGCTCGGGCTGCGGCCCTGGCCGGAGTGACGGGAGCACACGATGATCGGGTGCGTCTGTACAGGCTGCAGTCGGCGGTGTTCGTGTGGTGGTTCACCACCCGCTATCAGCCAAAGCGCTCCGATGCGCTGGCCGAGTGGGGCATGTTTCCCACCCCGGATGAGGCCGAGAACGTCCACCCGGTCGATATCGCATTGGCCTACGGCGCCACCAGTACCGGCCCCCCGGTACAGGCAACAACATGGGGCGCGGCGATGGCCGCGCAGGAGCGGCACCGGGAGCACGATCCCGGTAGTTGGTGGGAACTTGTTGCCGCGGCTCGGGCCGCGCTGCCGGCCCCCGACATGCTGCTCGCACCCCATCAGTGGGCTGCCACCGCTGCCTGACACCACCATGGGTGGCTGTCCCTGTGAGACCAGGCATGTCACCACAGGTCGGGGGAGGTGTCCGGTCCTGTCGCCTGCCCCCAATCCGAAGAGGTACCCAGGGGCTCCACGTCTGGTCCATGCTCGTGTTCTGCGGCGCGGTGTTCGAGGTAGGAGGCGACGAAGTCGTCGGCGTCGGGCGTGCTGGTGCCGTCCGGGGTGGTGGTGAGCTTTTCGCGGGTGGCGGTGAGCCAGGTGGCGAGTTCGGAGTCGCTTGTGGTGGTTTCTGGTGGGGGAGTGGGCAGGGCGTCGGGTTCGCCGTGTTCTCTGGTCACGTGACGTATCCGGTGTGCGATGACGGCGCCTGCGGATTTCGCGGTGTCGAGCTTGTCGGTGGCCTCGAGCCACAGTTCGCGGGGGTCCAGGCCTGCTTGGGCTGCTTCGGTCCAGGCGTGTTCGAGGTCGGCCAGGGCTGCGGGGTCGGCCTCGAGGTGGTGGGTGTGGGTGCGGGGGAGTGCGTCGAGGTAGTCGGGCAGGGTGTTCGCGGTGAAGGTTTGGGCGGCCAGGTCGGCGCCGTGGCGGTAGAGCTGTTCGAGGCGTTCGGGTGCGGTGGCGGTGGTGTATTCCTGCCGCAGGGTGTCAATGGCTGAGGTGTTGCGGGTGTCGCGGCCCAGCACAGTGGTCAGGACCTGTGTGGGTGTGGGGGCGTTCTGGTCGCCGGCCGAGTGCATGTGGGCGTCTTCGGCGCCCGGGTCGAGGGAGTGCTCGCACACCGTGTAGGCGCGGTTTTCTTTTTTGCCGCGGGTCATGGCGACGTATAGGCCGGCGCGGTCGACGGTGTTGTCGATGACGGCGTGGGTGGTGTCGACGGTGGCGCCTTGGGCGCGGTGGATGGTGCTGGCGTATCCGAGGTGGATGTTGGTGTGGGCGTAGCTGGCGGGGATGAGCATGTCGTCGCCGGTGTTCTGGTCCCGCACGGCCAGGGCGCCGTCGTCGGTGATGCCGGTGACGGTGAACAGTTGGCCGTTGATGACCCGGCCCAGGGGGGTGCGGTCGTTGTCGGTGTGGAGGGTGGCGTTGGTGCGGGCGATGACGGTGTCCCCGACACCGACGGCATCGCCCCGGGACACGCGGATGGTGTGGGTGTCGTCGACCAGCCCGGTGCTGATGCGGTCGGCGCGGATGAGGTCGTTGAGGGTGTCGACGTCGGTGTTGGTGGAGGCGATCACCAGACAGCGCCGGCCAGCAGCAGTGTCTGCCAGGAAGGCGTGTGCGGCGTCGGTGAGCATCTGCTCCCGGTGCCCGCCGGTGAGCCATCCCCGGTCGGTGTAGAGGGCCAGGGCGTCGGGGTTGCCGTCACGAAGGCCGAGGGTGGCTTCGGCTTGGTCGGTGTCTGCGCCCATGCGCATGACCTCGCGCAGTTCGGGGGTTCCCGGGGTGCGGGTCAGGTCGGCCAGCAGGCCTCCGGTCTCCACGGCGGATAGCTGTTTGGGGTCGCCGACCAGACGCAGGACGGCCCCGGATTCGGCGGCGATCTCGGTCAAGGCGGCCAGGTTCTCGGTGCTGGCCATGCCGGCTTCATCCACCAGCAGCATGTCGCCGGGGGAGATGGTCACCGGCAGGGCTGCGAGGGTGCGGCCGGGCTGGTTGGGGTTGCGGCCCAGCCACGTGAACGTCAGTGAGTCGATGGTGTGGCAGTCGGCGCCGATGTCCTCGGACAGGATGGCCGCAGCAGCGGCGGACGGTGCCAGTCCGATCACGGTGCGTCCGGTTGCGTGCCAGGTGTCGGCGACGATCTTCATGGAGGCGGTCTTGCCGGTGCCGGCCGGTCCGACGCCGGCAGCGAGCAGGGTTCCGGCCCCGACCAGGTGCCCGGCCAGCGCCCGCTGACCGGCATTCAGGCTCCACCCTTCGCTTGTCTCGTGTTCGGCCAGGACATGCTCGAGGACCGCTGCCGGGGCGGTGACCGCGACCGGGGTACGCGCGGCATCCAGGGCAAGCTGCTCGGCGTCCAGGACGGCGTGGGTGGTGAACTTTTCGGTGTTGGCGTGCCGGTCCACCCCGGCCCCGTCCGGACGGGTCAGGGCACCCGGCAGGTCGAGGATTTCTGGTGGGGTCAAAGGGATGACCAACTCATCCATGGCGGTGTCCATCACCGCCTGGTGCGCCTGTTCCAAGGTCTGCTCGCCGGTGAACACGTAGCCCTTGAGTGCGGTCGACACCGCGGTCTGAACGTGCGAGCGGCGGAACTGTGCGCGCCTGGCCGTCACCGCCCCAACTGCCCGCTCGGCCACGACACGGGCATGAGTGTCGGCGTTGAAGATGTCCCGCTCGACTCCGGCCTTGCCGTGCCGGGTGACCCGGTCGGTGAGAGTGTCCAGAGTGCGGTCATCGACGATCTGTGCGGCCACCTCGCGCCAGCCGGCGCGGTGCTCGTCCAGCGACAGGGCCGGCTTTTTGGCGTCGCGGGTATCCAGGATGGCTTTCTGCCACAGGGCGTAGGAGGCGCGCTGTCCGGGTTGGCGGCCGTGCTTTGCGACGTAGTCGGCAACGAGCTGGTTGTAGACCGGGCGGGCCATCGCCCGTCGTGAGGAGAAAGCGTCGATCAGCTTGCGGTCGATGCCGGCGATTTCCCAGATCGGTGCCTTGTCCGGGTGCGGGTAGTGGGCCTGGAATTCCACGCCCATTCTCCGGGTGAGTTTGTCGTGCAGGATCGCGTCGTAGCGCGACGAGATCGCCTGATGCATCTGGAAGATGGCCCGCCCGTCCAGGGAGAGCCAGCGCCCGTCGGGGGCCTGGACTTTGTTGGCGATCAGCACGTGCGAGTGCAGGTCCGGGTCGCCGCCTCGGGTGTCGAAGTGGGTGAACTCTGAGGCGATGATCCCGCCGGTTTTGACCTGTTTGATGCCTCCGGTCCCGACCCTGGTGTAGATGGCGTTGTCCTCGGACCACGCCAAGGCTTCGGCGACGGCTTCGTGATGCAGCGCGGCGATGTGGGAGGCGGTGTTCTCGTCGGCCAGTGCCCACCAGACGCTGACACTTTTCACCGGAGAGAACGTGAAATCGAATCCGGCGACGGCTTGTTTGACGCGGTCGCGTTCCCGGTTGACCCAGGCGATGACGTCTTCCCCGGAGGCGTGCTCGTAGCCGAACTCCTTGGTGTAGAACGGGCGGGCCGTACTTTCGGCGATCTGGCCTCGTTCCTCGACAGTGGGGCGCCGTCCCTCGACGGCGAGGAAGGTTTTCTCGGCAGTAGCAATAGCCTGAAGGACCTCGACGCCGCCGGTGTAGATCGGGAAACTTCGGCCCAACTTGCACGCCGCGAGGGGCGCGCCGTCGGCCATCTTCTGGTCGGTGTCCGGGTGCAGTCCCTCCCCGTACAGGGCGGCCATCTGTTCCTCGGTCACGATGGCCCCGCTGGTCGCGGTCTCGGAGTTCAATCCGGTCAGTCCGGAGCCGATCCAGACCCCCGGTGGGGTGCCTTTGGCGGCGTAGTAGTCCGACAGTGACTTGCCTTCGGGGTCGGCGTCATGGGTCGCCACCGAGCGCAGCAGGTACTGGTATCCAGTCCCTGCGTGAACCGCTCGCAGACTCATCACAGCCTCCAGCGTATGCGGCCGGTGGCGGGGCGTCTACGCCCCGCCAAGACGCAGGGCCCTGACCAGGTGTTTCCCGTCGTTCACTAGAAGTGCATACTGTGTGAGGCTGTTTGAGCGAGCAGGAGCGAGGGTTAATCTTGGTCACAGCGGTGGCGTCTCAGGCGGGGCCTGTGCGGCCAACACTGTGGTCGGATGGGGGAGTGGTTGGTGCTCGCGGGTGTCGTACGGGTGCTCTAGGGTTTGACCCATGTCTGCTACGAAGACTGATTCGCGTTCCCAGACCGCCCGGGCCCGTGCCCGCCAAGCCATGGCTCACGAGCTCGAGCGGGCACGCAAGCGCGAATCCAAGCTCGTGGCGGTGTTCTCCGCAATCGACGCCCGCGCCGACGCCGAAGCCGCCCTGGGCGATGCGCTCATCGAGCTCAAGGACCTCGGCGTCGCCCAGTCCGATCTGGCCGAAATGACCGGACTGTCCGCCCGCGAGGTCGGCGCCGCGATCCGCGCCGCGAAGGACCGCACCGCCACCGGGGAAGGAACACCGGAGACCACTGACGAGCACCCGTCAGACACGACCTCGGACCACAACGGTGCCCAGTCACACTGACCCGCGCACCAGTCCCGCAGACGTGGACATTCCTCTGCCAGGCCTGGACCTGATTCCGGCGCCTGCCCCCTCGGCCGCGGTGCGGCGGTCTCGTCCCTACAGTTCGACACTGCCGCCCACCCAGGCGGCGATCGACGCGTTCTGGTCCCGGGTCGTCAAAGCGCCCGGGGACGGGTGCTGGTTCCTGATCTCAGCGATCAGCGGCGTCGACGGGTATACACGCCTGACGTGGAGATCGGGTGGCGTCAGTCGCACCGAGTCCGGGCACCGATTCGCACTCCTGCTCGCCGACCAACTGTCAGACGATGTCGTGGCCGAACACCGCTGCAACGAACCCCTGTGCGTACGCGTCGACCCGGGGCATGTCGTCGCCTCTACCCAGTCAGCAAACCTGCGCTACGCCGTCGCGTGCGGTCGCACCGGAGCCATACGCAACCCCGACCAACACACCAACCGCCACGCCCGATCCCTAGCCGTCCGCGACGCCCTCGCCTCCGGCTGGGACGCGCGCGCCTACGCCCGCGCCTCGGCTAACGCCGCACCCCTCGACACACCCTCACTGTTCTAGAGCCTGGGGAGTACAGTCGTCCCCGAGAGATGGCCTCGCCGGGTGGCGGGGCCATCTGTCGTTGGCGGACCGGTCAGGATGTGTCAGCGGGCCACTGTTTGTCGACGTTGCCGGCGCAGCTGCCAGTAGCGCGGGATCGTCCACCGCAGTGGGGTCCTATCGATCACCCACAGCGCTATCGTCGACCGATAGCGCACATCGTGTCGCACCGCGAACGACCAATGACCCACGAACCACGCCAACAGCCCCAGCGCCGCGACCGTCGGCGCCCACGTACGGCCTTGCAGCACACCGAGCAGCCCAATCACTGCGCAGAACCCTCCGGCCCCACGCGCGACCGGAGGCAGGGCCAAGGCGCCGGCAGCGACCACCGCGGTAGCCTGCAGCGCCGTGGTCAGATCCCACATCAGGACTCCTCCTTGCCGCCCGTCTGCTCGCAGCAGAGCGCCCATTCGTGGGCGCGGCTCGTGCCGACCTGTTTTCGGTTGACCTGCTGTCAGTGTGACTTCTCCCCCCCCC
>NZ_JAALDM010000100.1 GCF_014144865.1 Dietzia aerolata | reverse complement strand
GTAGGTGACGCATTCATCTGAGGTGTATTGCGGATGCCGCGATCACCAACGACGGCTACTCCGATGGTCCGCTGGTGTGGCTGATGCCGTGCCTGATCGTCGCGGGCCGGGAGGTGCTTCGGCTCGCGCCGCAGCCGATGTCGTTCGGCGACTTCTATCCCGATCACCTGGATGGAGACGGCACTGTCATCGCCAGCCCCGACTCGACCCATCCGAGCCACGGGGAGTACCTGGCCGACCTCGCGCCTCGCGTGTGCGCGGAGCTCAACGACTACTTCGCCTCCCGCCACGAGACCGCTCTGACAGTGCCGGAGGTGGACGGGTGGGCGCGGGACTGCGCCTGGGTGCGCATCGAGACCGGCCTCTCCTTTGATGAACGGGGGCTCCCAGCTATCGCCGACACCGCTCGAGCCGCAGGTGAGGCGTTCGGGCTCGCGTCGGTAGGCCCGCGATCCACGCTGTACGAGCAGCTCGAATCACTCGCGGCCGGCGTGGTGGAGCTCGCTCCCCGCATGGAGGCGGACTTCGTCGGCCACGACGGATCCGGTGGACCGTTCGTCGACTTTCACGGCCCGGTCGATGCGGTAACTCCTGCCGCGCGGTCCTTCCTGGCCGAGCTGTCAGCCGATCGCCGGATCCGGATCGAGGCGTGGGTCGACGGGGCGGAAGTGTTGCGCGGCAACTAGCGTCTCCCTCTACCTCCGCACCCGAAGCCTCGGTGGGCGATGGGCCTTCGACGACGCGGGGCAAAGGCTGCGGGAACTGTCGAGCGGGTTGCGCCTACGCGCCCAAGCTATCGACGAATCCATCCTGCGAATATTGAGGGCAGCATTTCGGCGTTCTCAGGAAATATCTCCAGAACTTTCAGCGAGTGCCTGTCGGCCAGCTCTCTCTTCCGTTGAACTCGTTGCAAGTACTCGACCGAACTCATCATTCCGAACGCTTCGACCAATGTCCCATCCCAGAGCTTCCAATCGGCCTTAAGTTTCAGATTGCTATTAAGGGCTGAGTCGAACGGGTAGCTCGGTTCTACTTCGTGATGAATACCGTTTCGATGCATGAAGTCATCTACTGTCCGCTCGAAAGCCGATCGGCACAGGTGCCCATCTTCAGCGATTGAGACCATTCCACGACTGGTCCTGACACCTCCGAGTTTCCCGGCCACTCGTTCGAGCCAGGGAGCACTGCCTTGGAGTGCGACCATTCGGACTACCGCGCGGCGGACCTCTTCCGGCGAAACCCGCTTCATGGAGAATTTGCCAGGGGGCTGAGCCAGGCCTTCTAGCTCCTCATCCAGTGCGTCGAGGCCCCAGTCCGCAGTCTGTTGCCAGCTGGTTTCATCCCACACCGGAAGCCCTTCGGTGACATCCTTCACGCACCTCCGGCAGACGAAGGTCGTCCGGTTGCTCGCATCGCAAATGCCACAGGACAGGTCCATTCTTTTTTTGGCCGGATAACTCAGTTCAGCCAGGTTGCGAAGTCCCTCGCTCGCGCGGGGCGAAACGGCCAACGTACTGCGAGACCATTCTTCATTGACGTAGTGGGAGATCTCGGCTGGCAGCAGGGAACTCAATTCGTCGGGGAGGCGCCGTGGCGGGCTCACGTAAGGAATCGCGATGTGGTAACCAAAGTCGCAACCGATTACTACTCCGACCCCCGGAACTTCCCCGCCGCGTTCGACAACGACCGAACTAACCGTCTTCCCGTGGGCCTGCACCACCGAGGCGAGCTTGTCTGAGAATGCTTCGTGACGTGCGGTGACAGTCTTCGATTCTGTCTCGTACACTCCAGCCTTGTACGGCACTTTAGTGGTCAGCACCCGAACGGGCAGGCAAATATCACCCTTGCGGGATACAGTGAACATCCCGTCGGTCGCCGCACAGACTTGCCTCACTACGTCATCAACAATGTCGCTGGACAGATCCGAAATGTCGATTCGTTTTATCGCCAACTGAGGCCGCTTTCTGAAATGTATTCCGCTTCCATCGACTATCTGCGATATATCGAGCCGATCGCGCCGGGTTAAGACGGTAGCAGTTGGATAATTCGCCTTTACGAGTAGCTGTCGAGGAGCTCGCGGATCTGGGCGACGATCTCCCGGTCGGTGTTCTCGGCGTAGTCGATGAGTCGCTGATCGCCGCCTGCGGAGGGCTCGAGGACCGCGGAGACAATGTCGCCGATCGCGGTACCGCGGCGGTACAGGCGGACCTCCTCGTCCGACGACAATGGCAGCGGGGAGGGCAGGTGTCCGAGGCCGTAGCCGGCGAGCTCCTTGGAGATGTTGGTGACAACCGTTTCCCCGAGGCGGCTGACCCCGTAGGCGTCGCGCAGTTCGCGCATCTCGGTCACGTAGATGGTGTTGTCGTCGACGTGCTCGCCCAGGTAATCGAATCCGCTCATGGCTGTCCTGACTCTCGGGGGTCAACGCTGGACCCATTAGCCGCAAGTTTACGGGAGCGGCTGTCACAAAACCACTGACACCGGTGTGGATAACATAGCGCGTCTGCGAGTTACGATGCATGTCGTAGGCTGGGCGGCAACACTGCAGGTTCGGCCCGGACAAAAATAATGGCCGCCTCGCCCGGTTTTCGCCCGGTGACAGAAACGATGGATTGCGTCATCAGATTTCGAGTTTTTGCCGCCCCCCTCCGAACAGGCCGTTTCCGGGTGACAGAAACGGTGACAGAAACAAATCTGAAATAACCTAGTTGTGTCATGCGTTTTGACTACACGTCGCTCTGTGGCGGCCGAACAGGAAGGTAGGCATACCGTGGGTACCCCAAATCAGGCCAGAAGCGCCCAGAACCCCTCCGATTACGACCCCTTCGAGCTCGTTTTCGCGCCGCGCAGACCCCTGATGAACCCCACCTTCGACCTGAACCAGGACTCGTGGACAGGCACGGTCTACGGCTACGCCCGAGTCTCGACCGTCGACCAGTCCCTCGATCATCAGATCGACGCCCTCCGCCAGGCCGGCTGCGAGAAGATCTACACCGAGAAAATGAGCGGCACCCGCAACGATCGCGAGCAACTCAAGAAGCTCTGCTACGAACTCAAGCCCGGCGACACCGTGATCGTCACCCGCCTGTCCAGAGTCAGCAGATCGAGCCGCGACACCATGAAGCTCATGGACGCCTTCGCGGAAGTTGGGGTCCGGTTCCGCGCCCTTTATGAAGCAATCGACACCGCCACCAGCACAGGCAAGCTGTTCCTGACGATCTTGTCGGGGCTCGCCGAAGCCGACCGGGAGACCATCGTGGCCTCGACCAACGCCGGGCTCGCCGCAGCCCGAGCGCGTGGGAAAAAGGGCGGTCGACCGCCGGCCATCGACACCGAGAAAGCCAAACGCATCCTCGACTACATCGACCGGCTCAGCCTGGACATCGGCGAGACCGCCGACATCGTCAAGGTCAGCAAGCGCACCGTGCAGCGGTTCCTGGCGGAGAAGAAGGAATCCGACGACGCCGGCAACGACGACTTCTACAACAAGTACGGCCTGTCCAAGAAGGCGATGGCCAGCGACGTCCCCACCAGCCCCGACCCCATCGCCGAGCAGGTCGCCTAATTCCGCAGGTCAACACCCATAAAAGTAGCCCGCGGCGCCCCGGCCCGCGGGCTACTGCGGTGGTGCTGCACCCACGGCCGCCGGGGAGAGGGTGGACCAACGCCCGGGCAGAGCGCCCGGCCACAACATCGGGAGGACCCATGGGAAACAGCACCACCATCGAGGGGGACCTGACCATCCCCACCACCGCGATCAATGCCTGGGCAGAGGCCAACGATCTCGACCCGGCCGTCGTCGATGCTAAGACCGAGCTCTACTCAGCCCTCTTCGTGCGCTGCTCCGAGAACGTCGACCCAGAGGACGCCATCCACGAGATCAAGGCCACCGACGATGAGGTGACCGTCAACCTGTACGGCGACTGGGCCAGCGGGGTGTTCGACGATCTCCTTCGCGAGCTCGCCGGCTACGGGGTACGTGGCCGCATCACGTTCCCCGAAGAGCACTGGGGGTACGACCTCGAGAACAACGCCGTGACCTGCATCGAAGCCGAACTGATGTGGCCCGACGAGGAGGCCATGCTCATCACCGTCGACGCCCCCAGCCTGGGAACCCACCAGGCGATCTACACCCAGGAGCGGCCCGGCCGCCGAGGCATGGCCACGCTGCTGGAGCGGTGGCTAGGACAGAAGTCGACTGCCTGCGACCTTGACGAAGTGCTCGCCGAACTCGTCGCCGCGGGCGCCACCGTCACCCGCACCACGGTGCCGTTCAACCCCTGACAGCAAGGGCCGCGCCGAGCGGGCCTACCGGAAGAAGACCGGTTCGCCGAGCTCGTCGGCCCAGCCTTCCGGCAGTCGCCACTCGACGCGGTTCCCGTTCACCTCGTAACCGATGATGGTGGGTCCGCCGTTCTCCGAGCCAATGGGAATGTCCAGGGAAGTAGCACCTTTCGCCTTCGAGTTCGGCGGGAGGTCGATGATAGATGTATCGCCCTCGCAGGACGTTCCCAATAGGTCATCGTGGTAGCTGGCGACCTGGATGTTCTGGACCACTTCGCTGTCATCGTTTGTGAAGTAGAAGTCGGATGACCATAGCCATTGGGCGTACTCCTGGTCGCCTACCTCAACGTCAGCAACGAATTTGATCTGGCGTATTTCGCCGGTGACGCCCTCTGCCGCGAAGGCAGGAATATCGTCGTAGCTGACCGCTTTGCATCCGGTCGCGTCGAGACGCGAGTTGGTAATAGTAATCAGGGGGGTTCCAGTGTCGTCTGTGAGTGTGACAGGTTCACCGAGGTCGACCTCGACCGCACCCCTTTCGTTGGTTTCCTGCGCCTGCTCAGCAGGGGCCTCAGCGGGGGTTGCGGCAGGCTCAAAGCCGCCGTCGTCGTCGTTGCTGCACCCCGCCAAGGTGAGCGCGGATATGGTGAACGCCACTGCGGGAAATAGGCTTCGTTTCACGCCGCCTAGAGTACGGTAGCGCTCTCACTCAGGTGCACAGTAGCGTCATTTTGCGAGGCTAGAATCAGCTACTCTCGTGTCGATCATAAAGTGCGACTACGATTATATTCGACCGGTCACCGACATGGATCGCGGTTGATCCATTCCGGCGACCAAGATTCAGCATTAGGAGCGCATATGGCTGTCCGTTACGAAACCATTTACGTCGACGATCTCGATGGCGTCGAAATCGAAGACGGCCGGGCTGAAACAATCAAGTTCGGGGTCGACGGAAAAGACTACGAAATCGACCTCAGCGAACAGAACGCCGCCGCGTTCCGCGAGGCCATTCAGCCGTACCTCTCGGCGGCCCGCCCGGCGGACAACGGCAAGAAGCGGGCAGCCAAGACCTCCCGCCGCTCGAGCTCGTCGGCAGCCAAGGGTGAGACGGGGAAGATCCGCGCGTGGGCCCGCGAGAACGGCTACACCGTCTCAGACCGTGGCCGCATCCCCGCCGAAATCATGGAGGCGTACAACGCGGCGAACTAGCTTGCCGCGGCCAGCGCTAGCCTCGTCGACGCGGGCCCTGTCTGCGAGCTCGAGAATCGTTGTCGGGGGCTCCGCGGGATGGACGCAATGCCGCCTTCTATAAGATCCAGTTCATGAAACCCGTACTCGGCCTTGCCTCCCTTCTCGGAGCTGTGGTCTTGCTTTCCTCGTGCAGCTCGCCGTCTGAATCCCCCGTTGAGAACCCCGTGGGTAGCCCAGCAGCGGCTGCCTCGTCGGACTCCAACAACGACGAGTCGGCGGCCTGGCCGTACGAGGAGGGCGAGCTCCTGAGCGGGACCGCTACCCCAACCTTCCAGGACGGGGAAGCCGGAAAGGTGTCTGTAGTCCAGGTCGGTCCGTTTGATGGTTCACGCCTCCCGTTCGCATATCGGAACAACACCGACGCCGCGATTTCGCACATCGACTGGAGTGCCACGGCCCGCAACGGTGGGCAGATAGTTGCGACCGGAAGTAGCCAGGGGGGCACGCCGGCCCAGGTGCCGCCCGGAGGGGTCGGACTCGCCTTCATCTACTTCGGCTCCGACACGGAGCTGCCTGCGGACGCGGAGTACGAGTTCAGCGAGAACCACATGCCGGCTGACGCGACCCCCTACAACACCGCGCCGTTCGTGATCACCGAGTCGAACAATGTTGGCGGGTCAATAGTGGGTGCTGCCGTCAATCGCACTGGCTCGACGGTCACCGGACCGTACAGCGTGGAGGTCTACTGCTTCGACGGTGATGGCCTGGTTTCCAGCACTGGAACCTTCACCGAGCAGGACGGGGATCTCGCAGACGGCGGGACGGTGTCGTTCACCGCAGACCTGTACGACGAGCCGTGTCCCACCTATCTCCTGGGCGTGTCCGGCTACTTCAACCCCAGCTAGAGTCCGCGCAACGCCACGGCCCGGCCCCGAGGGACAACTTCGGGGCCGGGCCCTTTCGTGCGTGCGATACAGGCGCCGTACTGGGGGCTCGGTGGGCGGCTGCGCTGCGAACTGCTGCACCGGGAAAGGCGGGCAGCACAGTTGGGCATGCCAGTCGCACCGCACACCAGCACCGAGGAGCACCCCATATACGCCAACACTGACGCCTGCACCTTCGTCTTCTTCTTCGAGGGCACCGTCCACAACCCCGAGCATCCTGAGTCTTCTTCCTCGACCCGACCGCAGGCCTGAACCAGCGCGACCTGACTCGGTCCACGATTGCCACCTGGGGCAGAATCATCGACCACCATCAGCTCCAGCGAGTGCAGAAGCACTTCAAACCCCATAGGGATACGTGGCACAAACGCACATAGGGACTCTGCGACGCAGGAGCTATAGCCCCCGCCCGCCATCCCGCACGGGTGTACCCCAGAGAGACGGTCAGGTTTGCTTTGGCGCCTCCCGAGCCGCCAACTCACGTAGTGGTGGGGCGGAGCCGCAGCCATGCCGCTGGACAACAACCAGGTCGCCACCACCGTCGGAGCGCTTGCACGCGTCGCCGCCCGCACCGGCCGTGAGCCGCCAGCAACGACGCGCTCGAATCGAGAGCACGCTGTCCGGAAGTCGGGCAGATAGTGTGAGATGCATACCCGCGAGTGATCGTCCGTGCTGGCAGGACTGCCCGAGATCATCTGCGTAGACCAGGAGTGTGTGAGTGTCGGCGACGACGTTGGACCGCGGCCAGATCCTTCAACAGCTTCGGGGCTTTTCGGCCCACTGGTCTGAACGCATCGCCGAGTGGCGCGAGGAGAAGGTCACCGGCACTGAGTCGAGCTTCGCTCAGTCCTTCTGGTCCGACCTGCTCGCGTGTTTCGACGTCAATGCCGCCCGCATCGACCTATTCGAGCGCGAAGCCAGGCGTGCCTCTACCGGCAGTCGTGGCTCGATCGACGTATTCCAGTCCGGGGTGTTCATCGGCGAAGCAAAGTCCCTCGGCGTCGACCTGGACAAGGCCCAAGCCCAAGCCCAGGATTACCTCGCCGGCGGTTCCGTTGGGCAGCACGAGTTCCCGAAGTACGTGGTCGTCACCGACTTCGAATACATCCGCATTGACCAACTCGGCGAAGACGGGAGCCACGTCGAGTTCACTATCGACCAGGCGCCGGAGCATCTCGACGCGATGCTGTTCCTCGCCGGGCATGAGACCGTCTCGCGGCGCGAGGAGCAGGACGCCTCCATCCATGCCGCGCAACTCATGGCGCAGCTTTACGAAGCGATGGTCGGTGACGAGGCCGACCAAGACGTCGACGTCGATTTAGTTCTCACCGAAGATCCCGCCGATGAGGACGCCAGTGTGCAGCGGGCCTCGATGATGCTGACCCGCATCTTGTTCCTGCTTTACGGCGACGACGCCGGCCTCTGGGAAGCGGATCTGTTCCACCGGTGGGTCGAGCAACGCACCGACTCCGACAACCTCGGCGCACAACTGCACTCCCTGTTCGGTGTGCTCAACACCCCGACCAGCAAACGCAACAAGAACCTCGGCGACCTGCTGGCTCGCTTCCCGTACGTTAACGGTGCCCTGTTCGCCGATGTTCTGCCGCTGGAGTACTTCACCCCAGGCATGCGCGACGCGCTCCTGGAGGCGTGCCGGTTCAGGTGGACCCGCATCTCCCCAGCTGTGTTCGGCGCGATGTTTCAGCTCGTCAAGAGCAAAGAGGCCCGCCGTGCGGCCGGTGAGCACTACACCTCCGAGACGAACATCCTCAAGACCATCGGGCCGCTGTTCCTCGATGACCTACAGGCTGAGGCAGACCGCCTGTGCGGCAACAAGTCCACCAGCGTCAAAGCACTACGCGCGTTCCGGGACAGGCTCGCCACCCACGTGTTCGTCGACCCGGCCTGCGGGTGCGGGAACTTCCTCGTGGTTGCCTACCGCGACCTGCGACGGATCGAAACCCAGATCATCAAAGAGATCCGAACTCGCGAGGGGCAGACCGGCATGGCGTTGGACGCCACGCTGGAAACCAAACTCACCATCGGTCAGTTTCACGGCATCGAGATCAACTGGTGGCCGGCCAAAATCGCCGAGACCGCCATGTTCCTCGTCGATCACCAAGCCAACCGCGAACTCGCCGCCTCAGTCGGGCAGGCTCCCGAACGCCTGCCCATCACGATCACCGCCCACATCCACCACACCAACGCCCTCCAGGTCGACTGGAAAGACCTCTTCCCAGCTACCTCGGGCAGCACCTACGTGTTCGGCAACCCGCCCTTCATCGGGCAGTACACCAAGACCGATGAGCAGACAGACGACATGAAGCGTGTGTGGGGCCGCGACTACGATGGATACCTCGACTTCGTCACCGGCTGGCACGCCCAGGCCCTGCACTTGTACAGCGACGGAAGGCCCGGAGAGTTCGGTTACGTCACGACCAGCTCGATCACGCAGGGGCAACCAGTACCTGCACTGTTTAGGCCCATCCAACGCGAGGGCTGGCGCATCAAGTACGCGCACCGCACCTTCGCCTGGGACTCCGAAGCGCCCGGCAAAGCAGCAGTGCACTGCGTCATCGTTGGATTCACCCGAGACCGCGGCGCCAAGCAGAGACTGTGGACTTACCCCGACGTCAACGCAGCCCCAGTCGAAGCCATCGTCGAACAAGGCATAAACGCCTATCTCATCGACGGTCCGAACGTGCTCGTGACCAAGCGCTCGCAACCGCTCTCGCTAGAACTTGGTGCCGTGACCTACGGATCAAAACCTGCCGATGGCGGGCACCTTGTCCCGAAGGCTGGCACACCGCGTCCCGGACACGATCCGATCGCGATGAAGTACGTACGCCCCTACATCGGAGCAAAAGAACTCATCAACGGCACCGACAGATGGTGCCTCTGGATGGCAGACGACGACTTCGATCCCGCCGACTTGAAAGCGTCCTCCTACTTGAGGGGGCAGATCAAAGCCTGTCAAAGCTTCCGTGCTGGTAGCCGCAAAGCAAGCACCCGCGAAGCCGCCTACACCCCGCACCTATTCACCGAGATCAGAAGTACCGCGGTCCCCTTCCTGGCGATCCCCGCCCATGTAAGTGAAAACCGCCCGTACTTCTTGGCACAACGATTTCTTCCAGAGGTGATCTCGGGCAACGCAAACTTCCAGGTCGCCGACGAAGACGGCCTTCTGTTCGCACTGATCTCGTCGTCGATGTTCATCGTGTGGCAGCGAGCCGTGGGCGGGCGCATCAAATCCGATCTGCGCTTCTCGAACACCTTGACCTGGAACACCTTTCCAGTCCCCGAGCTCGGCAACACGGTGCGGTCGGCGATCATCACCCAAGGGCAGAAAGTGCTCGCTGCGCGCGCGAAGCACCCCGGACGGTCTCTTGCGAACGCATACAACCCGCTGGCGATGGATCCGGCGCTGGTGAAGGCGCATGATGCCCTCGACCGGGAGATCGACCGGGCTTTCGGGTCGCCTCGAAAGCTCAGCAACGAACGGCAAAGGCTGGAACTGCTCTTCGCTCGGTATGCCGCACTAACCGCATAGCGCTGAGAGCTGGAGCTCAGGTGCTCTTGTGGGACGGCGAGTTGATCAGCTCGCGAGCGTCCTGTGCGCTAACTAGCGGGTCACCAGCCCGGCTCCTCGCCACCTGGCTGCACACCAGACCAGCAGCTGCCGCCCGTAGCCGGGAAATACTTCTGCTTGATCGTGCAGTCACCGTCCGAAGGAGTATCGCTGGAGAGGTACGCGGTGAGATCGGGTTCGACTGGGCTGAACGGGGTGTAGACACCGGGAGCAAGGGCAACTAGCTGTCCGTCAGCTAGTTGCCCCTCGTAGGTCGTGGCCAGCCGTTCATCAATGGACGAGACGCTGACTTTCTTCGGATAGCCCGCAAGCACTCCGTCGCCGGAGGGGTACGTCAGTGCGGCAGGGTCGCTGGTCTTGTCATCGTTCGTTGTGTTGGTGCTATCTGTGCCGCAGGCGACCAGAGTGAGGCAACAAGCTGCGGCTAGTAATGCTCGTCTCATAATTGGATCATCGCAGAACGCCGCCCTCGGGCTACTGGCATGAGCGAGAAACCGACGGGATGGTGTAAACCAAGCGACGGATTAGCTTTCATCGGTCCCCCAGCACT
>NZ_JAALDM010000099.1 GCF_014144865.1 Dietzia aerolata | reverse complement strand
CGGACAGTTGGCAGGCGGCCGTGACAGATCTACGCATGGACGAACTGGCGGCAGGATTGTCCACCACCCGAGAGCGACTCGACGCCGCCTGTGCGGCGGCGGGCAGGACGACGGATGAGGTCGACCTCGTCGTCGTCACAAAATTCCACCCCGTCGACGACGTGATCCGCCTCGCGCGCCTCGGGGTGCGCGACGTGGGGGAGAACCGCGTCCAGGAGGCGGCGGCCAAGGTCGCGGACCTGGAGGCGGCCGAGCCCGACCTCGCCGCGGCGATCCGGTGGAACATGGTCGGCAACATCCAGTCCAACAAGGCCACCGCGGTGGCGGGCTGGGCCGACAAGGTCCACTCCGTGCACTCGGTCAAGGTCGCGAACGGCCTCGATCGGGGGCGCGCCAGACGCGCGGAAGAGCGCGGCGACACCGACGCGGCACCACTGCCCGTACTCCTGCAGCTCAGCCTCGACGCCGACACCTCGCGCGGTGGGGTGGCTCGCAAGGACCTTCCCGCCCTGGCCGACCACGTGGCGGGACTCGAGAACCTCACCCTCGCGGGGCTGATGGTGGTACCCCCACTCGAAGGGGAGGCGGCCGAACACTTCGCCGACGCCGCGCAGGTCGCCGACGAATTCCGGCGTGCGCACCCCGGCGCGGTCGAGTTCTCCGCCGGCATGTCCGGCGACATCGAGGCGGCGATCGCGGCGGGTTCGACCTGCGTGCGTGTCGGAACGGCCATTATGGGCCCGCGCCCAGTAGTTTGAGTCCCAACCTCGTGGGAGGCGTCTCCCACGACGCCTAGCCCGCGACGACCCCGTTACCAGGAAGGTCCCGGAAGATGAGCGCAATCGCCCGGTTCAAGGAGTACTTCGGAATGGCGCCCGTCGCGGCGTACGAGGACGAGTACCTGGACGACTACGATCGCCCCGTTCACCACGATCCGCGGTCGCCCCGCGCACTGCCCGAAATGGACGACCTGGCACCGGTCGGCCGTGATCGTCGGGATGACTACGGCTACGCCGCCGACCGCTACGCCGAGGAGCCCGTCCGGGCCCACCTCGACGAGATCGACCCGATGGAGGAGCGTCTCGGGGCCCCGCGCCGCGCGGTCGCCGACGAGCCCGCCCCGCGCCCCCGTCGCTACCACGCCGCCGAG
>NZ_JAALDM010000098.1 GCF_014144865.1 Dietzia aerolata | reverse complement strand
CCCCGCCGCCGACCGCTCGCAGGTCCCCGGCTCCGGCCCCGACGCCCCGCACGGCCCGCCCGTTCCGCCGTCCTGGGATCCGCTCGGCGCCGCCCCGTTCGCGTGGGATCTGCCCGAGCCCGGCATCCACGTCGACGGCGAGGAGCCGCGCGGTCGCAAGCCCAAGTCGCGGCTGACCAAGATCACGCTCGGTCTGGCGCTCATCGCGGTGGCCGTGGCGACGGGTCTGTCCGCGCTCGGCAACATCGAGTGGCTCGACACGACCCGCATCGCGGCGATCGCCCTGGCCGTGGTGGCCGGAGGTCTGCTCATCGGCGCGATCACCCGTCGCGGTCACGGCCTGCTGGTCCTGGCGGGTCCGCTCGCCGGGTTCGTGCTGCTGGCCTCGCTCATCCAGGTGCCCGAGGGCGGCTGGGAATCGATGGGCGAGAAGACATTTGAGATCACGACGCCGGCCCGCCTCGAACAGCCGATCACGCATGAGGTCGGCAGCATCACGGTCGACATGCGCGGCCTGGAGCTCGACCGGACCCGCGACTTCAAGATCTCCAACGACGTCGGCTCGGTGGACGTGATCCTGCCCGAGGATCTGGCGGTCAACGCGACCTGCACGGCCGACGCGGGCAGCGTGGACTGCCCGGACCCGGCTGACCTCACCGGCGCCCCGGACGGCGAGCCGGTACTGAATCTCAACATCTCCAGCGGACTCGGAAGCGTGAAGGTGACCCGATGAACACGACGCACACAACCCCACTGCCCGCCTCCGGCGGCCACGAGGACGACGACGACAACGCCACCACCGCCCCACCCGCCGGCGGCCACCCGGGCAACGATCAGGTCGGATTCGGCCAGGTCGGCAATCCTGCCCAGACCAGCAGCTTTGCCCAGTTCGGCTCCCTCGCGACCGCCAGCTTCGGCAGTGCGAGCACCTCCTTCGGCGCTGGCCCGCAGGCTCGGCCCGACCATCCGCTCGACACGCCGCTGCCGTACGGCTCGGGGTTCTCGACCACGCAGCCACTGGGTTACGGAACCGGGCCGATGGACCTGGGGATTGCGTCCTACGGCTCGGCGGGCGGCGCTGCCAACGGTGCGGTCGAGGTGGCTGATCGCAAGAAGTCCGGCTCCCCGGTCCTGGCCGTCGCGGGCATCCTCTCGATGGCGGTGGCCGTGTGGGCGATCCTCGGCGGGCCGGTGATCACGCCGACCGTGCTGCTCGCCACCGGGCTGGTGTTCACGGTGATCGTGGGGCTGGTGATGGTGGTCCGCCGCTAACCAGCCCCTGAGCTGCCGCTGCCCCACCGCCGACCAGCCGCCGATCCGCCGCCGATCCGCCGCCGATCCGCCGCTGGCCCTCCCCAGATCCCGAAAGACCTGTCGGAATGCGAAAGACAACCCCAATCGTGGTTGTGAATCGCATTCCGACAGGTCTTTTGGTGCAGCGGCCCGCGAACGACCTGCAAAGCACCTGAATCCGCCTGACTCAACGCAACAGCCGCCGCAGCCGCCCCAATGGCAGCTTGCGGCGGCTGTGCGCTACGCGGCGGAAGCGGCAGCGGCGGAAGCGGCGGCGGCAGCGGCAGCGGCGGCCGTCACTCCCACTCGATGGTCCCCGGCGGCTTGCTCGTGATGTCCAGCACGACGCGGTTGACGTCCGGGACCTCGTTGGTGATGCGATTGGAGATCAGGGCCAGCGTCTCGTACGGCACTCGCGTCCAGTCGGCGGTCATGGCGTCCTCGGAGCTGACCGGGCGCAGCACGATCGGGTGACCGTAAGTGCGGCCGTCGCCCTGGACGCCCACCGAGCGGACGTCGGCCAGCAGCACCACCGGGCACTGCCATACCGAATTGTCCAGGCCGGCCGCGGTCATCTCCTCGCGCACGATCGCATCGGCCGCGCGCAGCGTGTCGAGGCGCTCGCGGTCGACGGCGCCGACGATACGGATGCCCAGACCGGGCCCGGGGAACGGGTGGCGGCCGACGATCGACTCGGGCAGACCAAGCTCGCGGCCGACGGCCCGGACCTCGTCCTTGAACAGCAGGCGCAGCGGCTCGACGAGGGTGAACTCGACGTCGTCGGGCAGGCCGCCCACATTGTGGTGACTCTTGATGGTGGCCGTGCCGGCGCCGCCACCGGACTCCACGACGTCCGGGTACAGCGTGCCCTGGACGAGGAAGTCGACCGAGCCGGCGGAAGCGGAGGAGCCGGCGGAAGCGGAGTCGGCGCCAGCGGCGGAGTCCGCGTCAGCACCTGCGGCAGCGCCCGCCGAGCCCGCGCCCGAGCCAGTGCCCTGCCCCTGGAGCTCGAGGGCCTGGGCGACCGCGCGCTCGAAGGAGCGGATGAACTCGCGGCCGATGATCTTGCGCTTGGTCTCGGGATCAGTGACGTCGGCGAGGTGGCCGAGGAACACCTCAGAGTCGTCGAGCGTGATGAGCGGGGCGCCGATCGCGGACGCGAAGTCGGTCTCCACCTGCTCGCGCTCGCCGGCGCGCAGCAGGCCGTGGTCGACGAACACACACGTCAGCCGGTCGCCGATCGCACGCTGCACGAGCGCGGCCGCGACGGCCGAGTCGACGCCACCGGACAGGCCACAGATCGCGCGGCCCTCCCCGATCTGCTCGCGCACCGACTCGATGAGCTGCTCGGCGATATTCGCGGCGGTCCACGACGGCTCGAGCCCGGCCACCTCGGTCAGGAAGCGGCTCAGCACCTGCTGGCCGTGCGGCGAGTGCAGCACCTCGGGGTGGTACTGGACGCCGGCCATCCGACGCTCGGCACACTCGAACGCGGCCACAGGCGCGCCCGCGGAGGTGGCGGTCACCTCGAAGCCGGCGGGCGCGGCGGTCACGGCATCACCGTGGCTCATCCACACCGGGTGCGCCTCGGGCAGTCCCGCATGCAGCGCGCCGCCGGTCACGGTGACGTCGGTGCGTCCGTACTCACGGTTGCCGGTCTGCGACACCTCGCCGCCGAGCGCCCGCGCCATGGTCTGGAAGCCGTAGCAGATGCCGAACATCGGCAGGCCCAGCTCGAACACGGCCGGATCCAGCGACGGCGCATCCTCGGCGTACACGCTGGCCGGCCCGCCGGAGAGGACGAGCGCCACCGGGTTCTTGGCCTCGATCTCCGCGGCGGTCGCGGTGTGCGGAATCACCTCGGAATAGATGTGCGCCTCACGCACGCGCCGCGCGATGAGCTGCGCGTATTGGGCGCCGAAGTCGACGACGAGCACCGGTCGCGGTGCCGCCGCCTCGGCAGTGAGCTGGGAATCGTTCTGTGCTTTCTCGGCCACGGGATTGAGTCTATGCGCCACGTCGTCGTCGTCGTATTCGCCCTACGCCCGTCCCCCACCAACGCAGCGCGAAAAAGGAAGGGTGCCCACGCGCGGCGAACCTAAGTACAAGTATTACGACGACGACAACACCACCGCTCGCCCGTCACCCACCGGCGGGCACCAACGAGAGTTCACACGGGCGCTCTCACGCGCACACACTCGACCATTCACGAGCGCATTAACGAGGAAGGCCTCCCCCTGGAACGCATGACGGGCTTGGACGCGAGCTTTCTGTACCTGGAGACCCAGGAGCAGCAGATGGCGATCAACGGCATCGTGCATCTGGACGTCACGACCATCGCCGAGGGCTATTCCTTCGAGCGGATGCGCGGTGGGCTCGCGCGGCGGGTGAAGGAGATTCCGCCGTTTCGGCGCAAGATCTACGACTCGCCGCTGAACGTGGGGCACCCGGCGTGGGTCGAGGACTTCGACTTCGACATCACCCGCCACGTCAAGCTGATCCGGATGGATGCGGCGGCGGATGAGGGCGAGTTCTTCGCGCTGTGCGGGGAGCTCGCGTCGACGCCGATCGATCGTGCGCACCCGCTGTGGGAGGCGTGGTTCATCGAGCGCGCCGGCGAGGAGGGGCGCGGCAGCGGTCAGGGGCGCGCGAAGAAGGACGCGGCTCCGCGGATGTCGGTGTTCTTCCGGGTTCACCACGCGGTGATCGACGGGATGCTCGGTGCCGAACTGCTGTCATCGCTCGCCACCACCAACGCCTCTACACCTGAGCAGGATCCGGCGCTGATCCGCACGCACGTGGGCAATCCGAATCCGCTGCAGCTCGTGCTCGGCGGGATGCGGGACATGCTGGGCCGGCCCGCCGCGTTCTTCCGGCTGCTGCCCGAGACGCTCGGGATCCCCCGCGAGATGAAGCGCGCCCGCGATCAGGTCTGCAGCACCGAGTCGATGCCCGCGCCGTTCACCGCGCCCAAGACGGTGTTCAACCGGGCGCTGACCCCGCATCGCGCGCTCGCCACCGCCACGCTCGATCTCGCGAAGGCCCGTGAGATCAAGTCGCTGCTCGGCGGGACGGTCAACGACGTGCTGCTCACGGTGATCGGTGGTGCTGTGCGCGAGTACCTCGACCTGCACGGCGGGGCGCCGGAATCCCCGATGGTCGCGATCGTGCCCATGTCGATCCGCGGGGACGCCCCGCCCACCGGTGCCAATCAGGTGTCGGCGATGTTCGCCGCGCTGGCCACCGACAGACTCGACCCGGTGGAGCGCTTCGACAAGATCGCCGCCTCGTCGGAGGTCGCCAAGAAGCAGGCCGGCAGCATCCGGCCGGCGCTGCTGGAGAACTGGGGGCAGATGAGCCCGCACTGGATGCTCGACGCCGGGATGCGCGCGTACGAGTTCCTGCGCCTGGCCGACCTGCATCCGGCGATCTACAACTTCGTCATCTCGAACGTGCCCGGCCCCAAGCAGTCGATCTACTTCCTCGGCGCGCGGATCACCAACATGCACCCGTTCGGGCCGCTGCTGCACGGCGCGGGCCTGTCGGTGACGAGCCTGTCGTTCGACGACCACCTCGATCTGGGCGTCATCACCTGCGAGCACCTCGTGCCGGACCCGACGGTCGTGGCCGGCCTCATCGAGGAGGAGTTCGAGAAGCTGCTCGAGCGGGCCCGGACGCTGGATCCGTCGGCTCCGCGCCTCGAGGGCTGAGCCGGGCCCTGCTCCGGCCCCGCCCGGCCCGCCCGGCCCGCCCGGCAGCCCCCGCCCGAAACACAGCAACGCCCCGGCAGTATGTGAACTGCCGGGGCGTTGCGGTCGTTGCGGTCGCTGCGTGCGCTGCAGGCTCGGCGACGCGTTAACTCACCCCGACGATCGGCAGACGCAGCGCACCGGGCGCCGCCTCGGGAACGACCGGGGACTTCGGCGGCACCGGCGTGACCCGCACGTACACCTGCCCCTGCTCGGGTCGCGGGTCGGCCTCGCCCTTGTTCGGCCACAGCGACATGGCGCGCTCGGCCTGCGCGGTGATGGTGAGCGCCGGGTTCACGCCGAGGTTGGCGGAGATCGCCGAGCCGTCGACGATCGACATGGTGGGGTAGTTCCACACACGGTGGTACGGGTCCACCACGCCGGTCTCAGGCGAGTCGGAGATCGGGCAGCCTCCGAGGAAGTGCGCGGTCATGGGCATGTTGAAGATGTCGCCCACGGTGCCGCCGGGAGTGCCGTCGATCTTGTCGGCCAGGCGGCGGGTGGCCTCGTTGCCCTTGGGGATCCAGGTGGGGTTGGGCTCGCCGTGGCCCTGGCGGCTGGAAACGTACTTGAACGGGCCGAAGCGCTTGACGAAGGTCTGCAGCGAGTTGTCGAGGTTCTGCATGACCAGCACGATCACGGTGCGCTGGCTCCAGCGGCGATAGTTGAACATCTTGGCCGCACGCAGCGGGTTGCGCAGCATCTCCAGCAGCAGCAACAGCCAGCGGGGGACGCCGTCCTTGCCGTCGGTGAGCAGGGTCTGCAGGGCGGCGATCGCGTTGGAGCCCTTGCCGTAGCGGACGGGCTCGATGTGGGTGTCGGGGCGCGGGTGGAAGGAGGAGGTGATGGCCACGCCCTCGGAGAAGTCGCGCTCGGGGATGTACTTGTCGCCCATCGCGCCGAGGATCGACTCGGAGTTGGTGCGGGTGAGCGTGCCCAGCGCCTTGGACATGCGCGGCAGGCTGCCGGCGTCCTTGGCGTAGTGCAGCAGGTGCTGGGTGCCCCAGGTGCCGGCGGCCACCACGACGTGCCCGGCGGTCATGGTGGTGGCGCGCTTGCCGCGTTTGGTCCAGGCGCCGGTGCGCTCAAGAGTGACCTCCCACGAGCCGTCGCTGCGCTCGCGCAGGTCGGAGACGGTGGTGCGGTCCAGGATGCGGGCGCCGGCGCGCTCGGCCAGGCCGAGGTAGTTCTTGACGAGCGTGTTCTTGGCGCCGTGGCGACAGCCGGTCATGCACTCGCCGCACTCGATGCAGGCGGTGCGGTCGGGGCCGACACCGCCGAAGAACGGGTCGGGAACGGTCTCGCCCGGCTTGCCCTGCCCGCCGGTCTTCTCGCCGAAGAACACGCCGACCGGGGTGTAGACGAAGGTGTCCTCCACGCCCATGTCGCGCGCGACCTCCTTGACGACCGTGTCGGAGTGGGTGTGGGTGGGGTTGGTGACCACGCCGAGCATGCGGCGGCCCTGGTCGTAGAACGGGGACAGTTCGGAGTCCCAGTCGGTGATGTGCGCCCACTGCGTGTCCTGGAAGAACGGCGCGGGCGGCTTGTACAGCGTGTTGGCGTAGTTCAGCGAGCCTCCGCCCACGCCGGCGCCGGCCATGACCAGCACGTCCTTGAGCATGTGGACGCGCTGGACGCCCCACAGGCCGATCTGGGGAGCCCACACGAACTTGTTGAGCCGCCATGAGGTCTTGGCGAAGTCCTCGTCGGCGAATCGCCGGCCCGCCTCTATAACGGTGACGTTGTAGCCCTTCTCCGTCAGTCGGAGTGCGGTGACACTGCCGCCGAAACCAGATCCGACGACGACGACGTCGGTGTCCGTCGGCCGGGCGCCGCCGGCAGTCGCCGGGGTGGACGGACCAGAGGCGGGCCCCGTAGTCGTGGGCGAGCCAGGTGTGGGCGGCTGTGTAGGCGTCGACATGGCGGAACTCCCTGATGTTCAGTCGATGATACGGGTCACATTACTACCCGCTCGTTCCAGAACCTACCCGACAGTAGGTTCACTTTTGTCAGGCTTGTACGCAATTAGTTGGACGACTGACCATTTGGCCCGCGCTCCCCCCGCCGCTCGCAACGACGACACCCCGCGACCATGGCGGCCGCGGGGTGCGCAGGAGTCGTTCGGATTCGTCAGGTGCGAACCGACAGGTCCACCTTCTGGAATCCCTTGACGTCGGTGTAGCCGCACTTGGCCATCGCCCGCCGGAGGCCGCCCATGAGGTTGCGGGTGCCGTCGGGCACGTTGGTGGGCCCGTTGAGCACCTCGACGAGCGGCGCGAGGTCGGTCTCGTCGTCGGCCTCCGCGACGTGGCCGCGGGGCAGGTTCGGGTGCGCGGCGACCGAGTCCCAGTACACGCCCCGACCGGGCGATTCCAGCGCGCCGGCCAGCAGCGGCCCCAGCGCCACGGCATCGGCGCCACAGGCGACGGCGCGGGCGATGTCGCCGGAGTTGTAGATGTCTCCGTCGGCGATCACGTGCACGTACCGTCCGCCGGTCTCGTCGAGGTAATCGCGCCGTGCGGCGGCGGCGTCGGCGATCGCGGTGGCCATGTGGACCTCCACACCGAGCACCGGGCCGGTGGTGGTGACCCCGTTGACGCCGCCGTAGCCCACGATCACGCCGGCTGCGCCGGTCCGCATGAGGTGCAGTGCGGTCTTGTAGTCCACGACACCGCCGGCGATCACCGGCACGTCGAGTCCGCCGATGAAGTCCTTGAGGTTCAGCGGCTCGTCCTCGCCGCTGACGTGCTCGGCGGAGATGATCGTGCCCTGGATGACCAGGAGGTCGATGCCGGCCTTGATCAGTCCGGGAGTGAGCTCGCGGGCGCGCTGCGGCGAGACGCGCACGGCGACCGTGGCCCCGTCGTCGCGGATCTTCTGGACCGCGGCGGCGAGCAGCTCCTGGTCGATGGGTGCCCGGTGCAGCTCCTGCAGTCGTGCGACCGCGCGGTGTCCGGTAACGTCCTCCAGCGCGAGCTCGCGCAGTTCGGCGATCGCCGCTTCAGGGTCGGCGTGGCGGGCCCACAGGCCTTCACCGTTGAGGACGGCCAGTCCGCCGAGGTTGGAGAACTCCAGGGCCGACGACGGCGACACGACCGCATCCGTCGGGTGGGTCATCACCGGGATGTCCATCTGGTAGGCGTCGATCTGCCAGGCCGTCGACACCTCCTTGGAGCTGCGGGTGCGTCGTGACGGGACGAGGTCGACCTCGCCCAGCCCGTACATGCGCCGGGCTTCGCGACCCAGCCCGATCTCTACGACATCTCGCACGGTGACCTCAGTCCTTGACGTTGTAGTTGGGTGCCTCGACGGTCATCTGGATCGCGTGCGGGTGGCTCTCCTTGAGGCCTGCTGCCGTGATCTGGACGAACTGGGCATTGTTCATCTCGGGGATCGTCGCCGACCCGGTGTAGCCCATGCCCGCGCGCAGGCCGCCGCCCAGCTGGTGCAGCACCTGTGCGACGTCGCCACGGTACGGGACCCGGCCCTCGATGCCCTCGGGCACCAGCTTCTCCTCGGACAGCACGTCGTCCTGGAAGTAGCGGTCCTTGGAGAAGGACTTCTCGGCTCCCGGGGCGCCGCGGCCGCGCATCGCGCCGAGCGAACCCATCCCGCGGTAGACCTTGTACTGCTTGCCGTCGACGAAGATCAGCTCGCCGGGCGACTCGGTGCAGCCGGCCAGGAGCGAGCCGAACATGCAGGCCGATGCGCCGGCGGCGATCGCCTTGGCCACATCGCCCGAGTACTGCATGCCGCCGTCGGCGATGACGGGGATGCCGGCAGCCTTGGCCGCCACGGATGCCTCGAGCAGGGCGGTAATCTGCGGGGCGCCCACACCGGCCACGACGCGGGTGGTGCAGATGGAGCCCGGGCCGATGCCGACCTTGATGGCGTCGGCGCCGGCGTCGATCATGGCCTGCGCGGCGCCACGGGTGGCGAGGTTGCCGCCGATGACCTGGACGCGGTCACCGAACTCGCGCTTGACCCGCGAGACCATGTCGAGCGCGTTGCGGTTGTGGGCGTGGGCGGTGTCCACGACGAGGGCGTCGACCCCGGCCTCGGCGAGCGCTCCGGCGCGCTGCCAGGCGTCGTCGCCGGTGCCGATGGCCGCGGCCACGCGCAGGCGTCCGTCGGCGTCCTTGGTGGCGTTGGGGTGCTTCTCGGTCTTGACGAAGTCCTTGACGGTGATCAGGCCGGTGAGGCGGCCGTCGCCGTCGACGATCGGGAGCTTCTCGATCTTGTGGCGGCGGAGCAGTCCGAGCGCGGCCTCGGCGGTGACGCCCTCGCGTGCGACGACGAGCGGCGCCTTGGTCATGACCTCGTCCACCCGGCGGGACTTGTCCACCTCGAAGCGCATGTCGCGGTTGGTGATGATGCCCACCAGCTCGCCGCGCTCGTCCGTCACGGGAAGGCCGGAGATGCGGTAGCGCGCACACATCTGGTCCACCTCGGCCAGCGTGTTGGCTGGCTTGCAGGTGACCGGATCGGTGACCATGCCGGCCTCGGACCGCTTGACGGTGTCGACCTGGGCGGCCTGGTCCTGGACGGAAAGGTTGCGGTGCAGCACGCCGATTCCGCCCTGGCGGGCCATGGCGATGGCCATGCGGGCCTCGGTGACGGTGTCCATGGCGGACGAGATGAGCGGCACCTTGAGGGTGATGTCACGCGTCAGCTGGGTGCTGGTGTCGACCTCGCTGGGGACAACCTCGGAGGCAGCCGGAAGAAGGAGGACATCGTCAAAGGTCAGTCCGACCATGGCGACCTTGTTCGGGTCGTCGCCGCCGGTGCGCACGGGGCCATGCGACTCGCTCATATGCCGTCCTCCTGGGGGTCGTCTCGGTGGTGTCACCGAGAATAGTGGTTAGTGGTCGCGGGATTCGAACCGTCGACCCCGTCTGTACTTCCTGCCAACCCCCGCGGGGCGCACTTTCGTCCCGTCGACGGGTGCCGCCCACCCCGTTCGTGTGTGGCCGGCCGCTCGTGCTCCGGTCGCGCTCCGGGCGCGCTCCGCTCGTGGTCCGCTCGTGGTCCGCTCGTGGTCCGCTCGTGCTCGGGTACCCCATTTGCCGTTGTCACAGGTACGGTGGGGGCGTGAACGATCCCCTTCGGCACGGTATGCCGCCCGACCCGTTCGCCGGCGACCCGGATGATCCGGCCGCAGAGCTGGCCGAGTTCGATCCCGTGGACGGTGAATTCCCCGTCACGCCGCTCGAGCCCGACGAGCGAGTGGCCATCGAAGAGGACCTGGCGGACCTCGCGGAGTTCCGTCGCCTGCTTGCCCCTGTCGGGGTGAAGGGTGTGGCCGTCCAGTGCGAGGACTGCTCGGAGGAGCACTTCCACGAGTGGGACATGCTCCGCGCCAACCTCATGCAGCTGCTCCAGGACGGGACCCTGCTCCCCCACGAGCCGGCCTTCGATCCGATCCCGGATGACTACGTGACGTGGGAGTACTGCCGCGGCTACGCGGACGCCGCCCGCGCCATGCGGCCGCCGCGCAAGCTGAACTGGCGTCGCTGACGCCACACGCACACACGACACACGGGCCGGCCCCGAACCTCGCGGAGAGGTTCGGGGCCGGCCCGTGTGCTGTAGACAGTTCGGTCAGCCGGCCGCGCCTGCGCCTAGCTGAGCATCGGCGCGCCCAACTCGACGACGCGACGTGCCTAGTTGGTCGGCGACGTACCCGGGCTGCTGTTGTTCGACGGAGCAGTCTGCTGAGGGCTCGGCTTCGGCTGCTTGGTCGTGGTGGGCACCTGGGTGACCGTGGTGCGGGCCTGTGACGGCGCCTGCTGAAGGACCGCTCCCTCGTCGAGCGGCGCCTTGTCCCGGCCCGTGGTGGGGTTCAGGAAGTCCTGGATCCGCTGGGTGTCGAGCGGGATCTGCAGCGTGGTGGAGATCTGCAGCCCGTCGAGCGGGAGCGGGATCACCGGAACACCGGGCGCGGGCTGCGGGACCAGATCGGTCGGCACAGGCCCCGGAGCGCCGGGCACCAGGGTCGCGGGTCCGCCGCTCGTGGGCGCGGGCTCGGGAGCCGGCGCGGGTGAGGGCACGGCGCTCGGGGTGACGCGGCTCAGGTCGCGACGGATCGCATCCCGCCGCTTCATGAGCTCGACGCGCTCGGAGGCGTTCTCCACCTCGTCGAGGCGATTGCTCACCTCGTCCAGGAGGCGCTCCGCCTCGCCGTGGTCGCCTTCGCGTGCCGCGTCATCCGCCTTGGCCAGGTATTCGCTGAGGTCGTTGACCAGCTCCACCTCGCCTGCACGGTCGGAGAAAATCGTCTTGGACACGCCCCACAGCGGGTCGCCGGGCATCGCACTGTGTGCGGCCACGGACAGGCCACCGACGATCAGCGCGGCAACGGCCGCTGCTCCGGTCGCGGCCTGCCACAGGGCGGGCCGCTTGCCGTGGTGGTGCTTGTCGCCCCGGCGTCCCCCACGGGGACGAAACGGCGTCACGTTGGGCGCCATCGCCACCTCGATCTCCTCGGCACTGGGGAGAGCGGGCAGGTCTGCGGCCCCGGTCTCGGCGCGCCAGTCGGCGAGCAGCGCGAGAAGGGGGTCATCACCGGCGGGTCGTTCGCCACTGCCGAGAAGGTCGAGGAGCTCGTCGTCGTGATCGACCGCAGCCGCGTCGACGTCATGCGCGTCGAGCGAGGCGTCGTCAGCCCAGGTACCCCGGGCGACATCGTCGTCATTCATCGCCAACGCTCCTCTCCATCCTTCTCGATCGTTGCGCGGAGCTGCTTCATCGCCCGGTGTTGGGCGACGCGCACGGCTCCGGCAGTGCTGTCGACGATCTCGGCGGTCTCTTCCGCAGAAAGCCCGACCACGACTCGTAGCCGGACGATCTCCCGCTGTTTCTCCGGCAGGGTCCCCAGGAGCGATTTGACCGCCCTCGAGACCTCGCCTTCGAGAAGGTGGTCCTCCGGCCCCGTGTCATCAGAGAGCACCTCGGGGAGGTACTCCACGGCATCGGCCTTGTTTCGAGCGTTGCCCCTATGGGCGTCCGCCACCTTGTGAGACGCGATCCCGTACACGAATGCCATGAAGGGCCGTCCCTGATCCCGATATCCCGGCAGGGCCGAGAGAACCGCGATCAGGACCTCCTGAGCGACATCGTCAGCAGACAGGTTGGCCCTCTCCGAGCCGCCGACGCGGGAGCGGCAGTACCGCACCACACCGGGCTGTACGAGTTCAAGCACCCGCGCAGCAGCAGTCCGGTCTCCCTTGACCGCTGCGGCGACGGCGAGTTCCAACTCGTCTGCTGTACCTGTCATCGAATTCGGGGGGCTCCGTGTTACATCGCTGTGTTACGGAGCACGGCCTTTCTCTCAGGGACGCGACGCAGGTCGCGGCGGGGACGGTGCCGGGGGCATGGTGCCACCGACGCGGTACGCACCCATGTGAGGCGCGTGACCCCTGGGTCGTAGGAGTACTGCTGAGCGCCAAGCGTAACTGTTGGGGGTGCCGTGAGACCAGATAACAGGCCCCAGACGGCACCGACCCCGTCCCCCGGCGCGCGGGGAACGGGGTCCGGAACCCTAACTCGGCCCGTACGGGTGACCGCGCAGGAGCACTCAATCGGGCCAGAGCGCCCGGGTCAGTGCATCCGAGTCAGGGAGCCCGTGTCAGGGCATCCGAGTCACAGCGCCTGATTCAAATCAGTGCGCGTGGCCGTGGTGCCCGTGGCCGGCCGCGGCGTCCGGCTCGGCCGGCTTCTCCACGATCGCGGTCTCGGTGGTCAGCACCATGCGGGCCACCGAGCAGGCGTTGACGACGGCCGAGGAGGTGACCTTGACCGGGTCGATAATGCCGGCCGACAGCAGGTCACCGTACTCGCCGGTGGCGGCGTTGAAGCCGTCGCGGGCGCCCATCTCGGAGACCTTGCTCACCACGACAGAGCCGTCCTCGCCGGCATTCGCGGCAATCCAGAACAGCGGAGACGACAGCGCCTTACGGACTACGTTCACGCCGACGATCTCGTCGTCGTCGTCCATATCTGCGGCGAGTCGCTCCAGGGCGGCGGCGGCCTGCACCAGCACCGACCCACCACCTGCGATAACTCCCTCTTCAACCGCGGCCTTGGCCGAGTTGACCGCGTCCTCGACGCGGAGCTTGCGCTCGGTGAGCTCGGTCTCGGTCGCGGCACCCACGCGGATCACGGCGACGCCGCCGGCGAGCTTGGCGATGCGCTCCTCGAGCTTCTCGCGGTCCCAGTCCGAATCGGTGGCCTCGGCCTCCTTGCGGAGCTGGGCGACGCGGGCGTCGACGTCGGCCTGGTCGCCGGCGCCGTCCACGATGATCGTCTCGTCCTTGGAGACGGTGACTCGGCGGGCCTGGCCCAGCACGTCGATGCCGGCCTCGGACAGCTTCATGCCCAGGTCGGCGTTGACGACCTGACCCTTGGTGACGATCGCCAGGTCGTCCTGGAACGCCTTGCGACGGTCGCCGAAGTACGGGGACTTGATGGCGACGACCTTGAGGGTCTTGCGGATCGAGTTCACCACGAGGGTGGACAGGGCCTCGCCCTCGACGTCCTCGGCGATGATCAGCAGCGGCTTGCCGGTCTCGGCGACCTTCTCCAGCAGCGGCAGCAGGTCCGGCAGGGAGCTGATCTTCTCGCGGTGGAGGAGGATCAGGACGTCCTCGTAGATGGCCTTCTGCTCGTCCGGATCGGTGACGAAGTACGGCGAGAGGTAGCCCTTGTCGAAGGCGATGCCCTCGGTGACCGAGACGTCGGTGTGCAGGCCCTGCGACTCCTCTACGGAGACAACGCCGTTCACGCCAACGGCGTCCATGGCCTCGGAAACCATGCGGCCGATCTCAGGGTCACGCGAGGACACGGTGGCGACCTGCGCCACGGCCTCGGAGCCGGACACGGGGGTGGCGGCGGCGCGCAGGTACTCCACGGCGGCGGCGGAGGCCTTCTCGATGCCCTTGCCCATGGCCATGGGGTTGGCGCCGGCCACGACGTTGCGCAGGCCCTCGCGGATGAGCGCCTGGGCCAGCACGGTGGCGGTGGTGG
>NZ_JAALDM010000097.1 GCF_014144865.1 Dietzia aerolata | reverse complement strand
ACGATCGCGGCCAGAACGAGCAGCGTCACCAGGAGCCAGGCCAGCCGCACCTTCGCGGGCCGACGGACGGCGTCCACGCCCGGCGTGAAGTCCGGCGTGGACGCAGGCACCCGACCGGGATGGCTGTCCCGGCCGGGTGTGGTCGCGGTGTCCGTCACCGGCTAGAGGCCCCCGCCAGCTGTGCCACGTAGTCATCGAGTACCCAGTCGATGGCCAGTGGCGTCGGGTTGGCGGCGGTGCCCATGGGACCGTTGCCGTCGAGGAACACGATCGCGTCATTGGCCACGGCGGGCATCTGCGAGAGCAGCGGGTCGGCCTTGAGGGTGTCGACCAGCTCCTGGTCGCCGTAGGTGACGATCAGGTCCACATCGGCGAACTGGTCGAGTTGCTCGGCGCTGATGCTGCCCGAGAACTCACCGCTGGCCGAGGCTTCCTCTACAGCTGCGGGGGTGCCCAGTCCCAGGTCCTCGAAGAACGCGGCCCGGGTGTCGTTGGCCGTGTAGAAGTTCACCGTCGACAGGTCGGTGGGGTCGACATGGGTCATGAACATCGTGTTCTTGCCGTCCAGGCCGGGGTGCGCTGCCACGGTCTCATCGATCCGGCCCTCGATGTCGGCGATGAGCTGCTCACCCTCTTCGGACATGCCCAGGCCCTGCGAGTTGAACGTGATGATGTCGCGCCACGAGGTGGCCCACGCCTCCTCTGGATAGGCCACGACAGGCGCGATCTCGCTGAGCGTGTCGTAGTCCTCCTGCGTGAGCCCGGAGTACGCGGCGAGGATCACGTCCGGGTCTGAGTCCGCCACGGCCTCGAAGTCGATGCCATCGGTCTCGTCGTAGAGAACGGGCGTCTCGGCTCCGAGCTCATCCAGTTTGTCCTCGACCCACGGCAGCACGCCGTCGCCGTCGTCGTCGCCAAAATTCGCGGCGGCCATGCCCACAGGCACCACACCGAGCGCCAACGGAACCTCGTGATTGGCCCAGGCCACGGTGGCCACCCGATCGGGAGCCTCCTCGATGGTGGTGGTGCCGAGCGCGTGCTCGATGGTGACGGGGAACGCCTCCGACGAGCCGGTGACCGCGTTCGCGGCCTGGTCGTCGGAGTCGGTTGACGAGCCGCACGCGGACATCATCAGCGCGGTGGTGGCCGCGACGAGAACGGGGATCAGACCACGGGATCGCATGGATTGGTCTCTCACTGTCGAAGGATCAGGGGGCCCCAGCCGCTGCGGACACTCGTCCACAAAAGACTTAGGTGAGGCTGACCTAAAACACTACGACGGGGCTCCGGCGCGGCGCAATCGCGCGTTCGGGACGTCAACTATCGCGTTTCGGACACACCTCGGCACGGCCAAGTGTCACTCGTCGCCACTCGGCCACCACGTGGGGCGGTTCGGCATCGCTTCGCGACCCGCTGCCTTGGCTCTCACCCGACGGCGCGCAGTCGGGCCGGCGTGAGTCCGGTGGACCGCCGGAACGAGGCGCCGAACGCGCTCGCGGATCGGTAGCCCACCCGCAGCGCCACCTCGTCGACCGGCATCCCGCCGCCCAGCAGTAGAGCCGCGTGCTGCGCTCGGGCGGCGGCCTGCCAGGCTCCGAAGCTCAGTCCGGTCTCGGTGCGGAAGGCGCGGGTGACGGTGCGGTCGCTGACGCCGAGGATCGCGGCCCAGTCGGCGAGGGTGCGGCGGTCGCCAGGGTGTGCGTCAAGCGCGGCCACTACCGGCTGTAGTAGGTCGCACGCCGGCCGCTGCACCAGAAGGGCGTGCGGTGACGGCTCGAGCAGGTCGAAGACCATCCGCTCGGTGAGGTGGCGCGACTCGTCGGTCAGGGGATCGCCCACCAGGCGGTCCACCAGGAGTGAGATCAGGGGCGTGAACTCGACCGCCACGGGTTCGTGAGGCAGTGGCGACGTTGCTCGGACATCCACGTGGGCAGTGCGGTACCAGGTGCCGGACGGGGCGCGGCCGGAATGCAGCACCCCTGCGGGGATCCACAGTCCGACCGTCGGGGTGATGGTCCAGGTCCGCGTGCCGATGGTTGCGCTGGAGGCACCGCGACGATTCCACAGCAACTCGTGGGTGGGGTGGGAATGCGCTGGCCACTCGGTGTCGCGGAGTACGTGTTCGTCCATGCCGGTGATCGCGTGTGGCATCTCGGTCTCGCCCGCGGAGTATGCGGGCAGGGGGCGGGTGTCGATCTCGCTGCTGCGCAGCGTCGCCGCGGAAACCGTCATGCGGCTGATTGTGCACTAGCTGCGATCGGGGCCAACTCTTGACTTCGCGCCCCTTCGGTGTCACTGTATTAAGTACCTAATACAGCAACACGGAACGGGGGTGCCATGCAGTTCGACAACTCTTCCCCGATCTGGACTCAGCTCGTCGCGGAGTTCTCCCGACGCATCGTCACCGGGGACTGGGCGCCGGGGGAGAAGATGCCCGGCGTCCGGGAGTTGGCGGCCGATCTCGGCGTCAATCCCAACACCGCGCAACGCGCACTGGCGGAGCTCGAACGCCGCGGGCTCTGCAGATCGGAGCGGGCGACGGGCCGGTTCGTCACCGACGACACCGCGCTCATCGACTCCGTCCGCGCCGACCTCGCCACCGGCGCCGCCGATGAGTTCATCGCCCGCGTCCGGGGCCTGCGCATGGCGCACGAGCAGGCCCGGGCGCTGATCGACACGAGATGGGAATCCCATGAGCACCACACCACTGACCTTCCGGACGGCGGAGGAGACTGAGATGAACGATCACACCGCCTCGGCAGACGAGGCCCAGTTCGGCCGCGGCGCCGTCCCGCTCATAGACGTAGCCGGCCTGTCCCTGAGCTACGGCCCGGTCCACGCCCTCGACGGCCTCGACCTGACGTTGCAGCCCGGCCAGATCGTCGGCCTGCTCGGGGAGAACGGCTGCGGCAAGACCACGCTGCTCAAGATCCTCGCCGGCGTCCTGGCTGGCTTCGAGGGCCAGGTGAGCATCGCCGGCCACCAGCCCGGCCCCGAGTCCAAGGCGCGGGTGTCGTTCCTGCCGGACACCAGTTTCCTGCCGGACTCGGCGCGCGTCACCTACTGTCTGGATCTCTACGACGACTTCTTCGCCGACTTCCAGCGGGAGAAGGCCCGCGACCTCATCGGCTTCTTCGGGCTGCCCGAGACGCTGCGACTCAAGCAGATGTCCAAGGGCATGCGTGAGAAGGTCCAGATCGCGCTCGCGATGTCCCGCGACGCGAGTGTGTTCCTCCTCGACGAGCCGATCTCGGGCGTCGACCCGGCCGCCCGCCAGGTGATCCTCGACGGTCTGCTGCGCAACCTCGAACCGGACAGCCTGCTGGTCATCGCCACGCACCTCGTCCACGACCTCGAGCCACTCCTCGACGGCGTCGTGATGATGCGCCACGGCCGCGTGATCGCTCAGGGCGACGCCGACGACCTGCGCGCCCAGCACGGCGCCAGCCTCGACCAGATCTTCAAGGAGACGTTCCGATGACCAGCACACTCCTCAAGCACGAATGGCTCCGCACCCGCGCGCCGCTCGGGGCACTCTTCGGCATCATCGCCCTGGTGGTGCTCCTCGGCTGCCTTCTGCTGCCACTCGGCTCGATCCTCGCGACCTTCGGCCTGATCGTGGCCGTCGGCGCAGCGATCCTCCTCGTCCCGGCCGCGCAATTCCTGCTCACCGCCGACTTCTGGCGTTCCGGCTTCGGCCGCACCGGGTATTTCACGCAGTCTCTGCCCGTGAAGGGCGGCACGGTATTCCGGGCCAAGCTCGGGTGGAACGTCATCGCCAGCCTCGCCGCCCTGGTCTGGGCCGTGGTCCTGGGTCTGGTCATCCGTCAGGTGGCGGTGTGGTCGTTGGACGCCGCACCTCCCGGCCCGCGCGAACTCTGGCAGCAGGCCACCGACGCGATGCCGGCGTGGATGCTTCTCGCGCTCGCCCTGCTGTTCCTCGCCTACATCGTCGTGTGGCCGATCTTCTACTACTTCTCCGTCTCGATCGGCCATGAAAAGCGGTTCGCAGGGCTCGGGGCGGGAGGCCCGATCGTGGTGTTCGTCGGCGTCTACCTCGCCGTCCAGGTCGTGACGTTCCTCGGCCTGCTGGTCATCCCGTTCGGTATCGGCATGGACGGCAATCAACTCGGCGTCATCCCGTTCCATCTCCTCGACGAGATGACGGTCGGCACCTCCAGCAGCGACGTCATGCCCCTCGGCGTCGTGGTGGTCCTGGTGATCGCCGCCGTCTGCCTGTGGCGCTCGGTCCGCTCCTGGAACCACAAGATCGCCCTGCGCTGACCGCCCGCGCCGCCTCACCCCGCCACCTGCCTGGCCCGGGCAAAGACCAAGACCAAGACCACGACGACGACGAGGTGCGCACCGCCCCACAGTGGTGCGCACCTCCTGTCGCTCCCGGATCAGGGCTCGTGCCGGCCCGGATGGCAATCGATTCGGGCAGAAGCGCTCAGCGGTCCCACCGGCCTCGGCGCCGCGCCGTCCTGGTGCCGCGGAGGGGACGACTTTACTTCCGGCAGCGTGGCGTTGACGGACAGGGAGTGTTGGAGAACCGTGTGAACCGGTGTTCGGGCAGAATTGGGCGGGCGCCGGGAACACTCAGGTGTTTTTGCGCGTTACACAATTACGAGTGATTCGTCGGTCGCCCGGCGGGGACTCTCGGTAAACGACCTTCCCCACCAATTCTTGAAGGGACCCCGATGCGCAGCAGTAGCAATCCGGTCTTCAGCTCCCTGTCCTCCGAGTCCGCGCGTGGCGCGACCCAGCTGGGTGGCGCAAGCCGTGCGGCCTTCCACCAGGGGCAGTACGGCCAGCAGGGCTTCGGTGCCCAGCAGGGTTACGCACAGTCCGGCTACGCACAGCCCGGATATGCGGCCCAGCAGCCGCAGTTCGCCTCCGACGACCGACCCATGACGATCGATGATGTGGTGTCCAAGACCGGCATCACGCTCGGTGTGATCGCCGTCATCGGCATCATCGCCTACTGGCTGTCGCTCTCGGCGGGCTTGGCCATGCCGCTGCTGCTCGTCGGCGGCATCGGCGGGTTCATCACCGTTCTCGTCGCCACCTTCGGCCGCAAGATGGACTCGGCCGTCGTCACCCTGATCTACGCCGCGTTCGAGGGCCTGTTCATCGGCGCCGTCTCGCACGTGTTCACCATGGACATCCAGGGTGCCAGCGCCGGTGTCGTCATCGGCCAGGCGATCCTCGGCACGTTCGGCGTTTTCGCCGGCATGCTGTTCGTCTACAAGACCGGTGCCGTGCGGGTGACGCCCAAGTTCACGCGCTTCATGACCGCCGCGATCATCGGCGTCGTCGTCATGATGCTCGGCAACCTCGTCGGCGCCATCTTCTTCGACTTCAACCCGCTGCGTGACGGCGGCCCGATCGCGATCATCTTCTCGCTGGTCTGCATCGGCCTCGCCGCGTTCAGCTTCCTGATGGACTTCGACAACGCCGACCGCCTCGTGCGCGCCGGCGCCCCCTCGAAGATGGCCTGGGGCGTCGCCCTCGGCCTGGCCGTGACCCTGGTCTGGCTGTACGTCGAGATCCTGCGCCTGATGAGCTACTTCCGCGACTGATCTATCGCGCCCCGACGAACGCGCACCGCGTCGTCGCCGCGAACGACTCGGCCCCGGCCACCCTGCGAAGGGAGGCCGGGGCCGAGTCGTGTGCCGAGGGCACAGGCGCCGACTGAGTCCGATCCGATCAGAACTGATTACCGGGGACACATCGCCGGGACCGCCGAGATCGCCGGGATTGCCGGGATCGCCGGGATCGCCGGGACAAGCCGCTGGATAACGTGTGCACCCTCGCCGTCGACGATGTGCCGCATAAGCGGCGGATTGTCGACGGCGAGGGTGCACACGTTTCTGGGCCTGGATCGCGGTTGCAGTTGCAGTTGCGGTTGCTGTTGAGATTGGCGCAACGAGAAGAGCGTCCCGCACACGTTTCCCGAGAAGGGGGTGTGCGGAACGCTCTTGTCGATGCTGGAGGTGGACGCCCGGCGACTAGCGCCCGGCGACTAGCGCCCGGCGACTAGGGCCCGGTTGCGCCCGGTGTGCCCGCCCGCGTGGGGCAGGCGTGGCGTGGCGCTGCGGGGATCAGCTGAGGCGCTCGAGCACCATCGCCATGCCCTGGCCGCCGCCGACACACATGGTCTCGACGCCGAACTGCTTGTCCTCGGCCTGCAGGTTGTTGATCAGCGAGGCGGTGATGCGGGCGCCGGTCATGCCGAACGGGTGGCCCAGCGCGATCGCGCCACCGTTGACGTTCAGCTTGTCCTCCTCGATGCCCAGCTCTCGGGCCGAGCCGAGCACCTGCACGGCGAAGGCCTCGTTGATCTCGAACAGGTCGATGTCCGAGATCTGCTTGCCGGCGATCCGCAGCGCGTTCTTGACGGCCTCGATCGGGCCGAGGCCCATGATCTCCGGCGAGAGGCCGGACACGCCGGTGGAGACGACGCGCGCGAGCGGGGTCAGGCCCAGCTCCTTGGCCTTGGTGTCGGACATGATGACCAGCGCGGCGGCGCCGTCGTTGAGCGGGCAGCAGTTGCCGGCGTTGACGGTGCCGTCGGGACGGAAGACCGGCTTGAGCTGCGAGACCTTCTCGTAGGTGGTGCCGGGGCGCGGTCCGTCGTCGGTGGAGACCACGGTGCCGTCGGGCATCGTGACCGGGGTGATCTCGTTGGCGAAGTGGCCACGCTCGACAGCCTCGACGGCGCGGTTCTGCGAGCGCACGCCCCAGTGATCCTGGTCCTCACGGGTGATGCCGGTCATCTGCGCCACGTTCTCGGCCGTCTGTCCCATCGGGATGTAGACATCCGGCACCAGGCCCTCGGCGCGCGGGTCGGTCCAGATGGCCGAGCCCTCCTGGGAGCGTGCCTCCGTGCGGGCCATCGCGTCGGCGAAGACCGGGTTCTTGGTGTCCGGAATGTGGTCCGAGGTGCCGTACTGGAAGTTGGAGACGGTCTCCACGCCGGCGGAGATGAACACGTCGCCCTCGCCGGCCTTGATGGCGTGCAGCGCCATGCGGGTGGTCTGCAGCGAGGAGGAGCAGTAGCGGTTGACGGTCGTGCCGGGAACGGTGTCCATTCCGGCGAGCACGGAGACCACGCGGGCCATGTTGAAGCCCTGCTGGCCACCGGGCAGTCCGTTGCCCAGCATCAGGTCGTCGATCTGCGTGGGGTCGAGCTCGGGCACCTTGGCCAGCGCGGCCTTGACCATCTGGGCGGTGAGGTCATCCGAACGGATACCCGCGAGGGAACCCTTGTTGGCGCGCCCGATGGGGGAACGGGCGTACGAGACGATGACGGCTTCCGGCATGGAAGACTCCTTTGTTTGGAGGGTGGGCACCCATCCAGTCGAATGAGCACCCCTGCGGGCGGGTCAGTTGGCGGGGGCGGGGTCGTCCCGCACGGGACGGGCCAGCCTGAGGATGCGGCTGCGGCGTCGGAGGGTGGCCGCCGCTTCGCGCGCGTCCCCCGTGTTCTCCGGATCACTATCCACGTCCTCATTATGCAGGAACGTGTTCCCATCCTCGCCATCCGCATCCTCGTGGGTGCGGACGAAATCGGTGAGACGCTTGCTGAGCCGGGCCACCACCGAGTACCGCGGCTGCTGCTCGGAGTCGGAGGCTGCATCGGCATCGGCATCGGAATTAGAGGCGGCATCGGATGTGACGTCCGCAGGATCGCCGACCTGACCGGAGTCCGCGGGATCCGCGTCCACCCCGTCACCGGGAGCGGTGGTGGTGGGTGAAGCCTCGTCGTCGTCGTCCGAATCTTCTCCCGCGTCGACATCCGCACCGGGTGCCGATGCGCCGGCGGTGTCCTCACCCTCGGGTGCGCCCTCGAGCGCGGCCTCGGCCAGGGCTTCGGCGGCGTCGGCGGCGTCACCGGCGTCGATGGCGTCTTCGGGCGCCTTCTCCGCGTCATCCGGCAGCTCGTCCCAGACGCCGAGCGCCACACACACGGACGGCAACAACAGGCCCGCGGCGAGCTCGTACCCCGCAGAGTTGGGGTGGAAGCGGTCGGGGGAGAACAGGCTCTCTCCACGTTTGTAGAACTCGGGCGCGAGCGTCTCCACCAGCGACACCGGAACGCCGCCGGCCTTGCGGACCTGCACCGTCTGCGCGGCGGCGAGGCGGCGACTCAACGTGGCCAGCACCGACCGCAACGGCTGGGGGACCGGCTTGATGATGCCGAGGTCGGGGCACGTTCCCACGACGACCTCGGATCCGCCCTCGCGCAGCGCGGCCACGGCGTCGCCGACCCGACGGGCCGACGGGCCGATCGCGTTGCGGGCCGTGATGTCGTTGCCGCCGATGAGGATCACCGAGATGTCCGGCCGGCCCTGGGCGATCTGCATGGCCTCCACCTGGCCGGGCAGGCCCTTGGACGTGGCGCCGACGATCGCCTTGATGGACAGTCGCACATTCTGGCCCGACTCCTCGGCCAGGCCGCGCGCCAGCAGTACGCCGGGCATGTCTGCGGCCGAATCGGCGCCCAGGCCCGCGGCGAGGGAGTCGCCGAACACCATCATGTGGATGTCGCAGTCCATCCCCGGTCGCCACGGCTCGGGGAACTCGGCGCCGGGACGGTAGAGGCCGTCACCGTCGAAGGCGCGGTCGGTGGGTTTGGGGATCACCTTCCGCGCGATCCTGGCCTGCTGCGCCAGGACCTCGTACGCGCCGCGATAGGCGCCGACCGTTCCCACGGCCACCAGCGCCAGACTCACGACGAGTCGTCGGGCCGGATCGTCGGTCTCGCTCATCTGGCGTGTCGTCTCCCCTCGGTGCGATGCCGGGCGGCGGGGGTCGCCGCCAGGGTCCGGGCCTGCTGCGCAAGTTCGACGATAGCCCGACGGCTGGCCGCGGGTCCTTCGGACAGGTCAACGGGATATTCGACGATCGAGATGTCGGTGTGAACGATCCGGCGGGGCTGCGGGGCGTCGTCGCGGCGCTGCGCCGGATAGACCAGATACGCGCGGTCCACGCCGAGCGCCGTGCAGGCCGCCAGCAGCCGGTAGTGCTCCGCGGCGCGCGCCCGACGGTCGGTGGGGTAGGTGGCGACGAAGGTGGTGACCGGGTCGCCGTCGACCTCGTAGACCAGCCCCGTGCGCACCGAGATGTTCTCGCCCTCGGCGGCGGGGGCGCGGTGGCGGCCGGAAGTGGAGACGTGCCTGCCGGGGGAGGCTGTGCCCGTGTCCGTGCCGTCCGTGGCATCGGAGTGGCCGATGTCCGTCTCGGTGCCGGAGGAGAGGTCGACGACGGGGTTCTGCAGTAGCCGGCCGCCGTGCCCGTGCAGGGCCGCGGTCAACTCGGATTCGATGAAGCGCTCGAACAGGGCGGGCATCTCCGTGACGAACGCCGCCGAGGAGGCATGACCGTCCTCGACCTCCACCGAGATGCGGCGCACGATGCGGTCCGCGAGCGCCAGCACGTCCTGGAAGCGGGCGTTGAGCCGGGACGGCGTCCAGGTGGGGATCGGGGCGCCCTGCGGGATCAGGGTCGCATCCGCCAGGCGGGCGTCGACCATCGCCAGACGGCGGCGCGTGCCGTCGGGCAGGTCGGGCAGGAACTGCAGCCGGTGCGCGGCGGTGCGCAGGATGCGGTTCTCGGCGATGTCCGGGGTGAACTCGGAATAGGAGACCTCGAGCGGGATGGTCATGCCGGGACGCCTGCGGATCTGATCACCGAGGCGGATCCGCCCGCGCACTGTGGTCAGGGCCTCGTCGACTCGCCGGTAGCCGCGCAGCAGGCCGGGCGCGAGAGCCGCGTGCGCGAGCTGGGCCAGCGATTCGGCAACCGAGACCCACAGCTCGTCGTCGTCACGCGCCTGGACCGCCGAGGGGAGGAACGCGTCGTCGGCGGCGTGGTCGAGCAGGAAGAACAGCTGCGTCAGCCCCAGGCTCGCCGCGGGCAGGACCCGCACCGACAGACCTTCGACGCGCACGGAACCGACTGCTCCGCTGGGGATCAGCCGCCAGGTGTCGCGGCCTGCGGGCAGTACCTCGACGAGTCCGGTTTGGGACAGGTGCTGGGCGCCCTCCCAGCCGAGGGTGACGAGCTTGCCGCGACGGTCGAACTCGTCGAACTCGAGGGCCGGCGACGCTGCGGCCGTCGAACCCGTCGAGCGTGCGGTCATGCCCGTCCGATCTTCCGGCGCAACGCGGCCAGACCGAAGCGTTCGTGGACCTCGGCGCGGGTCAGTCGGCCGTAGTAGTGCTCCTCGAGCAGCGGCATGAGGTCGAAGCGCCAGATGGCTTCCAGTCCGCCGGGCTCGGTGGCCTCGTCCTTCATGAAGTACGAGGGGCCGATGCGCAGGTCGCGGTCCGAGTCGTCCATCTCCGAGTTGAGCGCCTCGAGCAGGTCGGCGGACTCGGTGTCGGCGCCGCGCGCCTCGAGGTGGCGACGCAGCACCCCCGCGACCGGCGGGGTGTCCGGGTGCAGTTCCATGAACGCGAACCGGCGACGGATGGCGGCGTCCACCATCGCGATCGAGCGGTCGGCGGTGTTCATGGTGCCGATGATGAACAGGTTGCGCGGCAGACGGAACGACGTATCGGGGCTGTACTGCGGCAGCACCGTGCGGTCGCGGTACTCGAGCAGGAAGTACATCTCACCGAAGACGCGCGCCAGGTCCGCACGGTTCATCTCGTCGATGATGAGGAAGCTCGGATGGTCGCGACCGGACTCGGAGGTGGCCCGGGCGGCCTGTCGCCGGAGCGGACCGGCCTGCAGCGCGAAGCCCGGCTGGCCGGACTCGGTGAGCGTGGGGCGGTAGCCCTCGAAGAAGTCCTCGTAGGCGTAGCTGGGATGGAACTGCACCAGCTGGACGCGGCTCGGATCATCCACGCCGGCGAGGAACCGGGCCAGCTCCTGGGCGAGGTAGGTCTTGCCGGTGCCGGGCGGACCGTAGAAGACGATCTGCTGCCGCGACTGCAGGGTGTCAACGATCTCCTGCAGCTCCTTGCGGGGCATGTGCAGGCTCTCGGCCAGCTCCTTGGTCACCTTCGGCAGCGTCGGCACCGCACCGGCGGCAGGCGCCTCGGCGACCTGCGACTCCGCCGAGTGACTACCGGGATGCATGGCGGTGAGCAGGGCGTCGAGGCCGTCGGTGAGGTCCACGACCGTGCCGGGCTCGCCGATCAGCTCGGACAGGGGGCTGGGCAACGATTCCAGGTCGAGGGTGACCTCGCTCCACAGCACGGAGCGCTCGAGCTGCTGGCCGCCGTCCTCTACGTAGCCGAGGTCGTCGGTCAGCGTGCCCAGGTGCAGTCGCGCATCGGCGACGGTGGCCACCACGTCCTGCGGGCTCATCCGCGACAGGAACGTGTGCATTTCAGCGGTGAGCTGGAAGCGGGCCTGGTAGTCCAGGTGCGGGTAGCCCTGCTCGACCGCCTGGGACACCTCGAGGCGGCTGGCGTGGGCGGGGATACGCGGCAGGTGGGAGGCGGGCAGCGCGATGCGGTTCTGTGCCACCCACTGGCCGGCCTGCCCCACGCCGCCGCGGCCCGGCCGGACGAGCCAGGCACGACGCGAGTGGTCGTCGCGGTGACGCTGCCACTGGTTGGCAACAGACCCGCGGTACCAGTCGACGGGCTGACCGAGCTGGGCCGAGAGGACTTCGGAGATCCGGTGCAGGTCCTGGTCGATGTCCAGCTCGTCGATCCCCGACGGCCCACCGATGAGGTCGGCGAACGCGTCGCGGATGCGGGTCTTGTGCTCGTGCTTGACGATCGGCTGGAAGTAGCCGGGCCACACGAGGTACTGCAGGCTGTAGCGGATCGCGCGCCAGTCACCGGGCGTGGAGCGGGCGGCGCGCTGAAACTCCCACGGGTCGCTCAGGGCGGCATCGCGGGCGGCGGGTTCGAGCTCGGCCCAGTGGATGATGAACGAGCACAGCCAGCGCAGGTGCTCGCGCATCTGGACGTTGAATCCGAGCCCGCCCGTGAGCGGGCCGCGCTCGGTGAGGACCTCGTCGAGGTCGGTGGGGATCTCGGGCGGGTTCTCGGTCCACGAGAGGATGTCCCGGACACGGCCGCGCTTGAGGCGGGCCGTGACCGTGGACAGCGGCAGCTGCTGGATGTAGAGCAGCTCGGCGGCCAGCAGGACCACCGGCCGCGGCGCGCCCTCGAGCTGATCATGCAGCGCCTGCATGACGGGGGAGCGCATGGACTCGCCCGCCGCCTCGTCGGGATCGGCGTCGAGCCGGCGGGCGAGCTCTTCCGCGACCTCGGGAGTCCACGTGTACAGGTCGTCCTCGAACGGCGACTGACCTGTACGCAGCGCCTGATCCAGGACCCGTCCGGCCGCCGCTTCGATCTTCGGCGCGGGGCCGAGTGGCCTGTCCTGGGAACCGTCTGACACGTGGAACTCCTGCTACACCGGCGCGGAGTCGGGTCCTTGTAGTTCGGCCCGACATTCGTCCAAAACCTACCACCGGAGGTGGTCGGACACGTGTCAGCTCTGGTAAGGCTCCGCGGTGACGACGGTGACTGAGACCGACTTACCGTTGGGCGCGGTGTACTCGCGGGTCTCGCCGGTCTTGGCTCCGAGGATGGCCTTGCCGAGCGGCGAATCGGGGGAGTAGATCTCCAGATCGTCCTTGCCCGAGCCCTCGCCACGGGTGCCGATGAGGAAGGTCTCCTTGGTGTCCTCGTTGCCGTTGTAGTAAGCGCGGACGACGGAACCGATCAGCGCGACGCCGGACTCGGTGGGAGCCTCGCCGACCTGCGCGTTGGCGAGCAGGTCGTCGATCGTGCGGATGCGGGCCTCTTCCTGGCCCTGCTGCTCGCGCGCGGCGTGGTAGCCGGCGTTCTCCTTGAGATCGCCCTCCTCGCGCCGCTCGTTGATCTCGGCGGCGATGACGGGGCGGTTCGCGATGAGCGCCTCCTTCTCGGCCGAGAGGCGGTCGTACGAGTCCTGGGTCAGCCAGTGGACCTGGGTGTCGTTCGCCATGGGGCGCACTCCTATCTGTGTTTCACCGTGTAGGTAACAAAAACACGGCCCCGCCGAGGGAGCCGTGCTGATATAGCGATGCTAACACAGTTCGATCGCCTGATCAGGCGTGGCGCGGGCCCTCGCGCGGACCCTGTCCTGGGTCATCAGCCGTTGCGCCGCGGCACCTACCGCTGCAGGTAGGCGGGGATGTCGTTGCCGCAGCCGTAGACATCGCCCATGAATCCGCGCGCCGTGGTGGCGATCGAGGTGGTGATCTGGACGGTGCCGTTCTCGGACGGCGGGATGTAGATCTCCCGGCGCCCCAGTTCACCCTTCGACTGGTCCTGCGCGCGGACGATGCAGTAAGCGGCGTCGCCGGGCTCGTCGCGGGTGACGGTGAACGTCATGTCGAGCTGGGAGTCGTCGACGGCCTCGACGCCGATCACCTCGGTGGAGATGGAGGGCGTGGCGTTGAGACGGTACATCGTGTAGACGCCGGCCCCGATGATCGCCAGGACGAGCGCAACCAGGAACGCGGCGACGACCTTTCCCATGACGCCGGACTGCCCGTCGGCGTCGTCATACCGGCCCTCGGGAAGGGACGGGACACGCGGCGATGTGGCGTCCGACCTCGGCTCACTCATGCGCCCAGCGTATCGGGGGAGGTGGCGCGGGCCCGCCCGGGGGCACCTCCGGCGCGCGCGACCCTAGAATGGGACGGTCACATCACGCGCGAGTACAGAAATGGCAGGTGCCACGATGGCCGGTCTCCGGCTGATGGCGTTCCACGCCCATCCCGACGACGAGTCGTCCAAGGGGGCGGCGACCATGGCCAGGTATGTGGCCGAGGGTCACCGTGTCCTGGTGGAGACCGCTACCGGTGGGGAGCGTGGCGACATCCTCAACCCGGCGATGGACCGTCCGGACGTCACCGCCGACCTGCCCGCGGTGCGGCGCCGGGAGATGGCGCGCGCCGCCGGCATCCTGGGTGTCGATCACCATTGGTTGGGGTTCGAGGACTCGGGGTTACCGGAGGGTGACCCCAAGCCGCCGCTGCCGGAGGGATGTTTCGCGCTTGTCGACGACGACGAGGTCACCGAATCCCTGGTCCGCAGGATCCGGGAGTTTCGTCCCCATGTCCTCATCACCTATGACGAGAACGGCGGGTATCCCCACCCGGATCACCTGAAGGTGCATTCGTCGTCGATGGCCGCCTATGAGGCCGCCGCTGATCCCACCCGGTATCCGGATGCCGGCGAGCCGTGGGCGATCGCGAAGGTCTACTACACGCACGGTTTCCCCCTGCGCCGGCTGCAGTTGCTCGACGAGGAACTGTTCGCGCGCGACGGCGTTCATCATTTCGCGGATTTCCTGGAGCGGGTGGGCAGCCGTCCGGACATCATGGAGCGGGTCACCACTCGAGTCGAGTGCGCGGACTATTTCGAGCAGCGCAACTCGGCGCTGCTGGCGCACGCCACCCAGATCGACCCGAATGGCTGGTTCTTCGCGGCGCCGGTGGAGATGCAGCAGCGGGTGTGGCCGACCGAGGAGTTCGAGCTGGCAGCTAGCCGGGTGGGCTTTCCGGAGCTCAGTGAGGGACAATACGAGGCAGACCTGTTCGAGGGCATCGACCCGAATGTTGATCTGCCCGTCGGACCGAGCACGAGTGAGGACGCGCGATGATCACCCTGGGGCCGGACGTCCAGATCCTGGCGTACGAGTCGGTGATGGTGCTTGCGCAGAACCAGTCGCCGGGCACCCCCGGGTACAACGACAGCCCCCTCGGCCCGGAGTTCGGTAAGGCCTCACCGATCGGGATCCCGGTGGTGCTGCTCTTGCTGATCGCGACGATCCTGCTGATCCGCAATATGAACAAGCACATCAAAAACCTGCCGGAGAGCTTCGACACCGAGCATCCCGAGGCCGACCAGCTCGCCGATGAGGGCACCGACCGCGCCGGCGTGGACGAGGGCACGGCCGGTGACGACGCCGTCGACGAGGCCACCGACCGCTCGGCCTGATCACTCGGCCTGATTGCCGACCCGTCGATTTCGGGCCGGGGCCGGTCAGCGACCCAACAGATCACCCATGGGCACGAAGTCGCCGAACTCGTCGTCGTCGCTCCTTCGACCGGATCCACCGTCGGCGCGGGTCGGTGCCACGGCGCCCGCGGTGACCCCCGCGAACCGCATCATGTAGTCCGCCAGTTCGGTCCCGACGCGCCCCGCCCGGGAGGCGAGCGAGTTCTCGTCGGCGGCGGTGGTGACGGCGCCGAAATCCTCGCTTGCCGCGAAGACCGTGGTGGGCACGACGTCGGCCTTGAGGTAGGCGAACATCGGCCGCAGCGCGTAGTCGATCGCCAGCGAGTGCCGCGCGGTGCCGCCGGTCGCGCCGAGCGCCACCGGGACGCCCGCGATCGTGCCGGGCTCGATCACGTCGAACAGCGCCTTGAACAGGCCCGAGTACGACTGGTTGTACGTCGGCGTCACCGCGATCACCCCGTCCGCGCGCCCGATCTCCTCCAGCGCCGCCTTGAGTTTCTCGCCGGGGAAGCGCGTGAACGTCGCGTCGACGATCTCGTGCGCCAACTCCCGCACCTCCAGGACCGTCACGGCCACGTCCTGGCCGTGCCGCGCCAGCGCGCCACGGGTGGCCTTGGTGAGCTGGTCGGCGAGCATCCGGGTCGAGGAGGGGACGGACATTCCTGCGGCGACGACGACGAGGTTCAGCGGCCGATCGCCGGCTGCAGTTGCATCGGGGACGTTCACTTGGATTCCTTTCCGGCCTGCGATTCGGCGAGGCGGGCCTGGTTGCGGCGGTCGCGGGCGAGCGACTGCTCTTGCGCGCGCTGGCCACCCTCGGCGGTCAGGCCGGTCCAGTTGTCGCCGGTGCCGAAGCGGTAGGCGTCGTCGTAGGCCGGCTCGTCCGCGGCGGCCAGCGCGGCGTCGCG
>NZ_JAALDM010000096.1 GCF_014144865.1 Dietzia aerolata | reverse complement strand
CGGGCGGTGTCGAAATCGATGTACGGGTTGGGGCCCGCGAAGTTAAGCGTCGGCGGCAGGGCGTCCTTGTTCATGCCGAGGACGACCTTGGCCAGTCCGGCCGCGCCGGCGGCGGACTCCATGTGGCCGAAGTTGGTCTTGGCCGACCCCAGCAGGGTGGGCTTGTCGGCGTCGCGGCCGCGGCCGAGGACCTGCCCGAGCGCGCTGGCCTCGATGGGGTCACCGAGGATGGTGCCGGTGCCGTGGGCCTCGATGTAGTCGACCTCGCGTGGGTTGACGCCCGCATCGGCGTACGCCTGGCGCAGCACGGCGACCTGGGCGTCGGGATTGGGCGCGGTCATGCCGTTGGAACGGCCGTCGGAGTTGACGGCTGAGCCCTTGATCACGGCGAGGATCTGGTCTCCGTCCCGCTCGGCCTCGGACAGGCGCTTGAGGATGAACACGCCGCCGCCCTCGGCGCGGCAGATGCCGTTGGCGTCCGAGGAGAAGGCCTTGATCTTGCCGTCCGGGCTGAGTGCGGCACCGGTCTTGGCGAAGCCCATGGTCGCGGCGGGCGCGAGCATCATGTTCACGCCACCGGCCACGGCGAGGTCCGACTCGTGCAGTCGCAGGGAATTGACGGCCTCGTGGATCGTCACCAGCGAGGTCGAGCAGGCGGTGTCCAGGGTCATCGACGGTCCGCGGAAGTCGAACGTGTACGACACCCGGTTGGAGATGATCGAGTTGGAGGCACCGGTGACCGCGTACGGCGACGCCGCCGCCGAGTCGGCCGTGAGGAAGACCTGGAAGTCGCTCGACGAGGAGCCGATGAACACGCCGACCTCGTGGCCCTTGAGGTCGCTGGCCGGCAGGTGGGCGTTCTCCAGGGCCTCCCAGGTGAGCTCGAGTGCGAGCCGCTGCTGCGGGTCGACCATCTCGGCCTCGCGCGGGCTCATGCCGAAGAACTCGGCGTCGAAGTCCCGGACCTCGTCGTCGGCGAGCCAGCCGCCACTGTCGGGGGCCTCGGCCAGGACCTGCTGGACGTAGGCGTCACCGGCCCACTCGGACCAGCGGCTGGCCGGGCGAGGCCCGGTCGCGTCGCGGCCGGAGGACAGGAGCTCCCACGTGGCCTCGGGGGTGTCGGCGCCGCCGGGGAAGCGGGTGGCCATGCCGATGATCGCGACGTCGAACTCCATGCCGGCGCCCCGCTCACGGAACGTGTGCAGGTCGACGGGCTCGTCGGACTCGACGGGGCCGTTGATCGCGTACTCGGCCAGTGTCGCGATGGTGGGGTGCTGGTAGGCGACGGTGGCGTCCAGCGGACGACCGAGAAGGTCCTCGAGGTCGGCCGACAGGGTCACCGCGTCGCGCGAGGACAGTCCGTACTCCTCCAGCGACCGGTCATCGGTCACCTTGGACAGCTCGAGGCCGGTGGCGCGGCAGACCCAGCCCCGCAGCCACTCGCGGAGCTCTACTACCGTCATCTCGCTCTGTGCCATCTGTGGTGGCTCGCCTTTCCTCGGATGTCATCCGGTGTCCCGCGCAGCGGTGCACCGGTGGTGCCTTCGGGCCTGCCCGGCCGCCGGACGCTACTCCGTCGGCAGGTCCGGGAAGGCGGTTTGCTGGTGTCCTCCGCGCAGCGTGCCGTCCACGTACGCGGCTTTGCACGCACGTCGGGCGATCTTGCCGCTGGAGGTGCGCGGGATCGAACCGGCGGGCACCAGGAGCACGTCCTGTGCCGTGACGCCGTGCCGGGCGGAGATCGCCGATCGGACGGCGTCCGCGATGGGACCGGGATCCGCCTTGCCGGCGCCGGGGGCGCGCTCGCCCACCAGGACGAGGGTCTCCGAGGAATCATCGGCCGCGATCTCCGCGCCGTTACGCGCATCGATGGGCAGCTGGTTCGCCGGGACCGAGAACGCGGCCACGAAGCCCGGGCGCAGCGCGTCCGAGGCCTCCTGGGCGGTGTTCTCCAGGTCCTGCGGGTAGTGGTTGCGGCCCGCGACGATCACCAGGTCCTTGACCCGGCCGGTGATGTAGATCTGCCCGTCGACGTACGCGCCGTAGTCGCCGGTGCGCAGCCAGCGCGCGTCGTCGGGGACGGTGCCGAACTCGCGGACGGTCTTGCTGCCCTCCGGCAGCCGCTCGGTCAGCAGGTTGCCGAACGTGGCCTGCGACTCCTCGGGGCGACCCCAGTAGGCCTCGCCGACGTTGGTGCCGTGGAGCCAGATCTCACCGACCCGCCCCTCGGGCAGTTCGCGACCGGTGCCGTCGTGCTCCCCGGTGGCCTCGTCGACGTTCGCATCCACGATCGCGGCCCACTGGCTCGGCGCGATGTAGCCACAGGCGACCTGCGGGATCGCATCCTCGTTGCCCTCGACCTGCGACGGATCGAGGACCGACATGACGCCCTCGTTGAGGCGAGCACGGTCGACGTGGATGACGACCGCCTCGTCGTCCTTGCGCGGCGAGGACACGAACAGGGTCGCCTCGGCCATGCCGTAGGACGGCTTGATCACGGTGGGCGCCAGCCCGTACGGCGTGAAGGCCTCGTTGAAGGCGCGCATGGAGGCCGGGGTGACCGGCTCGGAGCCGTTGATGATGCTGGTGACGCCGGACAGGTCGAGCGTCTCACCGTCGCGCGGGAGGCCGCGGCGGGCGGCGTGCTCGAACGCGAAGTTGGGTGCGGCCGCGAACACGCCGTCCACGCCTTCCTCGGCACCCATCTCGGCGAGCTGTCGGACCCAGCGACCGGGCCTCTGGACGAACGCACGTGGGCTCATCACCGTGATGGTGGAGCCGCCCATCGCGGGCAGGATGACCTTGAGCAGGCCCATGTCGTGGAACAGCGGCAACCAGGTGACGCCGCGCGAGGCCCGCGAGAGTCCGAGACCGTCGAAGAGCTGGATGACGTTGGTGACGACGTTGCGGTGTGTGATCTCCACGCCGGCCGGGACGCGGGTGGAGCCGGAGGTGTACTGCAGGTAGGCGATGTCGTCGGCCGTGAGTTCCGGACGGGTCCAGCCGGAACCGAGCTCGTCGGGGATGGCGTCGACGGCGACGGTGCGCGGACGCTGGCGGGCCGGCAGCTCACGGAACAGGGTGCGGACACCGGCCGCGGACTCGGTGGAGGTGAGGATCACCGAGGGGGCGCAGTCGCCGAGAACCGCATGCAGCCGATCGTGGTGGCCGGGCTCGTCCGGGTCGAACAGCGGCACCGCGATGAGTCCGGCATGGATCGCGGCGAAGAACGACACGATGTAGTCCAGACCCTGCGGGGCGAGGATCGCGACCCGGTCCCCCGGCTTGGCCACCTGCTGCAGGCGTGCCGCGATGGCGTAGAGCCGGTCGCCGAAACGGGACCACAGGAGCTCCTGCACCTCGCCGTCGCGGGACCGGGAGTAGTCCATGTACCGGTAGATGAGCCCGTCCTGCGCCGGGTCCTTACGGGCGGTGGAGACGTTCTCCTCGACAAAGTCGACAAGGGTGGTGCGATCAGGAATGACGATCGCCCCGCTGGCGTCGTGGTACTGCGCGAACTCCACGTTGCTCCGTTCCGATCCGTGTCTGATGGTCGACGTCGCCGACCGCGGACATGCGGGTGCACTGACGACAGGCTTGGTCGATCCTACAGCGTGCCCCAGGCCACCTCCGAACTACCGAACTTACGCCCACATCTGGCGTGTCGGATCGATTAACACGTGTTCTGGCCTACTCGTGCGCGATCTCCGGAGCACCGTCGGTGAGTTCGCGAATGTGACCGATAGTCCACTCTGGGACCGTCGTCCCCATGATGACGTCAGGGTTCGTCGCATACATCGCGTGGATCGCGTTGTTGGCGAGGAACTCCTGGAACCGGGCCGCGCCGTCGACGACGTTGAGCGGGGCATTGCAGATCAGATCGCGCGAGTCGCAGATCTGGGCCGTGCGGTCGTTGAGCGTGCCGAAGCCGCCGGGGCGTGGGCCGGTCATGGTGGCACCGGCGACCAACTGCGTGAATCCGGTGACCGGCTGAAGTGAGATCTCCATGCCCTGACCGTTGCCCGGCGACAGTCCCGGGGACTGGCCCTCGCCCGGGAGTCGCCGGCCGTCGGCGATGAGGATCGACCCGAGTACGTTCTCTGCCGGCACCGGACCGTTCCCGGTGCCGATCTCATTGGTCAGGTCCCCGGCGATCACGGCACCCTGAGAAAAGCCCAAAAGAATGAACGAAGTGTACGGGCAGTGCTCGTGCGTGGCGATCATCTCCGCCCGCGCCCGGTCGGTGCCCTCGGCCCGACTCTGGTCGTAGGGGATCTCCTCCGGCTTCTGCGGATTACGGAACTGGGCGACGTACGGGACGGTGTAGACCTCGAGCCGGTCGTCCGGGTACTGCTCGGACAGCGGATCGGTGACGGTCCTCAGGAGCGCCTCGGGCAGGAAGGTCGGATTGTGCGGGTCGTCCGTCGGGCTGCTCTCCCACGTCCCGGGCACGGCGAGGAGTTGCACGTCGGCGCAGTCGGCCGGCTGCGCCATCTCGGGCGGGGTTTCGGGTCCGGGCCCGGGCCCGTCGGGCCCGGTCGGTAGACCACGCTGGCCGACCCACCATCCGATGCCGAGCACCAGTGCGGCCACCAACACGAGCGCTCCGATCGAGCACCCGAGCCGACGGCCACATCCTCCACGTGATCCACGAGCCACTGTTCGCACTCCTTCCCGACCACCACGCAGGGCAGCGCTGTCAGCGGTCGTGCCCGGTACAACGCGCGGTCGGCGCCACGGGTTCCGGAACCCTCAGCGACGTGGCGGTTCTCACGCGAGGCTCAGGCGTCAGGGGCAGAGCTGTCCGGCGGAGGCGTCCACGACGATTCGGGACAGTTGGTCGACCTCCAGGTCCGAGTAGCCGCCCGCCACGATCTGACCGGCCACCGCGTCGGCGATGGTCGTGGTCTCGTCCGCGGCGCCGCCGGTGGTCCGGATCCGGCAGATGGTGTTGCCGGCCGCGACCAGCGGATCCTGGAGTTCCTCGGTCTCGATACCCTCACGCTCGAGGGACTCTAGGTAGCCGCGCTCGCGTGCGCCGACTGCCGGGGCGTCGTAGCCGGAGGCATCCGAGGCGACCGGTCCGGGGGCCTCCGTGTAGCGGCCGGAATCCTCGCTCGCCGGCACGCGGGACGCATCCGTGGACGCGCCGCCCGGCGGCGGTGCCAGGGTCTGGGAGTCCGGCACGCCGGACACCGTCGAGTCGCCGCCACCGCAGGCGGCGAGCATGCCGCCGGCGATGATCAGTGCGGCACCCAGCGCCGGGACCCGAGCCAATCCGCGCGCCCTCACGAGACCTCCGCCTGACCGCCCGAGACGGTGATCGTGCCACCCTCGAATTCCAGTACCTGGCCTTCCTCGGTGGTGCGCACCGGTCCGGTCGGGTAGCCGAGGCGTCCGGTCTCGTAGCCCTCCTCGCCCCAGGCCTCGAAGAACGGCCCGCGCGGCACGACATGGGCGCCCGTCTCGCGCGACCAGTAGATGTAGCCGCCCTGGAATCGGTTGAACGCCCCGTTCCTGGTGCTCAGTGCGATCTCGTCCGTGGCGGGGTATCCCAGTGCGGAGTTCTCCGCGCCGGCCTCACGGTAGGCCTTGAGGATCGCACCCTTGACGATCTTGGGCCCGGTCTCCTCGGACCAGTAGACGGTGCCGCCCTGGAAGCCCTGGACGACGCCGGGCTTGTTGGGGTTGGCGATCTCGTCGGTGGTCGGGTAGCCGAGGTCGCCGCGCTCGGCGCCCTGGTCCTGCCACATGGCCCGGATCGCGCCGCGCACGGCGTGGGCCCCGGTGGTGGGCGACCAGTAGATGACGCCGTTCTGGAAGTCCGAGTAGCGGCCGGTGCCATCGGGTGTCCGCTTCTCCCCGGAGGTCGGCAGGCCCAGCGAACCGTCGGGGCCGTCCTCGGCCTGATAGGCGGCACCGATCGCGCCGATGACCGAGTTCGCCCCGGTCCCCTGCGACCAGAACACCCGACCGAAGCGGAAATCGGTGGCCTTGCCACCCTTCACGTCGTACTCATTCGTCAGGCACGGGCCGAGTCCGGGCTCGCGCTCGGCGAGTCGGGCGATCTCGCCCTCCGGTGCGCACTGCTCCTCGACGTTCTCGATACCCACCGCCGCGGCGTACTGCGGCCACGCCTGGGTCATCTCGAACTGCCAGTACGGCCAGGTATGGGTGCCGGACGGCCGGAAGTTGGCAGTGACCTGGACACCGGCCTCGCGGGCGCGGTTGACGAAGGTCTGCGTGGTCATCCGGGACAGCAGCTCGAGCCCGTAGCCGGGGAAGTTGGTGGGGATCCCGGGCAGGCCCGACGGCTCATCCCAGGGGCCGGTGTTGCCGCTGCCAGCGGAGACGTACACGCTCTGCTCGCGCATCTTCTCCGCGTGCAGCTTGGGATCCTGCTCCTGCCAGCGTGCCGAGCCGAGCGGTCCCCACATGTTCTCGGCGGGGTAGCCGCCGGCGTCCTGCATGGCGACCTTGATGGCCTCGGGCATCCCGAAACTGGTGGTGTCGAGGAATCCGGAGTAGCTGGCCGCGAACTGGAAGTAGTCCGGGTAGCGCTGCGCGAGCATCATCGCGGCCGTGCCGCCCATGGACAGTCCGGCGACGCCGTGCTGGTCGCCGACGCGCCAGTCGCGCTGCAGCAGCGGCGGAAGCTCCTGCATCAGGAAGGTCTCCCACTGGTACTGATCGCCCTTGGCGTCGGAGACCCAGTCGGTGTAGAAGCTGGACTCGCCGCCGACCGGCAGGACGATGACGGCGTTCTTGGCGTCGAAGAACTGGGAGATCTTGGTCTCGAGGGTCCAGCCGCTCGCATCATCGCGGGCTCGCAGCCCGTCGAGGAGCAGCAGCGACGGGTAGGTGCGGTCCGGCTCGGAGTTCCACGTGGCCGGGAGCATCAACTGCACCTGGATGGCCTGCCCCATGGCCGGCGACTGCACCCACAGCGCCACCCGGTTCGCGGACTTCCACTCCACGCGGTCCAGTCGCACCCCGGACGGAAGCTGGGTGGGGACGCGCAGGGTGGGCGCGTCGGGGGCGTTCTCCGGGTTCGGTGCGGGAGTTGCCCGTGCGGGGCTCTCCGGGGCGGGGCTCACCTGCGTGGGAGCCTCCTGGGCCGGAGCGGGGGCGGCCGGCGTCTCCTGGGCGACGGCCAGGGGGGCGACGACGAGGCCTGAGCCCACCATGCCCGCCACGATCGGGGCCGCGACAAAGGAGGCCCACCTGGTGCGGGGGGTCGCGGATGCGCTGGGGGTCGCCATAATGCTTTTCTCTTCCTTGCCGCGTCGTCGGGTGTGTGGTGACGTCGCCGCCGCCGACCAGGATAGGTCGTCAGGCGTCGTCAACCGGAGCCCTGCCGGGTGGTGCGTCCGTGGTTTCCCCTGCCACGGCCGAACCCGGTGGTCGCGACAACGACCGGGGCCCCGCACGTGAATCTACGCACGGGGCCCCGGTGTGACGGGTGGGACTCGCTGAGTTACGGCGAATCCGTTCTTATTCGATTGTCATCCTGCGATGGATCACGACCGACCATGGGTCGACGCCGAAGCGTCAGTAGGTCGAGTAGGCGTTCATGACGTCCAGGATCTGCTCGGAGCGAGCGGCCTGGAGGTCGTCGTTCCAGTAGCCCCAGCCGTGGATACCGGTGGTGCGATAGTTGAACGTTGCCCTGTTCGGCGCGGCGTTCATCTCGTTCTGGAAAGCCAGGGTCGAGCCGCGGGACAGGCCCTCGAGGATGATGCCGTTGAAGGTGTTGAACACACCCTGCAGGCTGGAGGGCTGGTCGTACTGGCCGGGGATGGCCGAGCCGGCGGTCACGTACATCGGGATGTTGCGCAGCTTGTCCGCGTTGAGCAGCGGGTCGTGACGGCCCCAGGCCGGGGATCCGGGCGGGCCCCACATGGCGAACGGGTCACACTTGCACTGGTCGAACATCGCGAGCGGGATCATCGAGTACATGCCCGGCGCGGTGGGGTTCATGTAGCCGGAGAACACCGAGACCTGCTTGAACTGCTGCGGGTAGTTGGCGGCGAGCATCGCAGCCGCGGAACCACCCATCGACAGACCGGCGATCGCGTTGTTGGTCGGGGAGACACCGAACTCGTTCTGGAGGTAGACCGGCAGTTCCTGGGTCAGGAACGTCTCGTACTTGTACTCGAGCAGGTTGCCGCCCAGGTTGATGGGCCGCTCCCAGTCGGAGTAGAAGGAGACCTGGCCGCCGACGGGCATGACCAGCGTGATGTTGTCCATCAGGAAGATCCGCTGGGCCTGGGCGTCGTGGGTCCAGGCGTTCCAGTCGTCCCGGGCACGCAGTCCGTCGAGCAGGTACAGGCCTGCGTTACCGCCTCCCTGGCGGGCCGGCTGGACCTGGACCTTGATGTGGCGGTTCATCGAGGGCGACCACACCTCGCACAGCTGCACCCACGACTGGACCGCATCGTAGACACATCCGGCACGGAGTCTTCCGCGCTGGCCGTCCGGGTCCTCGTTCCCACCGAACGCGGTGGCCCTCGGGGCCGGAGCCGCGGCCGGAGCCGGTTCGCCGGAGCCGGAGCCCGCCGACTGCGCATTGACGAGGGCCGGGGCGCCCGCCATGAGCCCGGCGGCGGTCGCCAGCGCGGTGAGGCCGGCGGCAAACCTGCGCCGGAGGGTGGAGTGGGACATTCGTGAGTTCCTTTGTTCGTTCCTGGTGCCCCGGAAGGCATCGGTGACGTCCATCGGACCGACCCCACCAGGGAGGGCCGGAACTGCGACATCGTTACTGTCGCGCATTGTGGGACAGGTGTTACAGGGTGAAGGTCATTTCGTCCTTCGACTGTTACCGATTCGAGACAACAGCAGGCGCCACCCTACCGAGTGCCCTGATACTTCTCCACTTCCTCCGGCATGGGTAAACCGCACCTCTGGACCTCATACGCAGGGATTCTGTTCATTCGATACTCGGCGTATGAGAATGCATTTACAAGGTTTGACCAGCGCCTTTCCGTGGTCAGTGGGGCGGAATACGACTCGATGAGTGCCTGTGTCGCAGGACACTGAATTGCCACCTCGGCCTGGTTGATCCAGTTGACATCGATCCAGCGCGGGAAATTCACAGGGTCCTCGATGACGCCCGTCTCAGCCAGTACCCAGTCATATGGCAGGAATTTGTCATGTCCGATCCGCCCGTCCTGCATGCGGTCCGTGTGGGCGGCCAGCGGCGACGCGAGCCCCACCGTGTCGTAGACCTTCACGTCGAGCGGCAGGTTCATGCTCGTCATGCCGAGGTTGAGGAACACCACCGTCTTCATGGGGTCATCGGGCAACTCGAACGGGGCCAGGCCCGGCAGCGGATGGTCGTAGGAGACCACGTCCCAGCGGTCCTGGAACCCGGGTACTGGCAGGAACACCGCTCCGGTGCGGTTGGCCGAGACCTCCCGCACCAGCGCGCGCATCCGCGGGAAGTCGAGATAGTCCTCGGCCAGTAGCGGGTGACGGTGCCCGGTGCGTTGGATGTAGAACTGGCGCTCGTCCACGATCCCGGCCGCCGTGATGGACTCGGGCTCCTCGCGGAAGGGGTCCTGGGTGACCTCGATGGTCACCGCCCATCCGACGACGACGAGCCACGCCCCCGCGACCACCGGCACCGCGACACGGCGCATCCACCCGTCCTGCTCCCCGCGCGCGGGCCCGACAGGCAGCGGTACGACCGAGACCGGCAGCAGGAACAGGAACAGCGACGGCAGCAGCACGCGCCCGTGCATGAAGTCCCCGCCGACGCGCGTGACGTACACGAGCATGACCGCGGCCACGACGAGGAACGCGATGGTGACGACCGGGGTCGAGCGCGCACCGCCCCGAATCAGATCCAGGCGGCTGATGGTCTCGTCGTCGTACTGGTCTTGATCTTGGTTTTGATCTTGGTCTTGTTCTGCGGCGCGGCCCCGGCCCTGGCCTCGGCCGTCGCCACGTGCCAGTCGGGCGAGCAGCGCGGGGATCGGATTCGCCACGAACCACAGCGACACCAGCCCCGCGATCAGGACCACCGCCAGCGGCAACAGCAGCGTGTACGGCGACAGCAGATCCCACAGGTAGGCCAGGCCCTTGCCCCACTTGGACCCGCCGGCGTCCTTGGCCACGGCGGTGAGCGGGTACGGCAGCGCGTAATACGACATCCGCCAGAGCTGGTAGATCACCGGCGCGGCACCGGCGATCACCACCAGCCAGCCCAGGTGCTTCCACGACTGGCGGGCCAGGGCCATGAGGCCCAGGAACACCACCGCCGCCAGCGCCATCTCCGGCCGCACCAACGGCCCCAGCCCGGCGATGAACGCCAACGCCGCGGTGGCCACGGTGGGCAGCCCGAAGCGATTCTCGCGGTGCTCGGCCCGAGCCCAGCGTTGCATCCCCAGCCACATCACGCCGATCCAGCAGATCACCAGGCCCGTCTCCAGGCCCGACGTGGCGAAATCCCGCGCCGGCGGCAACATCACGTAGATGAGGATCCCGAACGGCAGCAGGACCATCGGCGGGCCGGCGGGGGCGCGGCGGGTGCCGCGGTACATCACGCGGGTGCCGAGCATCGCGCACACCACGGCGACCATGCTCAACGTGATCGCCAGCCCCAGCGCGACCAGCTCGAGCCGGCCGCCGGTGATCTCGTGGGTGAAGTAGTTGAGATAGGTCCACGCCGTGGAGGTGTTGGATTCCACCCGCTCACCGGCGTTGAAGACCGGGCCGTTGCCCGCGATGAGGTTGCGGACGGTGCGCAGGACGATGAGACCGTCGTCGGCGATCCACCGGCGCTGCCAGGCGCCCGCGAAGAAAATCGCAACGATGGCCACCACGCCGGCCCAGAAGACCGGTTGGGACCACCGACGAGTCGCTGCCCCCGCGTCGTGCGTCATCTCATGGGCCCGAATCAGATGACCGGGACGACGTAGACGCCGATCACCACGGTCAGCACCCACAGTGCGGCGAGGACCTGCAGGACACGGTCGCCCAGCGCGATGTCCTCGGGCTCGCCGGCCTGGGCGGCGTCGACGTCCACCGCGTAGCGCAGAACCGCGATGGTGAACGGGACGATCGAGATCTGCAGCCAGATCGCCGCGCCCTCGACCGAGTCCGGATCCCCGCCCCGGTCGTACGCCCACAGTGCGTAGCAGAGCACCAGCACGGTGGCCGACAGTGTCCAGACGAAACGCAGGTAGGTGGGGGTGTAGCTCTCCAGCGCCTTGCGGATCTTGGCGCCGGTCTTCAGGTGCAGGCTCAGCTCCGCGTACCGCTTACCGGCCGCCATGAACAGTGAGCCAAACGCCATGACCAGCAGGAACCACTGCGAGATTGCGACCTCGGCGGCGGCGCCACCGGCCACCGCGCGAAGCAGGAAGCCCGAGGAGACGAAGGCGATGTCCAGGACCGGCTGGTGCTTGAGGCCGAAGCAGTACATCAGCTGCAGCACTATGTACACGGCCACGACGATCGCCAGCGCCGGGTGCGCGAACGCCAGGGAGAGGGCGATGGCGGCGATGATGAGCACCACCGCCATGGCGTAGGCCATGCCGACCGGCAGCACGCCGGCGGCGATCGGCCGGAAGCGCTTGGTCGGGTGCGCGCGGTCCGCCTCGACGTCCATGGCGTCGTTGATGAGGTACACGCTCGAGGCGGCCATGCAGAAGGCCACGAACGCGATGAACACGTGGAACAGGACCGAGGTGTCGGTCAGGGTCTGCGAACCGGCCGCCGCGGGGGCCGCGATCACCAGGACGTTCTTGACCCACTGGCGTGGACGGAGCGCCTTGATCATGCCGTCGAGGAGGTTCTTGGGCGGCTTGCCCTTGGACTTCTCGGTGGCCTCGGCGATGTCGTCGATCTCGTTGGCCGTGTGCGGCTCGGAGCCGAAGAGCTGGTGATCTCCCCCGCCCCGGGTGGCCGGGGCTCCGGTCTGATCGGTCATCGCTTCTCCTCGGGATCTTCGGTGCTGCCAGCGGCCGGTTCGGCCTCTCGCAGTGCCTCGGGCAGCAGTCGCTGGACGGCCACGGTGGGCCAGACGGCACGGGTGAGTGCTGCGCATCCCGCGCCAACGGTGGCGCCGGCGAGCACATCAGAAGGGTAATGGACTCCCAGCACGAGCCGGGAGGCGAGCATCACCGGTACCAGACCGGCCGCGACCGGCACCCCGGTGACCGAGCCCGCGAGCAGGGCGAACGCGGTGGTCGAGGTGGCGTGCGAGGAGGGGAAGCTCAAAGTGGAGGGGGTGGCCACACCCACGGTGACGCTCGGGTGGGCGGGGCGCCTGCGTCGGACGATGCGCTTGACCACCACGGAGGTCGCGTGGGCCCCGAACGTGCCGACCCCGACCATGGCCCACCGGCCCCGGCGTGCCGGGTCGAGCACCATGCCGGCACCGGCGATGGCCATCCACCCCAGCGCGTGCTCGCCGACGTGCGAGAGCGTCACTGCGGTCTCCCGCGAACCCGGGACCTGCAGGAGACGGCGCTGGATGTCGGCCAGCAGCCGCACCTCACCGCTCGGCACGGGGATCTCGATCGTCGGCTCCCCGGGGAGGGCTGAGCCGCCCCCGGCAGAGGCCCCGGATGCGGCCGGTGTGGCGGGGTCAGGCGTCGAAGACACGGCTCCAGGCCTCCTTGGTCACGAGTTCGGTGTGCGCATCACGGTAGCGGCGACGCATTTCGGGGAAGCGACGGTACAGCTCCCGGTGCAGTGCCGCGGACTCCCTGAACAGCGCCGCGGCCTTGTCTCGGTCGCGTTTGCGGTAGACGACGCCGCGGCCGTCGGCGGTGGTGACGGTGGCGCCGTCGACCCGGCTCAGCGAGTACCACCGCGCCTCGATGGGCGGGAAGTTGGCCTGCGGCACCTCGTGGTGCACCTTGTCGTCGCGCGAGAGCGTGTGGGCGAGCCCCCTGGCGAGGGCGACGACCTTGCGGACCTTGCCCTTGGGCTCGGTGTGGATGCCGGCGGGCCCGCCCGACGGGGCGGGCAGGTCAACGGCGGAGGGGACGACGACGGCGTCCGAATACTCGGCGCGCATCGACCTGACCTTGGGCAGTGCCGTCGGCAGCAGTTCGTACAGTGCCTCGGGGCCGCGGAGGAAGTCGCGGATGGCCTCGATCTGGATGGCCACGGTCGAGTACTCGAGGCAGACCAGGTGCTTGACCAGCGCCTTGAGGCTGGACTGCATGATTCCCTTGTGGTCTCCGTCGTGGTAGAGCGAGGCCACGACCAGTCGGTTGCGCAGGTGGAAGTAGGCCTGCCAGTCGATCGCGTCGTCCTTGTCCGACCACGCCATGTGCCAGATCGCCACGCCCGGCATGGTGACCGTCGGATGACCGGCTCTCCGGGCGCGGAGGCCGTATTCGGCGTCATCCCACTTGATGAACAGCGGCAGCGGTTGACCGATCTTCTCCGCGACCACGCGCGGGATGAGGCACATCCACCAGCCGTTGTAGTCCACGTCGATCCGACGGTGCAGCGGCTTGGGGTTGTCGCGGTCCGTCAGTGGGTACGTGGAGAAGTCGTAGTCGTAGTCCGCGTGCGGGGCGGCGGTCCACATGAAGTCGTGCGCGCCCACGACCTCGCCCATGGTGTGGAGGTGACTGCGTTCCTGGAGGTTGAGCATCTGCCCACCCACCAGCATCGGGACGGTCGCGAACCGGCCGAACGCCAGGGCGCGCAGGATCGAGTCGGGCTCGATCTCGATGTCGTCATCCATGTAGAGGATGTACGGCGAATCGGTGAGCCGGCGGGCCTCGTACATGATGCGGCTGTAGCCGCCCGATCCACCGAGGTTGGGCTGGTCGAAGATGTGCAGCCGGTCCCCCAGCGCCTTGGCGGCCTCGGCGAAGCCCGGCTCGTCCCGGACCTTGCGGTCGCCCTGATCGGGCATGAGGACCGCGTCGATCACCGCGTCCACCTGCGGATCGGAGGTCAGGGCCTGCAGCGCTGTCACGGCGTCGCCGGGCCGGTTGAAGGTCGGGATGCCGATCGTGACGCGGCCGTCGTTGGGCACCTGCACCGACTCGTCGGGCCGACCGTCGGGGCCGGCGTCGGGTCGGGTCGCGGGCGCGGCCTGGGTGGAGTACCAGCCACCAGCCAGCAGCTCGATGTCGGTGTCGGAGGTGAGGTCGAACCAGATCCAGCCGCCGTCCTCGAAGGGTCCGAGGTCGCAGACGAACTCGACCGTCGTCACCGAATCGGACTGTCCTGGGCTGCCCACGACGTCGCCGGTGATCGCGATGCGCGAGCCGTCGATCTTGGAGCGGTACAGGTCGACGCGGCCGGCGCCGCGGACGGTCAACCGCAGGACCACCGAATCCAGGACCGTCCAGCGCCGCCAGTAGGCCGCTGCGAAGGCGTTGAAGTAGGTGGCGAACGAGACCTCACTGTCCGCACCGATGCTCAGCGTGGTGCGGCTCGCCGAGTGGGCGCGGCGGGCGTTGGTGGGCGCCTCTTCCAGGTACAGAGACCGCACGTCGAGTGGCTCGCCGGCCCGCGGCAGGATGATCCGCTGCAGGCAGTCCAGGCCGCGTGGTTCCGCCAGCGTCGCGACCGACCGTGCGATCTCGTCGTCGGCCCCGTGATGGCCCTGGTTTTCCATGTACGCGCGTCCCCATCCCGACGGCCGGGAGCCGCCCTCGTCCAGCTTGCCTGGCCGACGCCCCGAAATTCTGCGCGGCGAAAGCCGGATCGATCGTACCCGGCGCGACGTATTCTCCCCTCTCACCACGCGCCGTTGCGCACCGGCGCGTCCGAAGACATAGGTTCTTTTCATGCGTCTCACCACAACTGCCCGTCGCCGCCCGACCGTCCGCACCGCACTGGGGGTCCTCGCGCTCGCCGCTCCCCTGGCCCTCGCGGGGTGCGGTTCCGATGATTCGGGTTCTGACTCCGCGACGTCCGGCTCGTCCTCCGATAGCTCCGACTCCTCCAGCGAAGCCGCCGCGGACGTCGAGTGCCCGCCCGCCGAGGGCACCGAGGAGCGGACGACGGAATTCGCCTCCGCGCCGCCCATGTGCCTGACACCGGGCGCCGACTACACGGCGGTGATCACCACAGATGCCGGCGAGGTGACCGTGGACCTCCTCGAGGACAAGGCCCCCGAGACCGTCAACAACTTCGTGTTCCTGGCACGCAATCACTTCTACGACGGCATCACGTTCCACCGCGTCATCCCCGGATTCATGATCCAGGGCGGCGATCCGCAGGGCACCGGCGCCGGCGGTCCGGGCTACGACTTCGACGACGAGCTCCCCGCCGCCGGCGAGTACGAGATCGGCTCCATGGCCATGGCCAACGCGGGCCCCAACACCAACGGGTCGCAGTTCTTCATCGTCACCGGCGACGCCGGCGTCGCACTGCCCCCGAGCTACAGCCTGTTCGGCATCGTCACCGAGGGCATGGAGACCGTCACCGCGATCGAGGACGACGGCAGCGCGCAGGGCGCCCCGTCGACCACGCACACCATCGAGTCCGTGCAAATCATCGAGAGCTGACCCACACGAGTAACCCGACCCGGCGCCGCCTGAGGGCGCCGGGTCGTGCGGCAGGGCGACGTCGCCTCGGCGTCGTGTAGATCACACCTGTTGCTATTTAGGCCAGGCTGCCCTAAGTATTTACGGGTGACGACATCGACAGCGCCGACAGCGGGCGCGACATCGACGGTGCTGCCCGTCGAGGCCGAGGGACTGAGCCTGACGTTCCATTCGACTGACACCACCGTTGTCGCCGTTGACGACGTCTCCCTTTCCGTTGGACGCGGCCAGATCGCCGTGATCGTGGGCCCCAGCGGATCCGGAAAATCCTCCCTGCTGCAGTTGCTGGCCGGTCTCGACACCCCGGACCGGGGTTCGGTGAGAATCGGCGGCACAGAGCTGACCACCCTGCGCGACCGCGCGTTGACGGCGCTACGTCGAACCCGCATCGGATTCGTCTTCCAGGCCTTCCACCTGCTCCCCACCATGACCGCCCGGCAGAACATCGTTCTCCCGATGCGCCTGGCCGGGACACCTGTGAACGAGCACGACGTCGACGATCTGGCCCGCATGCTCGGGATCTCGAACCGGCTGGACCACCTCCCGGGCCAGTTGTCGGGCGGTCAACAACAGCGTGTGGCCATCGCCCGCGCATTGCTGCCGCAGCCCGAGGTGATCTTCGCCGACGAACCGACCGGCGCACTCGACGCCGAGTCGGGCGGCGAGTTGCTGGACATGATCCGCTGGGCGGCGCGGGAACGCGGGCAGACCTTTGTGATCGTCACCCATGACGAGAAGGTCGCCGCCATGGCCGATCTGCAGTTCCGCATGGACTCCGGCGTCCTTCGCCGCGAACGGTGAGTGGGACGGTGGCCGCTCCGACACCCCTGACGATCGCCCTTCACGAGATCCGGACCTCGGGTCGAACCCGGGGGCTGCTGATCGCGGTGGTCCTGGGCTGCGTCCTGGTGGTGACCGGGTCGATTCTCGGCGCGTCGATGCAGCACCGGGTGTCCGTGGGTGCCGGCGTGGCCCACGAGGGCGTCGACATCGTCGTCCGCAGTGAACAGGGCGCCGCCGTCGACACCGACGCCGCCCTCGGCGGCGGAAGCAGCATGTCCCCCGGCGACGTCTCATCGATCGCGGAACTGCCGGGCGTGGCGTCCACCAGTGGGTTGGCCCGGGGAAGCGCGGCGCTCTGGGCAGGCGACTCCGTTCTGCCGACGGTCCTGGAATCGATCCCCTCGGGCGACTTCGCCTGGCAGCGCCTGGACGAGGGCCGACTGCCCGAAGAGGGAACCGAGATCGCGCTGAACCGAGATCTCCTCCGCGACGCCGGACTCCGGGTCGGCGACACGGTCGTGCTCGGCAACGCCGCCTCGGGACAGGCCGCCTTCACCGTCGTGGGGTCCGTCGACACCCGCGGCGCGCTCGCCTATCAGGCCACCGGATACGGGCTCGTCACCCTGCCCGTCGCGAGCACGATCGCCGGGATCGACGGGGTCAACGAGGTCACTGTCCGGCTCGAGCCGGGTGCCGATCCGGACGAGGTCATCAGCGCGATCAACTCCACCACCCCGGTGGGCTGGCCCCAGAAGACCTCGGAGATCGTGTCGGCGACCGAGCAGGTGTACGGGATCGGCATGGGGGTCCTGACCGCGATGATCAACGGTTTCGCCCTGATCGCGGCGATGATCGCCGTCGTGGTCCTGGCCGCCGTGGTGTGGGCGTCCCTTCCCGGCCGCCGGGAACGGTTCGCGATGCTCCGCCTCATCGGCGCGACCCGCGGCCAACTCGCGTCCATCATCGCCCTGGAGACCGGCATCATCGCCCTGCTGGGCGCGATCCTGGCGCTGCCGCTGGGGATCGCGGCCGCCTACATCGTGGTGCCGCTCGTCGGGCACATCCCCGGCGTTCCCGCCCTGACCTGGTCTGACATCGAGATCCCGGTCGCCCCGATGATCGCGGTGCCGCTCGGAGCGCTCGGCGCCTCCCTGGTGGCCGCGCTGGTGCCGATGGCGTCGGTTGCCCGGATTTCCCCGGCCGGCGCTCGTCGCGCGACGTCGACACCGACCGCCGCGCACCCCGCGCGCACGGCCACCCTGTTCGTCGCGGTGATCGCCGCAGTGGTCTTCCTCTTCGTCGCCGCCCTCCACCT
>NZ_JAALDM010000095.1 GCF_014144865.1 Dietzia aerolata | reverse complement strand
CCGCCGCGTCGAGGTGCGGGTGGCGGTAGCCGTGGATCGCCGCCCACCACGAACTCATGCCGTCGATCAGCTCGCGGCCGTCGGTCAGGCGGAGGCGCGCGCCCTCGGCCGAGGCGACCGGCAGCGGCTGTGTGGACGCCGGGAAGCCGCCGTAGGGGTGCCAGACGTGCTCGGCATCGGCGGCCAGTAGGGCGTTCGCGGCCAGCGGGGCTCGTTCGGTGAGCGAGGCGGCTGCCTGGGCATGAGCGGGCTGCTGGGTGCCTGCTGTCAGGCCACTGCGAGGGGAGTGGTCGACCATGTCAGGCGTTCGCGGGCTCGCTGGTGCCGGCGCCTCGTGTGCGGATGGCCACCGGATCCTGGCGGGTGGAGGCGGGCGCGGTGTTGTCGTCGTCCTGGTTTTGGGGGTCGTGACCCTCTACGGCCGTATCCATCTGCAGGACCTCGAGCCCCGCATCGGCGATCATCTCCAGGTCCGCGGCGCCGGGCTGGCCCTCGGACGTCAGGTAGTCGCCCAGGAACAGCGAGTTGGCGACGTACAGCGCGATGCCCTGCAGGTTGCCCAGGTGACGCTCGCGACCGGCGGCGACGCGGATCTCGACGTCCGGCGCGACGAATCGGACCATCGACAGGATGCGCAGGCAGTCGCGCGGGTTGAGGGTGTCCACGCCCTCGAGCGGGGTGCCGTCGAAGGGGAGCAGGAAGTTGACCGGGATCGAGTCAACGCCCTTTGCGCGCAGGTCAAAGGCCAGTTCGACCAGCTGCTCGTGGGTCTCGCCCATGCCCGCGATGAAGCCCGAGCACGCCGACAGGCCGGCGCCGTGGGCCTGGGCGACGGTGTGCTCGCGGTCGGCGTAGGTGTGGGTGGTGCAGATGTCCTCGTAGTGGCTCTCGGCCGTGTTGAGGTTGTGGTTGTAGGCGTCGGCGCCCGACGCGCACAGCGACTCGGCCTGCCCGTCCTTGAGCGCACCCAGGCATGCGCAGACCTCGACGCCCGGGGTGTCGGACTTGATGGCCTCGATGATGTCGGTGACCTTGCCGACCTCGCGGTTGCTCGGGCCCGTGCCGCTCGCGACCAGGCACACGCGCGAGGCTCCGGCGGCGATGCCGGCCTTGGCCGCGGTGACTGCCTCCTCGGTGTTCAGCCAGGTGTAGCGCAGGATGCCGGCCGTCGAGTTGAGGCGCTGCGAGCAGTAGAAGCAGTCCTCCGGGCACAGGCCCGACTTGAGGTTGACCAGGTAGTTGACCTTGACCTTGTTGCCGAAGTGCTCGAAGCGCAGGCGGGAGGCGGCGGCCACGACCTCCATGAGCTGGGTGTCCGGGGCGCGCAGCACGGCCAGCGCCTCCTCGGCGGTGACCTGCCGGCCGGCCAGGACGGCATCGGCGAGCTCGTGCCAGCGCGGGGCGGCGGG
>NZ_JAALDM010000094.1 GCF_014144865.1 Dietzia aerolata | reverse complement strand
GAATGACGTACGGGAACGGGTCGGGGCAGGGGCAGGGTCCGTGGCAGCCGCCGGGCCGAGGGCCGTGGCAGGCCCCGGGACAAGGGCAGGGGCAGGGGCAGCCTTCCGGTCCGGGGCAACAGCAGAACCACGGACCGTGGCACGCACCCGGGCAGGGCGGGGCCCACGGCCAGCCGCCCGGTCAGGGCCCGGGCCAGGAACCCGGGCGGACTCCGGGGTACGAGCAGTGGCAGCAACCCGGTGAGCAGAACAAGAAATCGAATGCGGTCTGGTGGGTCCTGGGCAGCCTCGGAGTTCTCGGGCTGATCGCCGTGGTGGTCGCCGGCATTGGGGTGACCAGGATGCTGAATGATTTAGACGTCTCGGAGGAGAGTCAGAATTCGGCTGTGGCGGCCTCGTCGTCGTCCTCATCGTCTCCCACGCCGCCCACCCGCCCCTCGTCACCGACTCCCACCACGGAACCCGACTCGTCGGGCGCGGGCGGCGACCCGATACGCAAGCCGCCGCGGTTCCCGCAGGTTCAACCGGCGGCGGACCTTCCCGAGGACCAGGCGGCCGCGCTCGGTGTGGACGTGGATATCCAGACTTCCGAACTGCGGTACGTGGTCTTGGACATGTTCGACGAGCCCATCTATAACTGCATCTTCTCCGCCGACTTCCAGAACCTCACGGATCAGCCGATCGAGGTGACTGCCGAATTCCAGACCACCGGAGATACTCGGTTGGAGTGGTCGAGCGGTTCGCCCAATGACTTCGCACCGAACGATTCCACCGAACTTGTCCTGGGCTGGGACGGGCTGAGCCGGGAAGAGGTCGGGCTGAGCGAGGACGAGTGCACCGGTTCCGTGGAACTCACCTTCCTGGAGGTGGCCTCGGGGTGACCGGGGGCTACCGCAGTCGACGCGCTGTGGTGGGGAACGAGTCGGCGACGGTCGCGGCGAGTTCGACGAACGCGCGACGGGTCCGGTCGCCCAGCAGGTCCAGGTCGATGGGCGACCCCTCCGACAGGTGCTGGTCGTAGGGGACGACCTGGACGGCGCGGGTCCGACCGAGGAAGTGCTGTGCCAGCTTGTCCACATCGACCGACGCCTCACCAGGCTTGACCGAGGAGATCACCACGACGGACTGGCCGACCAACCGGCTGAATCCGTGGTGGACGAGCCAGTCCAGGGTCGCCGAGGCGGACTGGGCACCGTCGATGGCGGGCGAGGTGATCAGGACGATCGCGTCGGCCAGGTCGAGCACGCCGTTCATCGCCGAGTGCATTAGGCCCGTGCCGCAGACGGTGATGATGATGTTGTAGTGGTGTTGGAGGATGTCGATCGCGCGACGGTAGTCGTCCTCCGAGAACGCCTCGGACACGGCCGGGTCACGCTCGGAGGCCAGGACCTCCAGTCAGCCGTCCGTGACGGGGCACGGCGTAGCCGAGCAGTACCGGGATGTGATCGTCAGCCGGTGATCTGGTTCCAGAGTGCGCCGATCGCCGCGAACCCCACCATGCCGACTGTCGAGTAGAGCAGCGCCCACAGCAGGCAACCCACGATCACCGCGGGGAGGTAGCGGCGCAGGGGCATGAGAGTGAAGCCGGCGCTGAAGTTGATCGCCGTCTGGACACCGATCGTCAGGAAGGACAGCGGCACCGCAACGATCCCGAGACGCGCGGACAGCCGCTGCGCCCGGAGCATCGTCGGACCCTCGAGATGACGGGCCATCTTCTTGCTGAGCCGCCCACCATTGAGCGCGCCGCGGCCAAGCCAATAGGTGGCGTTGGCGCGCAGCATCACGATCACGAAAAGCAGCACGAACGCCAGGGCGAACGGCTGCTGCGAAATCCAGTCCATTCGTTATGTGTCCCTGGCGTTCGTGTGATTCGAGTAGGCGTGGGTGGCGAGGGGTGTCAGCCCGCGGGCTTGACGTCCATCACGACGTCGAACTCCAACAGGTTGGCGCCCTCGGCGACGGGCTTGCCGTGCTGGCCGGCGTGGGCGGCGCGGGCGTCACCGTCGCGCCATGCCTCGAAGGATGCGTCGTCCTCCCAGGTGGTCACCACGAAGTAGCGGGTCTCGCCGCCGGTGGGGCGCAGCAGCTGGAAGCCGAGGAATCCCGGCGACTTCTCGACGGTGTGGGCACGCTCGGAGAAACGACGCTCGAGCTCGGGGCCGGCCTGCGGCGGGACGTTGAGGGCGTTGATTTTCACAATGGCCATAAGGAAAGCCTACGCTTAGCGATCGGGTTAGGTGGGGTGCTGGGGGGTGGAGCGTGAGCATTGTCCTGCGCCATGCCGCCGTTCATGCGGCCCCGGACCCAGTCCTACGCGGGTACTGCGTTCAGGCTGGGGAGAAGCGGTAGAAGTACTTGGTGACGTAGAGCTCGTCGACGATCGTGGTGACCATCAGGATGAGGTCTGTGCCGTCGGTGAACAGGTTGTTGTCCATGTCAAGGTCGCTGTCGGAGTACTTGCTCACCCAGGTGCCGTCCACCTGGCGCTGCATGCGAAGGTATGGCGCCACGCTTCCTACAATGCGTCCGTCCTGGTCCTCGATCGAGTTGATCAGGACGCCCTGCTCTTTTTCGGCGGAAGTCCAGGGGACCTTCGCCCCGCCCCGCATAGTGAACAAGACCTCGCCGCTCGATTCGGTGATCTCGAGCGTTTCGCCGCTGGCAGTAGAGAAATCTTCCGGGGTGTAGTGCGAGCGATCGCGGAAGATGATCGCGAAGCTCCCCGAGCGGTGCCCGGCGTCTTGTTCCGAGACGCCAGTCAGCTCCCACTGGCCGAGCAGGGTGGTGGGGTCAGTCGTCTGGGGTGCGGGCATGGTCGGATCCTCTCGGTGGGGTAGCGGGGCTCGTCGACAGTTCTGTATGGGGGAGGCGGGTCAGGGTGCCAGCGCGGCGCGGAGATCCATTGAACTGGAGACGTTGAAGCGCCAGACCTCGGCCTCGTCGCCGGGGTGGAACGTCACGGTCGCAGTCTTCGCCTGGAGGTCGCACTGGATTACGGCTGCGACAGGTTCGCCGGGTTGGTCGTCTCTGTTGTCTACCCAAGTGTTATTTGCGACAGCTTCTAGAATTCCGAGGGTATTGGGATGGATGTCGCCGACATAATTCTCGCGCTGTGGTCCGTAAGCAGCGGCGATGAACTTGATTGTGTTGGACTCGTAGAAAAGGATAAAGGCCGCGTGTTCTGCAGGAGCTTCTGCAAGGAAGTACGGGTCGTTGGTGAGCTTCTCGACCAGAACTCCGGCTGTATCGTTATCAACTGTCAGCATGATCGACATGGTCCCCTCGCTCGATTCCATTTCGAATTGTCCTGCGCGCCCGCATGTCTTCGTAGCACGTCGTTGTGGACTCAGGGTTCGAGGGCGGTGAGCAGTTCTCGGAAGTTGTTGTCGTTGAATCGCCAGGCTTCGGAGTCGTCACCGAGGTGGTAGATCACGGTCGCAGTCTTCGCCTTGAGGTCGCACTGGATGATCGCGGCAAGTGGTTCGCTGAGTTGGTCCTCACGATTATCGATCCAAGTGTTATTGACGACGCCCCGCAATATTCGGATTGCCGACAGGTCTATATCCTCAAGCGGATCGACTCGCTCGGGCCCGTAGCCGGCGGAAAGGAATTCCACGGTACTGGACTCATGAAATAAAACGAAGGCAGCGTGATCGGCGGGTGCTTCAGCAAGGAATGAGCGGTCGCCAGCAAGTTTGTCGACGAGCACTCCGGCGGTCTCGTCGTCGACGGTCAGTGTGATCGACATAGCTCCGCTCGATGATAGATTTTGGCGGGTCAGGGAGCCAAAGCGGCGCGGAGATCCATTGAGTTCTCGTCATTGAAGCGCCAGGCCTCGGACTCGTCGCCGAGGTGATAGGTCACGGTTGCAGTCTTTGCTTTGAGATCGCACTGGATGATGGCGGCCAGTGGTTCGCTGAGTTGATCTTCGCGATTGTCCAGCCACGTATTGTTCACAACACCCTTCAGTGTTTGGAATGCTGAGGAGTGGATTCGAGCGCGATTGTTGACTCGCTGGGGCCCATAGGCGGCGAAGAGCATATTGATTGTGTTGTCCTCATAAAATAGGATCATCGCCGCGTGGTCAGCAGGCTTTTCTGTGAGGAAGAATTGATCTTTGGTTAGCTTATCGACGAGCACTTCGGTGGTCTCGTCATCTACGGTCAGCGTGATCGACATGGCTTCCTCACTTGATTTCTGCGCGGTTGAATTTCTGGCCCGCCTTGTTCTCGAAGGTCTCGAATCGTACTTCGCCCAAGCCGGTCGACTTGTAACTAACGGTAACTTCCGACGGTCGTGATCCGTCGGGCGGATACTCCAACGAGATACTCCCCTCTACCGGGTGCTGAGCCGACACGAGCGCGGCCAGCTCGTTCTCCATCGTCTTGTAGGCGCTGGTGTTGAAGTTACAGTTCTGCGGGAAGAGGGGCCCTTCCGGAACTAGAGTGCATTGATTCGGTCTTGGAGCTGACCGGAGTGGATGAGTGACCGCAAGATGTAGTGGTTGCGGTTTCTGAAGCCCAGAGCGATTCCGCGGAGGTGCTCGAGGCGTCCGTTGATGGCTTCGACGGGCCCGTTGGAGGCGCCGACGTCGAAGTAGGCCAGGATCTCGCGGTGGCGTTTCCACAACGACCGCCCGAGCTGCGCGAGCTCGGGCAACTCCTTCGGTACGCCGCTGCGGATGGACTTGAGGAGCTTGTACATCGCGATCTTGCCCTCGCGTTTGCCGGAGGCCTCGTAGGCGGTGATGAGTTGCTGGTAGACGCCGTAGATCACCTCCACCGCAGCGTGCGCGGTGTTCGCGGTGAACGCTTCCCAGAGTCGGATCTTCTGCTTGGGTTTGAGCAGGCTGGCGCGGGTGTTCAACGTCCGCCGTATCCCGTACAGCGGGTCGCCGGAGCGGCCGCGGTGCCCGGTGGTTTCCTGCTGCACCCGCTGCCGGCACAGGGTGAGCTTCTCGGCCGCGAGATGGACCACGTGGAAGGGGTCCATGACGGTGCGTGCCTCGGGAACCGCGTTGGCGGCGGCCGAGTGATAGCCGGCGGACCCGTCCATGGTCACTACTTTGATACGGTCACGAAATACCTGGTCACGGTCATCGAGCCAGTCGGTCAGGGCCTTCGCCGAACGCCCGGAGATCATGTCCAACAACCGGGCTCGGGGTCAGGTCCACCAGGACGGTGACAAACGAACTGGTCCCGTCGCCGCGGACGTGCTTCCACTTGTGCTCGTCGACGCCTAAAATTCGGACTCCGTCGAGGTGGTCGGGCTGGTCGTAGACCATGTCGCGGATCTTCGACAGGGCCAGGTCATTGACCAGGTCCCAGCCCACGTCCAGGGCCTTGGCCACGGCGGCCACGCTGGTGCGGTCGATCGCTAGTCGCTGCAGGATCCAGCGGGTGCAGCGGAAGGTGGTCTTGGCTCGATCTTCGGCCAGCTTTGGCAATCGCAGCTGGAAGATCTTCGTTTCGCAGGCGGGGTTGTCGCAGACAAAGCGGGGAAGGCGCACGTGCAGCTTGGTCGGGTGCCCCACGATCGGAAGGTCGGTGAGCCGACGCTCAACATGATCGCGGAGACGAGCCTGCTCACCGCAGTCAAGGCAGGTCGGATCGGCTTGGACCGGGGAGCAGAACAAGTGCGTCTGATCATCAAGCACAGCGGCGTCGGTGATCGTCACTCCGAGCTCGACGGTGCGGCAGATGGTGTCGGCAAGCAGGCTGGCGGTAGCGTTCAAGACGGGTCCTGGGGAAGTGAAGTTCTGGTGTAGGAACTTGCATCTTCACACGCCCCAGGATCCCTACATCTTGTGCCTCACTGCATCACCGCCGGATCCCCGCTACGCACTCCGGTACCGGAAGGGCCATTTAATATCGATGGTGTCTGGGCTAGGGGGTGGGTCACTGAAGAAGAGGCTGAGCTCCCTCTTCCCCTCGTTGGCTGTCGCCAACAAGCGCCGCCGATTCGTTTTCCGGAGGCGGCGGTGAACTTGGCCTCGGCGTATGTCGAGGTGTCACGGAAGATCACCGGGTAACTTCCGGAAGTCGGTCAGCTCCCACCGGCCGAGGGGGGACGTCGGTTCGGAGGGATGCCGGTCCTGGGTCTTGGTCGGATCAGCTCGATGCCAGAGAGGTGAAGAGCACCGTCGCGTTCGCGTCGGTGATTTCCAACTTCCGGTTCACTCAAGGTTGGTAGGGGGCTGGATCGATTCAGGGCGTAGCTTCTCGCGAATCTGCTGACGATTGCCGTCGGTGACTTCCCAGGGGAGGGCCTCTTCGCCGGTGTAGTAATGGACGAGCATGTCAGTCTGCCCCGGTTCGAACGAGATGGTCGCGGCGTTGGGGACTCCCGGTTGATCGCTCCGGTGATGCAACCAGGTCCCTTCCACGATTCTCGTGAGTACGTCTCGTGTTGGGATCTTGAGATTGCATTGCGCGGCGGCTTCGTGGTCGTTGTATCCACTCGTCGTGGTGAGGACCATCGAATCCGCGTAGTAGCTCAGTATCGAATATCCCTGGAACGGGCCTTTTCGGAGAATTTTGGGGTCATTGGTGACGGCCTCGACCAACTCGTGGGCGAACTCATCAACAACCGCGAGCGATACCTTCATCGCGTCTCCTTTACCGGTACGTTCGATCGTAGGGCTGGCCGGATTCATTGATGAAGTAGGGATCTTCTGTCGGTTCGAAGACCACAGCTCCACCATCGTCCAGACCTTCGAATTCGACTTTGACGACATCGGGTCTTCGGTTGTCAGCGGAGAAGTCGAACGCCACCGTGCCCTCCACCTGAAGCCCGTCTGCCACAAGAGCCGCCCACTCGTTCTCCATCTTCTTGTAGGCGCTGGTGTTGAAGTTACCGTTTTGCGGGAAGAGGTTGGGTAGGCCCTGGTCGAGCATGAAGCGGTGGGCGGCGATGTGGCCTGCGTGGTCGCCTTCGATGGCGCCGTGTTCGTTGCTGCCGTCGGCTTCTCGGCTGGAAACATCTCGCTGGTGGCCGACCTCTTCGTTGGTTCGGCCCATGCCTTCGAAGCTGTGGCGGAGGGTGACTTCTGCTTCGACGGTCCGGGACGGCCGAGCAGTTGGCCGCGAGGTCGTGGTGGACGGGCCCTGAGATCTACGTTGTGGTCGACGACCATGACCTGGTGGCCCCCACGACGGGAAGCGATCCGCTGTCGGATCTGCACCAGTTCTTCCCGCAGGCACGGGATGTCGGCCTACATGTGGTGTTGACCCGCAGGATGGGCGGCGTGAGCCGGGCGCTGTACAGCGGCACTGTCGCCAAGCTCAAGGAACTCTCGGTGGACACCCTGGTCATGTCCGGATCGAGCGACGAGGGGAACATCGTGGGCAAACTCAAGCCGAGCCCTCTTCCCCCGGGGCGCGGGACGCTGGTCTCCCGCGCGGCGGGGTCCCAGATGATCCAGGTGTGTGCTGTTCCACCGGTCGTCTCGACTCCGCTGGCGGACGAGTGAGCGGGCGTCGACGGGTGCTGCTGACGGCAGTGTCCGTTGTGGTGACAGGGAGGATGGCACTGGGGTGCGGTGCGCAGCCTGACGGGGCCGATGACCCGGGCTCGCAAGCGGGGGCCGAGGCCGAGATTGCTGAGACTGGTCGGTTCTCGGCGGTGTGGCACGGTGGTCCGCATCTGGATGTGATGTCGCCGTTGGGCACGTTCGTGCGTGCGTACGTCGAGGACGCGATTTGGGCCTACTCGACGTGGGATACGGAGGAGTTGAGTCGGTCCGTGATCGAGGCGTCAGCCTTCGACATCGAGGGGCAGCTGGAATCCCAAGCGCCGTCAGGTCGTCCTCCGGAGTTTGGGGGCGCACTCGATTATCACGTGGCAGAGGAGTCGGGCTCCGCGGAGCGCACACAGGTCACAGTGTGTCGAACTAATCCCCGGCTCGGGTCCAGGGACGCGGGGTCAGACGAGGGGTTCGTTTCGCGAGCTGACGGGCAGCCGCCTGCTGTTCATCCGAGTCTGCTCGTGGTGTCGCAGGAGGGGTCGGCGCCACCGGCGGCTAACGCGGGAACAGAGAATGTGCCGCCCCGGGAGGCGTTCGGTGAGTGGCGTGCCCTCCGGTTTGAATACTCTCCTCGGCGAGAGGAACGTGTCGAAGCCCAGAGGAAGTGCAATGAGTTATTAGGGCTCCCGGCGGAGTACCCCGATAGTCCCGCCACTTATACGACGGTGCCGAGCATGCCCGAGGTCGCACCGTCTCCGGGGTGGCCGGTCGGTTCGGCTGCGGCGGGAGATTTCTAGGTGACGGCGGCGAGTGGTGGGCACCGACGGATGCTCACCGCTGGTTCGCTGGTGGTGTCGCTGTGCGCGGTGCTCGGATGTGCAGTGCCGTCTGGTGATGGCCGCACCGGGGAAGAGCAGGGCGATCTCACCGTGTCCGCAGGTCCGGGTGTGGCGCAGGTTGTTGTGGATGCGAGGGCGTTGGCGGACGGGACGGCAACGCGGGAGCAGCGCGCGAGGCTGTCTGCCGCGACGTCACTGAGCGATGCCCAACGCGCAGCACTGGACAGGGGCGGAGAGGCGGTGATCTCCACGGGGCAGATGGACTATCTGTCCGGCCTCGCCCGGACCCTCGACAGGGACGGGGGGCTCGCCGCGTTCCTGGGGTTCGGTGGACGGGACGCGGAAGTGAAGGCGCACCTCGCCGACGGGATGCAGATCCTGTCGACGCCACGTGTGCGTACCGGTTCGGCAGAGCCGGGTGAGCAGGTCTCCTCCGGGGGGACGTCGGGGCACGACCCGGTTCAGCACCGCCGCGGCGGACTCGACGCCCTGCCTCCGAGTTGGGCGGCAGCTCTCACGGACAGTCCGGTGGTGCTCAGGCGCGAGGCCGCGGCGATGCCCGGCTTCGTCGGCTTGACGAAGTCGGCGACGAGGACGACGGGGCTGCCGACGATCGACGACCTGGGGGTGATCAGTGAGGTGCTCGGACACGGTACGGATGAGGCCCGTCGGGGCAGCGACATCGACAGGGCCCTCATCGCCCGGGCCGCAGACATCGCGGCCGCGACCAATGACCCCGCGCTGCGCTACTCGACCCCGGCCGCCCGGTCGGGGATAGAACCGACTGCGATAGGGGAGACGCTGGATTCGATGCTCGCCGTGGCGGGTCGGGACGAGATCGCCGTGCATGACGCCATGATGACCGGCCGTGACGGGCGACCAGAAGTGATCGGGGGGATGCCGGAGGGGTTCTCGGCCCCGGTGGACATGCCGCCCCTCGGGCATGTCGAGTTCACCGCGGGGGCGTATGACGCGAACGTGTCCATGACGGCTCTTCTCTCCTTCGACTGGGATGAGGGGGCCGGACATGACTCGGGGATGAGGAGCCTGCTCGGCTGGCGGGGAGAGACAGACGCGGCGACCGGTGATGCGGGTGGGCCCGGCCGGGTGGCCACCCGTGCGGGCGAGACCGCGGGTGAACTGGCCCGGATCATCGCGGACAACAGACGTGCGCTCGTGGATGTGGAGCCCTACGGAAACGACTCGGCGGCACAGCTCAACCCCGGGGTGTGGGTGGCGGCGGCTGCTGTGGTGGGGCCCCATCTCATCAGCCTGGCGGGAGGCGACACGTCGGCCATCGGCATCGACGGGGCGCGGAGGCTGGATGGACAGCACCAGATGACGGACCTGTTCGTGGTGCTCGACATGCACCCCGCCCCGGCGACCACGATCAACACCCACGGTGCTGATGCGGTGAAGCACCTGCAGCAGAAGATCGGCGAGGAGGCCGAGTTCCTGCCGAACGGGGACGCCAGGGCGACGCTGGAGTCACACCAGATGGGCCGGATCACCCTCGGTATGCAGTCCGGCCTGGGGCTGGCGGTGACCGAGCTCGGACGCGACGGGAAATGGGACGAGGCCCTCGGCTACCTCAGGGAGGGCGTGCTCGCTGAGGGCGGGACGGTTCTGCGGCCGGAGGTCGACAACGTTCCGGCGACACGGGACAGGGCCGGGGACGACGGGGGACGCGAGGAGTTCGAGGCTCTGGAGAACTCTGTTGACTTCCGGGTGGAGGCGACGAAACGGGGTGACGCCATGCTCGTGAACCTGCTCAACGGGTATGTGAAACAGCGTCCGGAGCTGCGGTTCGGGGAGCTGGCCCCGTACTTCGCCGCAGACGGGATGTTGACGGCACCCGACGCCCCGGACGCCCGGGACGCCTTCTATGAGATCGCGGACCGGGCGGTGGGAAGGCTCGACGAGGAGGTCATCAAGGGTGTGGAGACGGCAGGGGCGAACAGGGAGTGGTGACGGGGGCCGCGGGGGTCAGGTGGGCAGCGTGTAGTGGTCGTGGTTGCGCACCATCAGCCCGTCGTCGAGCAGCGAGGCCAGTGCCCGGTCGCGCTGGGCCGCGTCGGGCCAGACCGCGTCCAGTCGGGCGGCGGTGGCGGTGCCGTCGCCGTCCCGCAGTACGTCCAGGAGCAGGCCGCGCACCTGTCGGTCGGTGCCGGCGTAGGTCTGGGCCCTGCGGCGGGGCCCGTTCCAGGCGGGGCGGCCGGCG
>NZ_JAALDM010000008.1 GCF_014144865.1 Dietzia aerolata | reverse complement strand
CCGCACGGCCGTACACTTACCGACAACGGTTCCCATTACCGGCCCGCCCCACATCAGGAGCACCGGCCCACCTCAGGAGCAGTAGACGTGACGATCTCTCCTCGGACCTCTGGCAGCGGCTCGCCCGGCCCGCGTCGAGGCGGCGCCACCCAAGCCCTGACCGCATTCGCTGCCGCCCTTCTCGGCGCGGGCGCGCTGACCGCGTGCGGCAGCTCGGGCGGTTCGGCCGGTGCGGGTGGGGACGGCCCGAGTGTGGTGGCGTCGACGAACGTGTACGCCGACATCGTCGAGCAGGTCGCCGGCGGCAACGCGACCGTCGAGGCCGTCATCTCCGACCCCGCGGCCGACCCGCACTCGTACGAGGCCAGTCCGGCCGACGCCGCCAAGGTCTCGAACGCCGACCTGGTGGTCTACAACGGCGGCGGCTACGACTCCTTTGTCGACCTCGCACTCGAGAACGCGGGCGAGGTGCCGGTCGTGCGGGCCGTCGACGAGTACTCGGCCGTCACCGGCGAGGCCGCGCCGGAGCACTCCCACGATCACGGGGACGACGCCGGCGGGAGCCACGACGGTCACGACCACGGCGACGATGACGGTCACGAGGACGAGTCCAACGACGAAGGCCAGGGCGGGCATGCCGGGCACGACCATTCGCACGACGCCGCCAGCAACGAGCACGTCTGGTTCAGCCTGCCCACCACCACGGCAGTGGCCGAGCAGGTCGCCTCCCAGCTCGCCGAGATCGACCCCGAGCACGCCGACGACTACCGCGCCAATGCCCGAAGCTTCGGCGACGCACTTACCCCCGTGCAGGCCCAACTCGACGAGATCCACGACCGCGGACACTTCCCCTACGCGCAGACCGAGCGCATCGGCGCGCACCTCCTCGACTACGCCCACATGGTCGACCGCACCCCACGCGGCTTCCTGACCTCCGTCGAGGACGACACCGACCCGTCCGCCGCCGACCTCGCCTCACTGATCGACCTGCTGGACCGGCAGGAGGTCGCCGTCCTCGCCTACAACCCGCAAACCGAGACAGCGGTCACCGCCCGGGTGCGTGAAGCCGCGGTGAATGGTGGTGTCGTCGTCGTCGAGATTTCCGAGACCCTCCCCGAGGGAACGGACTACGTGACCTGGATGAGCGGAATCGTCAACGAGCTGGCCGATGCACTCGCCGGCGCCGCCCCGGTGGACGACGATGAGCACTGATCACGCGCGTGGCATCCCCGGGCCCGGCCCCGTCGTCTCGCTCGAGGGCGTGACCATCTCGCGCGGCGGCCGCACCCTCATCCGCGACCTCGACCTGCAGATCCAGCCCGGCGAGTTCGTGGCCGTCCTCGGACCCAACGGCGCCGGCAAATCCACCCTCCTCAAGGTCCTGCTCGGCGAACACAAGCCCGACTCCGGGACCGTGCTCGTCGACGGCCGCGCGCCCGGCGACCGCGGCACCCACCTCGGCTACGTGCCGCAGCAGCGCGCCTTCGACCCCGGCATCACCCTGCGTGGGCGCGACCTGGTCAGCCTCGGCATCGACGGCACCCGCTGGGGCCCCGGCTGGTCCGGCCGACGCGGCGAAAAACGACGGATCGTCGAGGATTCGCTGGCCCGGCTCGAGGCCGGCAAGCTCGCCGACAAGCCGCTCGGCCGCATGTCCGGCGGCGAGCAGCAGCGCGTGCGCGTGGCCCAGGCGATCGCGTGCGACCCCTGCGTCATGCTGTGCGACGAGCCGCTGCTAAGCCTCGACCTCACCGGCCAACGCACCGTCGCGTCCGTGCTCGACCGACGGCGGCGCGAGGACGACACCGCGATCGTCTTTGTCACCCACGAGATCAACCCCGTGCTGCCGATGGTCGACCGTGTCCTCTACATCGTCGACGGCCGCTACCGCATCGGCACGCCCGACGAGGTGTTCACGACCGAGGTCATGTCCGATCTGTACTCCTCGCCGGTCGAGGTGCTGCGGGTGCGCGGGCAGATCGTCGTGGTGGGCGACACGCAGCACCTGGTGGCCGAGCCCTGGTCGACCGGGCACCACCATCATGACGACGACGACCACGGACACGGAGCGCACTGATGGACCGCTTGCTCGAGATCCTCGCCTCCCTCACCGACACAGAGACGACCGCGTATCTCCTGCAGCAGGACTTCGTTCTGCTCGGGCTCGCCGCGATCGCGCTGCTCGGCCTGCTCGCTGGCGCGATCGGGCCGTTCATCGTGATGCGGCAGATGTCGTTCTCCGTGCACGGCGCGTCCGAGTTGGCGTTGACCGGCGCCGCCGCTGCGCTGCTGTTCGGGCTCAACCTGGGACTCGGCGCGATCGTGGGCTCGGTGATCGCCGCCCTCATGTTCGGACTCATGGGCTCGCGGGTCTCCCAGCGCGACTCCTCCATAGGCGTGGTGCTGGCGTTCGGACTGGGCCTGGCCGTATTGTTCATCCACCTCTACCCCGGCCGGTCGGGCACAGCGTTCTCACTGCTCACCGGGCAGATCGTGGGCGTGTCCGAGAGTGGGCTGCTGCAGATGGCGATCGTCGCGGCGATCATCTGCGCCGCCCTGATCGCGCTGTACCGGCCGCTGGTGTTCTCCTCCGCCGACCCCGAGGTTGCCGAGGCGCGCGGTGTCCCGGTGCGGGCGATCAACATGATCTTCGCCGTGCTCGTGGGCCTCGCGGCGGCGCAGGCCGTGCAGGTCGTCGGCGCACTGCTTGTGCTGTCCCTGCTCATCACCCCGGCTGCCGCTGCGGCGGCGGTCACCTCGAGTCCGGCGAAGGCGATCGGGCTGACGATCCTGTTCGCCGAGGTCGCGGCCGTGGGCGGCATGCTACTCTCCCTCGCGCCGGGCGTGCCGGTGTCGGTGTTCGTGACCGCCCTGTCGTTCGTCATCTACCTCGCGGCCCGGGGCGTGGGGGCTCTCCGCCGCTGAGCCGGCCGCTCGCGTTGGCTTGGCTTGGCTTGGCCCGCGCCAGCTCCATCGCGCATTCCATCGCGAAGAGGGTTCGGCCCACGTCGGTCGAGTGGCGGTGCGCGAAATCCGCTTCTCGACGCTCTAGCGTCTATCTGGTGAGCCCAGACCACCCAGGAAGCCCAGGACGCCCCGACCACGCCGCTGAATCCGCCGACGCCGACGCCGGCACTGCTGCCGCTGCTGCCGCTGCTGGCGGGGCTGGCGGGGCTGGCGGGGCTGGCGATGATTCGAGCACGCCCGAACTCGCGACGATCCGGGCCGCGTTCCCGGCGCTGCGCTGGGAGTCGGTCACCCGCACCGACGAGGGCTGGGACCACCTCGTGCTGATGCTTCACGGCTGCTCCGGCGAAGACGCGCGCGGACACAGCGACCTCGTGTTCCGATTCCCCACCGACGAGCAGGCGCACGCGCAGCTGCCCACCGAGATCGCGGTGCTCGAGCACTTGTCGACGCAGGTCGACGCCGCGCTCCCCCGCTACACGCACGTGCCCGAGGGTGTGCCGTTCGCCGGCTACCCGATGGTCCGCGGGGAGCGGCTCACCCCGGAATTGCTGCACAGCCTGCCGTTCACCGAGCAGACGATCGTCGCCACGCAGCTGGGTTCACTGCTGTCGGCATTGCACATCCAGGACCTCTCCCAGCCGCCGATGGATCTGGTGGCCCCGTCGTACCAGCCGGAGAATCTGGACTTCGTACGCGGGATAGTCGAGAACAACATGCCCGATGTGCTGACCCCCGACGAGCTGCGTACGGCCCGCGAGATCTGTGACGAGGTGGCCGCGCTCCAGTCCACGCTGCTGCCCCGGGTGTTCCTGCACTACGACATCTACTCTCGGCATCTGTACTGGGAGCGCGGGCTCGGGCGCGGAAATGTCACCAGCACGGTCGCCGCGCCGGGATCGCCCGGCCGGCTGGGCCTGATCGACTTCACCGACATGTGCATCGGCGACCCCGCGATCGATTTCGCAGAACTGTACGAATACGGCCCGCGTTTCGTCGAGCGCGTCCTGGCCAGGTACGTCGGCCAGATCGATGCAACCTTCCTCGACCGCGCGTGGACGTACCAGCGACTGGCAGGCCTGTACGTCCTCGCCGGCCACCTGTACTACGGCGAAGAAACCTGGGAGTACGCGCGGGCGACCTTCGACCGCTGCCGCTCCCCACAGCGCCCGCAGGCCTGAGCAGCGCAGGCGTGGCTGGACTGTGCCCGCGCGCATGAACCGTGTGCATGAAGCACGCCCGGTTGGCAGAGGCCCCTGGGAGCCGAAAAACTGCGCAACATCAGCGCGATTTTGGGCAACATCAGCGCGATGTCCGTGGCGTGTCGTCTCGCTGATGTTGCTCAAAATCTCAATTGTGTTGCTCAATTTCGATGCGGCCTTCGGCCACGCTCGTTCGGCCCCACCTCGCGGGGAGTCACAGCGTCAGCGCTACGACCAGACTCTGCAGGTGAAACGCTGGTCGCCACGACTCAACGCGAGACCCGTGAGGTACGAGCGGTGCGTGGGGCGCTCACGTGCCGCCGGAGTCATCGGCAAGTGAGTTCGGCCCGCATCGTGCGAGTAGCTTCGTGCCGAACCCACTTATCGATGGCCGGTGGCGTTGCGGGGCAGCGGGTCAGCCCTTGAGGCGGCGCTGGCGGGCGAACTCCGACAAGACGACGCCCGCGGCGACAGAGGCGTTGAGGCTCTCCACCTTTGAGGCGATCGGGATCGACAGGATCGAATCGCAGTTCTCGCGCACCAGGCGGGACAGGCCCTTGCCCTCGGAGCCCACGACGACCACGGTGGGGCCGGTGCCGTCGTAGTCGTCGAGCGAGACGTCGCCGCCCGCGTCCAGGCCGACGAGCTGCGCGCCCGACTTTGCCCAGTCCAGCAGCGTGCGGTTGAGGTTGGTGGCGCGGGCGACCGGCAGACGGGCCGCGGCGCCGGCCGAGGTACGCCACGCCACCGCGGTGATCGAGGCGCTGCGCCGCTCCGGGATCAGCACGCCGTGGCCGCCGAAGGCCGCCGTCGAGCGGATCACGGCGCCGAGGTTTCGGGGGTCGGTGATGTTGTCCAACGCCACCAGCAGGGCCGGGGTCGAGGAGTTCATCGCGCTCTCGAGCAGATCCTTGGGATCGGCGTACTCGTACGGCGGAACCTGCAGCCCGATCCCCTGGTGCATCCCGTTGGAGGTCATGCGATCCAGATCGGTGCGCGGGACCTCGAGGATTGAGATGCCCTTGTCGGCGGCAAACCGCACGGCCTCGGTCAGGCGCTCGTCATTGTCGGCCCCGACGGCCACAAACAATGCCGTGGCGGGAACGCCGGCCCGCAGGCACTCGACGACCGGGTTGCGGCCCACTACCAGCTCGGGCCCGTCGGCCTGCTTCTCGGCATACCGACGACGCTGCTGCGACGTCTGCGCCTTGCGATCAGCCTGCTTGGCCCGCCGATGCGCCGGATGGTACGTCCGGTCCTCGGCCTTGGGGGTGGCGCCGCGCGCCTCGAGTCCCCGACGACGCTGGCCGCCGGAACCGACGACCTGGCCCTTCTTCGTACCGCTCTTGCGGATCGCTCCGCGACGGCTCGAGTTGCCCGCCATATCAGTCCTTCCGGTTGGCGAGCGACCACTTCTGGCCGTCCGCGGTGTCAGCCACCTCGATGCCCGCCGCGACCAACCGGTCCCGAACCGCATCGGCGGTGGCGAAGTCCTTGTCCGCCCGTGCCTGTTGACGTGCCGCGAGCTCCGCCTGCACCAGGAGATCAAGAGCGATCGCGGTGTCGTCGTCGTCGCCCCTTGATCCGGCAACCCACTGGGCGTCGAGCGGATCCACTCCCAGTACTCCCGCCATGGCCCGGACGGTCGAGGCGGCGGCCACGGCCGCCGCGGTGTCACCGCCTGACAGCGCGGTATTGCCGGCGCGGACCTGCCCGTGGATCTCGGCAAGCGCGGCGGGCACCCCCAGGTCATCGTCCATCGCGGCGGCGAAACCGTCGGTCCACGTCCCCACCGGCACCTCGGCGACCTCGGCCACGCGCCGCACGAACGCCTCGATCCGCCGGTACCCCGCCGCCGCCTCCTGCAGCGCCTCAGGCGAGTACTCAAGCATCGAGCGGTAATGGGCGCTGCCCAGGTAGTACCGCAGCTCGACGGGCCGGACGCGCTCGAGGATGTTGGGCACGCTGAGCACGTTGCCCAGGGACTTGCTCATCTTCTCGCCGGCCATGGTGACCCAGCCGTTGTGCAGCCAGTAGCGGGCGAATCCGTCGCCGGCGGCGTGGGACTGGGCGGCCTCGTTCTCGTGGTGCGGGAACTGCAGGTCCAGGCCGCCGCCGTGGATGTCGAACGTGCCGCCGAGGTACCAGGTGGCCATGGCCGAGCACTCCAGGTGCCAGCCCGGCCGGCCGTCGCCCCACGGGGTGGGCCAGCTGGGCTCGCCCTCCTTGGCGGCCTTCCACAGCGCGAAATCGCGGGGGTCACGCTTGCCGCGCAGCTCCGCGGACTCGCCCTGATCCACCTCATCGAGCTTGTGGCCGGACAGGTGGCCGTAGTCGCCCTCCGGGGCCTTGGACCACGCCGCCACGTCGAAGTACACCGAGCCCTCCGCCGGGTAGGCGAAGCCGCGCTCGATGAGCCGCTCCATGTACTCGATCATCTGCGTCATGTGGCCGGTCGCGCGCGGCTCGGTCGACGGCGGCAGCACGCCCAGCACGTCGTAGGCCCGGGTGAACTCGCGCTCGTGCGTGGCGGCCCACTCCCACCAGGGGCGACCGTTCTCGGCGGCCTTGGTGAGGATCTTGTCGTCGATGTCCGTGACATTGCGGACGAACGCCACGTCGTAGCCGGCCGCGGTCAACCAGCGGCGGAGGATGTCGAAGGCCACGCCCGAGCGCACGTGCCCGATGTGCGGCGCCGACTGCGGGGTGGCTCCACACAGGTAGACGGACGCGTGCCCTTCCCGGACGGGGGTGAATTCCCGGAGGGTGCGGGTGGCGGTGTCATACAGGTGGAGTGTCACGGTGGCCGAGTCTACCGGTGCGGCGGCCTCGTACCCGCTTCCCGCGCGAGCCGGCACTCCCCCGACGCGCGAGCCAGCACTCCCCCGACGAGGTTGCCGGACATCGTTTTGGAGTTGCCGAACATCTGGTGCGATTTCGCGCCGATTTTCGCACCAGATGTTCGGCAACTGCCCGGTCGTGTCCGGCAACCGGCTTCTGACCCGCAGAATGTCCGGCCAGCCCCGCGGCCGCCGCAGCCCCTCAGCCCCGGTAGACCAGCGCAGTCGCGGTGGCAAAGACGCCTTCCCCGCGACCGGTGAACCCCAGCCCGTCGGTGGTGGTGGCCGAGACGGAGACGGGCGCACCGATGATCCCGGACAGCCGCTCCTGCGCCTCGATCCGCCGCGGCCCCATCTTGGGCCGGTTGCCGACCATCTGCACGGCGCCGTTGCCGATCGTCCAGCCCTCGCGTGTCAGCAGCTCAACGGCCTCGCGCAGCAGGCGTTCGCCGGAGACGTCGTCGTATTCGGGCCGCCCGGTGCCGACCATCGAGCCGAGGTCGCCGAGCCCCGCGGCGGACAGGAGCGCGTCGACGAGTGCGTGCGCCACCACGTCGCCGTCGGAGTGGCCTTCGCAGCCGTGGTCGTCGGGAAAGTGCAGGCAGGCCATCATGCAGGGCTTGCCGGGCTCGACGCGATGGGCATCGGTGCCGATCCCCACGCGCGGGATGACGGGTCCGGTCACTGGTTCTCCTCGGGTTCGGCGGGCGAGTCGGCGGGCGGGTTCGCGGACGGCTCGGCCCCCGCCGCGACGCCGGGCTCGGGCCG
>NZ_JAALDM010000093.1 GCF_014144865.1 Dietzia aerolata | reverse complement strand
GTGGGAGAGTAGGTCACCGCCGAACACAACTTGATAAACAGCGGGAGGGACTGATGTCCCTCCCGCTGTTTCTATTTGTTCTAGAGATCTAGAGATCAATTTCAAACCCGATCCAGAGCCGGCACACCGGCGCACGTAAGGTGAACGACGTGAATCATTCCCGGTCAGACAACGCAGACCAGTCGCCCCGCCGCGGCGACCGCGACGTAGCCCGACGGGGCGACCGGGCCGGGAACTCCGGCCGGCGAGACAACACTTCATACGGTGAACGTCGCGGCAAACGCTACGACGGCAGCAGCAGCCAACGCAGCTCCGAAGGTGGCGCCCGCCGACGTGACGACGCCCGCGGCGAGTCCACCAGAGGTCGCCCGCCCCGCGCAGGTGACAGTCGACGACAGTCCAGCGATCGTCGGGACAATGGCAATCGTAGGTTCGACGACAGTCGTACCGGTTCCGGCCGACCGGGCCAGGACGCTCGCGCGGCTGCCCGAGCTGATGAACCAGTATTGCCCGAGGACATTGAAGCCAGCGATCTCGACATGGAGATTCGACGCGACCTGCGGAGCCTCGACAAGTCGAACGCGGAGATCGTGGCCAAGCATCTGGTGGCAGCCATGCACTTCGTCGACGAGGATCCGACACGGGCGCTCGAGCATGGGCGTGCCGCCAAGAACCGGGCGGGACGTATCGGTGTCGTTCGCGAGACCCTAGGTGTTCTCGCATACCGGGCTGCCGAATGGGCCGAAGCGCTCGGCGAACTTCGTGCGGCACGGCGGATTTCCGGGGGCCCTGGCCTGCTGGCGATGATGGCGGACTGTGAACGTGGCCTCGAACGGCCGCAACGTGCTATCGAGATCGCTCGTGGTGACGAATCACGAATGCTCGAGGGGGAAGACCTCGTTGAGCTCCGAATTGTCGAAGCCGGTGCACGAGTCGATATGGGTCAGTTGGACGCCGCCCTTGTGACGCTTCAGGATGCGGGAGTATCCGCAGACGCCCAGGGTGAATCCGCGGCACGACTCGACTACGCCTACGCCGAGGTGCTTCTCGCTGCCGGCCGTAGGACAGAGGCTGCTGAATGGTTCTCTCATGCCGTCTCGGCGGATCCGGAACAGACCACGGACGCCGAGTCCCGACTCGCGGAACTGGGTGACTGATCTAGCCGTGAGTATCCCCAGCCTTGCCTCGATTCATGACGCTCTTCTGGTTGACCTCGATGGAACGCTGATCAGGGGCACCGAAGCGATCCCCGGGGTAGCAGACGCTCTCGAGCAATCCGGTCTGCCCGTGGTTTATGTGACCAACAATGCGAGCCGCGCACCCGCCGATACAGCGGCCCACCTTCGAGATTTCGGTTTCTCCGCAAAGGCTGACGAAGTCATGACCAGCGCACAGGCTGCCGTCGTGATGGTGGCCGACCTTGTCCCTGCCGGCGCGAAGGTCTTGGTCGTGGGGCATGACAGTTTCCGTGAACTCGTCCGTCAGGCGGGGTTCGAGGTGGTGACATCCGCAGATGATCGCCCCGATGCGGTTCTCCAGGGGCTGTCCAGGGAACTGACCTGGTCGGACTTGGCCGAAGGATGTCTGGCGATCCGTCAGGGCGTTCCCTGGGTCGCCTCGAACACCGACGCAACGCTGCCGACTGAGCGAGGGTTGCTGCCCGGAAATGGCTCTCTTGTCGCCGCGATGCGGACGGCGACCGACCGGGAACCCCTTGTGGCGGGTAAGCCGGCGGCAGGGGTGCTCAAGGCTGCGGCGGAGCTCGCTCGTTCCAATCGGCCGCTTGTCGTAGGCGACCGATTGGACACGGATATCGAGGGTGCGGTCGCCGCCGGAATGCCGGCACTGATGGTGCTCACGGGTGTACACGGCCCCACCGACCTCATGGCCGCACCGCCGGCCCGGAGAGCCACGCATCTGGCAGACGATCTGACCGCGGTGAATGTCGCGGACGAAGACTTTGAGATCGCCACTGCCCCGGATATCGCCGGAGTGGAACACGACGGGACACTGCTGGTGATGGGTATTCCGGATCATCTGGACCACACGGCTCTCGCTCGTGCCGTCATCAAGCATTGTTGGGCCCACGAACTCAACCGCGTGGATGCAAGCAGCCCGGCAATCAGGTCGAGGCTTGTCAATGCCGGCTTCGTCGTCGGCTAGCGTGGAGTACGTGAGCACTTCGGCGCCAACCCCCCGTCCCGGGCCCGCAGGACCCGATATCGACGCTCTTCGCGTTGCGTTCGACGACCTGCTTAACGACTCTGTTGGGTCGCCAGAGCCTCTTGGGGGATCGCACGGTGATTCCGATTCGGCGTCGGTGCGTGACGATCAGGTCGCCGCGCTCGATGCGGCCCACGAGCTTCTGGCCGACGCGCTCACCGCATTGGATTCTCAGAGCTGATGGCAGCGCGACGCATGCGGCTCGACGCGGAACTTGTTCGCCGCAAGATGTGCGACAGCCGCGAACGTGCACGCGACCTCATCGCTGGCGGCCGGGTGATCGTCAATGGTGTCGCGGCGAGCAAGCCGGCGACCCAGGTCGAGCCGACCACCTCGATCGCTCTGACCGCCACCGATGAACCGGACTGGGCATCCCGGGGAGCGCATAAATTGCTCGGGGCTCTGGATGGATTCGACGTCGTGGTTGAGGGCGCGCGATGCCTGGATGCGGGCGCGTCCACCGGAGGGTTCACCGATGTTTTGCTCAGTAGGGGCGCACACCGGGTCGAAGCAGTCGACGTGGGATACGGCCAGCTGGTCTGGCGTCTGCGGAGCGACGAGCGCGTCGGTGTCCATGACAAGACAAATGTGCGTTCGCTCGATCCCACTGACATCGGGGGAGAGGTGGACCTGGTGGTCTCGGATCTCTCCTTCATCTCCCTGGCATTGGTCCTGCCGGCCTTGGCGCTATGTACCCGGCCCGGGGGAGACCTTCTGCCGATGGTCAAGCCACAGTTCGAGGTGGGGCGCGACAGAGTCGGGCAGGGTGGTGTGGTCCGGGACCCCGGACTTCGGGTCGAAGCCGTGACAGAAGTGGCCCGGGCTGCCGGCGAGTTGGGACTCAAGACGATGGGATGTGTGGCGAGTCCGCTGCCCGGTCCTTCAGGGAACGTCGAATACTTCCTGCATCTTCGTAAAACCGACAGCGGAGAGCCGTGGCTACCGGACGACAACGCTGAAGCCGCTATACGTACAGCTGTAGAGGAAGGTCCCCGTTGACTGCCAAGACCGAGAGCGTCCAGGGGCGACGGATACTGCTCGAACCCAATATCGGACGACCGGACGTCGTCGCCACGGTGGCACAGGTGGTACAGGCCTGCGCCGGGCACGGCATCGAGGTGCGCATGCTCGAGGACACCAGCTCGCACGTCGCACCAGGCATCGACGTGGAGACGATCCCGGACACGTCCGAGGCCGCTGTCGGTTGCGAGTTGGTCCTGGTGCTGGGCGGAGACGGAACGTTTCTCCGGGCCTGCCAGTACGCTAATGCGGCCGATGTCCCGGTTCTCGGGGTCAATCTGGGGCATATCGGCTTTCTCGCGGAATCCGAGGTCGAGTCACTGAGCGGCGTCGTCGAGCAGATCGCCGCTCGGGACTATCGAGTAGTGGAGCGAATGACCGTCGAGGCGACGATCATGCACGGTGACACTGTTCTCGGCCGTGACTGGGCGCTCAACGAGGTCAGTATCGAGAAGGTCTCCCGGCAGGGCGTACTCGAGGCCTCGGTCGAGATCGACGGAAGGCCGGTCAGTGATTACGGGTGCGACGGGATGCTCGTGTCCACGCCGACCGGGTCCACTGCCTACGCTTTTTCTGCCGGCGGACCTATCGTGTGGCCCGAACTGGACGCGATTCTGGTTGTTCCCAACAATGCACACGCGCTGTTCGCACGGCCGATGGTGGTCGCGCCCACCTCGAGAGTCGCGGTGGAGACGGGGGTGCGTTCCGTTGAGTCGGTGGTCGTACTCGATGGACGTCGAACGATCGAAGCGCCGGCGGGAAGCCGGGTCGAGGTCACCAGGGGGCGTCGCCCGGTCAAATGGGTCCGACTCGACGATTCTCCGTTCACCGATCGACTGGTGACGAAGTTCGAGCTTCCTGTCACCGGGTGGCGTGGACGGTCGGCTGTCCGTCCCCTCGCCTAGGGTGGGTGCGTGCTCACGGAACTCCGGATCAGTGGCCTCGGCGTCATCGACGAGGCCGTCGCTGACTTTTCACCCGGCCTGTCAGTCCTCACCGGCGAAACCGGTGCGGGAAAGACGATGGTGGTGACAGGGCTGAGGCTGCTCGCAGGCGGCCGTGCCGACCCGGGGCGTGTCCGACGTGGATCCGACAAGGCTCTCGTCGAAGGTCGCTTCGACTTGTCGACGGCGGCGACGATCAACGATGACGACCGACGCGAACTTGACGAGTTACTCGACGAATCGGATGCCGATCGTGACGAGGACGGCAGTGTCATCGCCGTTCGCCGTGTCGGCGCGGATGGTCGCTCCCGTGCACGCCTCGGGGGTCGATCGGTCCCGGCTGGCACACTCGGACGATTCTGCGCGCCACTGCTCGCCGTACACGGGCAGAACGACCAGTTGCGATTACTTCGCTCCGACCATCAGCGGGACGCCGTCGACACCCATGGAGGGGACGAGGCCCGAGATGCGTTGGCGGCCTACAGGCAGACCTACCGTCAGTGGCGGGAGGCCGAGGCGTCCCTCGCCGAGCGCACCGGACGTGCCAGAGAGCTAGCCAGGGAAGCCGATCTGCTGAAGATGGGGCTCGAGGAAATCGATGCCCTGGCGCCGCAGGCAGGCGAGGAGGCCGAGCTCGACGCCCTGATCCGAAGGCTCACCGACTCTGAGGAACTACGCGAGGTCGCCGGAAGTGCTCACGAGGCGCTCACCGGGGACGGTGAGTCGACAGAGCCGATGGTGGGAGTGCTCGATCAGCTCCGGCAGCGCCTGGCCGGGACCGACGACCCCGCACTCGATCCGATTGCCACCAGTATCGGGCAGGCCGTCGCGGCGCTGGGCGATGCGGCCACCGAGCTCGGCCTGTACCTCGCCGAACTGCCCGAGGACGCGGCCGACCTCGACTCGGCGCAGGAGCGACGACACGATCTCCGGGCGCTCACGCGCAAGTACGGCACTGACGTGGACGATGTGATCTCGTGGGCGGAGAAGGCCCGACATCGACTGACCGAGGTCGACACCTCGGACTCCGCGGTGGCCGAACTGGAGGCGACCGTTGCTCGCCTGGCGGCGGAGCTTTCCGACCGTGGCGACACGCTCACGAAGATCCGGCGGACCGCCGGCGCGGACCTCGCCGAGCGGGTTTCGGCCGAACTGTCCAAACTGTCCATGGGCGGATCCCGACTCGCGGTCAATGTGGTCAGGAACGGCGAAGGACTGGACGGCGCGAGCGAATCCGGCCTCGACGAGGTCTCCCTCGAGTTGGAGGGTCCGTCCGGCTCGGTTCCCCTGGGTAAAGGTGCCTCGGGCGGCGAACTGTCCAGAGTTATGCTCGCGCTCGAGGTGGTGCTCGCCGAACGATCCGGGGGAGGGACGCTGGTGTTCGACGAGGTCGACGCCGGAGTCGGCGGCCGCGCGGCGCTGAGTATCGGAAAGCGACTCGCGAGACTCGCCCGCACCCACCAGGTCATCGCCGTGACCCACCTCGCCCAGGTCGCGGCCTATGCCGACACCCATCTCGTCGTCCACAAGGACTCGGATGCGGACGCCGGTGACACCGTGGTCTCCGGGGTCAGGGCAGTGGCAGACGCGGATCGGGTCACCGAACTCGCCCGCATGCTCGCGGGCATGGAGGACACCGACACCGGGCTCGCCCACGCCCGAGAGCTACTGGACACCGCACAGAAGCAAAAGTCTCAAGCTCAAGTCGACCGTTAATCCGACACGCCGGACTAACCTCCCTGATCACACGAATCACACGCGTGATACTCGGACACATGAAGATGTCGGGTCTGCTCAACCGCCGTTCCACTGAACTCGCCGGTGTCGTCGGCGCTGTCCGCCACATTCCCGCGGGCGCGTCGGCCCCGAAGAAACTCGGGGCCAAGGACATCGTCGTGCTCGACCTCAACCGCACCTCCGCGGAAACCGCTCGCGCGGTCGTCGCGGCGGAGGTCGCCGCCGTGGTGCACGTGGCGCCCTCCGGCGAGGAGAACCTTCCCCGTGCCGCGTACCGCATCCTCGCCGGATCGACGATCCCCGTGGTCGAGGACGCCGATCTCTCGGAGGTGGCGGACGGCACCAGGGTCCGCGTCGACGAGGGCGTGGTCTACGCCATCAAGGGCGACGAGGAGCTCGCCAGCGGGCGCGAGGCCGGCTCGGCGGATCTGCTCGCCGAGGTCGACGCCGCCGAGGGGGCGTACGTTGAATCCGCGCTGGCGCACCTGGCGAACTCCACCGAGTTCCTCAGCATCGAGCACCAACTCCTCCTCGACGGCGAAGGACTGCCGGAGATCGATGTGGAGTTTGTCGACCGGCACGTCGTCGTGGTGACCGGGTCGGAGGTCTCGCGTGAGCAGCTAGCCGACCTCAAGCCGTTCATCCGCGAGTACCGGCCGGTGCTCGTGGGCGTTGACGGCGGTGCCGAGTTCCTGCGCGCCGCGAAGCTCAACGCCGACCTGGTCGTCGCCAACCCCGCCGAGGTGTCCGATGAGGTCCTCACCGACGGTGCGGTGCTGGTCGTACCCGCGGACCGCGACGGTAAGGCCGAGGGGCTCGAGCGGATCACCGAGCTCGGGGTGGGGGCCACGACGTTCCCCGCCGCCGCGACCGCTCGTGACATGGCACTGCTGCTCGCCTTCCACGGTGGAGCGCAGATGATCGTCACCACGGGCGAGAGCCGCGGACTGGAGAATGCGTTCGGGTCGTCGTCGGCGCCGTCGTCGACCATGGTCGACACGACCGTCGCCTCCCGGCTGGTTCATGCCGAGGCCTGCGCGACGCTGTACCGGTCGCGGGGCGCCGGGATCGGGTTGGCGCTGATCGTGCTGGCCGCGCTCGTCGCGGTTGCCGTCGTCGTCCTCGCCCGTGACTCGGCGCAGGACCTGCTCGTGTGGGCCATCGAGACGTGGAACTCCTTCGCCCTGTGGGTCCAGGGGCTATTCCGGTGATCTCTCTTCGTCGCCACGTTCTCACCCTGGTAGCGGTCTTTCTCGCACTCGCGGTGGGCGTGGTCCTCGGATCGACGTCCGTAGCGACGTCGATTCGGGACGCGGTCGTCGACCGGGAGGAGACGACGGCGGGACAGCTCGAAACCACCCAGAAGGAACTGAACGACTCGCGCCTGGCAGAGGATCGCCTCGATGCACTGGCAGGGGACGTGACCCCTGCCGTGACCGATGGTCGACTCGCGGACCGGCCCGTACTGCTGGTCGTGGCACCGGGCGCCTCCGCTGAGGAGGTGGACGCTGTCGCCGAGGCGATTTCCGGAGCCGGAGGTATCGACGCCGGCCGGATCCGCCTCACCGACAGGGCCGTGGATCCGGAGGCCGACTCGGAGTTGTCCGCGCTCGTGGCTAATCTGCCGATCGGTGATGCGCCCGCCGCCGACGCGGATCTGGGAACGCAACTCGGTACCGCGTTGGCCCGCTCCGCCATGCTGCGGAGCGAAGATGCCGAACCGCATCTCGAGGACGACGACCGGGCGACGGTGCTGACGACGCTCGCCGACGCCGAGATGATCGCGTTCGAGCCGGGGACGATCCGGCCCGGCCAGTTGGCGGTCGTGGTCACCGGCCCGGTCGAGGACGAGGCGGCTGCCGTCCGCATCGCCTCACTGTCCAGCACCCTCGATTCGGAGGGAGCGGGGGTGGTCGTGGTGAGCGGGATCCGACCAGGAGCCGGCACTGACACCGTGGTGACCCTGCGGTCCTCCGGGCAGGAGGATGTCTCCACGGTCGACAGCGGTGGTACGGACGCGGGCCGGCTGGCGACCGTTCTGGCGCTCGCCGAGCAACTCGAACGCGGCCAGGGCGACTACGGCATGCGGCAGGATGCGTCCGCCGCGGTGCCGTCGGTCCCCCCGAGGCCGTAGCGGTGATAGCCTGAAGCCCCGTGGGGTGCACCGGAGCCGCACCAGCTTTCATCCATTCCGGAGTCTGACACGGGAGTCCCCTTGGCACTGCATCGAACCGCGTCGCGGTCCGCGACCAAGCACATCTTCGTCACCGGCGGCGTGGCGTCGTCGCTGGGTAAGGGGCTGACTGCCTCGAGCCTGGGGCAGTTGCTGACCGCCCGCGGGCTCCGGGTCACCATGCAGAAGCTGGACCCGTACATCAACGTCGACCCCGGCACGATGAACCCCTTCCAGCACGGCGAGGTGTTCGTCACCGAGGACGGCGCGGAGGCGGATCTCGACCTCGGCCACTACGAACGGTTCCTCGACCGTGACCTTGGCGCCAACGCCAACGTCACCACTGGTCAGGTCTACTCGGCAGTCATCGCCAAGGAACGCCGCGGTGAGTACCTGGGCGAGACCGTGCAGGTGATTCCGCACATCACCGATGCGATCAAGGACCGCATCATCGCGATGGGCGACCCGGATGCGGAGGGAATCCAGCCCGACGTGGTGATCACCGAGGTCGGTGGCACCGTCGGCGACATCGAGTCCCAGCCGTTCCTCGAGGCCTGTCGTCAGGTCCGGCACTCGGTCGGACGGGAGAACATCTTCTTCCTCCACGTGTCCCTGGTGCCGTACCTAGCCCCGTCGGGTGAGCTCAAGACCAAGCCAACGCAGCATTCGGTGGCCGCGCTCCGCTCGATCGGCATCGTGCCCGACGGCCTGATCCTCCGTTCCGACCGTGAGGTGCCGGACGGCCTCAAGGCCAAGATCGCGCTGATGTGCGACGTCGACCTCGAGGGTGTCGTGTCCACCCCGGACGCGCCGAGCATCTACGACATCCCGCGCGTGCTGTTCGACGAGCACCTGGACACCCACGTGATCCGCAAGCTCAACCTGCCGTTCCGGGACGTTGACTGGACCGTGTGGGGCGACCTGCTCGGTCGGGTCCACCAGCCGCGTGAAGAGGTCGAGATCGCCCTCGTGGGCAAGTACATCGACCTGCCGGACGCGTACCTGTCGGTCACCGAGGCGCTGCGGGCCGGCGGGTTCGCCCACCACGCGCGGGTCAACATCCGGTGGGTGGAGTCCGATGCCTGTGCCACAGAGTCCGGCGCCCGCGAGGCGCTGAGCGGTGTCGACGGCATGCTCATCCCGGGCGGATTCGGCATCCGGGGGATCGAGGGCAAGCTCGGTGCGATCTCGTGGTCGCGCAAGAACGGCATCCCCCTGCTCGGACTGTGCCTGGGCCTGCAGTGCTCGGTCATCGAGGCCGCCCGTTCCGTCGGGCTGACCGGCGCGTCGTCCACGGAGTTCGAGCCCGACACCCAGCACCCGGTCATCTCGACGATGGCCGATCAGGTCGATGCGGTTTCCGGCAACGCGGACCTCGGCGGGACGATGCGACTGGGTGCCTACCCGGCCGTGCTGGACAAGGGCTCGATCGTCGCGGAGGCCTACGGCGCCACGGAGATCTCCGAGCGGCACCGGCACCGCTTCGAGGTCAACAACGACTACCGCGAGAAGATCGCAGAGTCGGGCCTGCGGTTCTCGGGCACCTCGCCGGACGGCCACCTGGTCGAGTTCGTCGAGTACCCGCGTGAGGTGCATCCGTTCTTCGTCGCCACCCAGGCGCACCCCGAGTACAAGTCCCGGCCGACCCGCCCGCACCCGCTGTTCGCCGCGTTCATCAAGGCTGCGCTGGACTACGAGAACGAGATGCGCCTGCCGGTCGAGCCGTGGCGTGAGGGCCAGCAGGGCGACGGACAGGCGGCCGAGACCACCGACGCGACCGCGGCGGCCGCGGACGACGAGAGCTGACCGATGACCCACTCCGGTGCCCCCGGAACGCACGACTACCAGACCGTTGCGAGCCGCGAGATCTTCAACGGCCGGGTCGTGCGCCTGCGCGTCGACACCCTGACGATGCCGGGCGGGGGCACCGCGGACAGGGAGATCTGCGGCCACGATGACGCGGTCGCGGTGGTCGCGATCGACCCCAACGATCAGGTGATCCTGGTCCGTCAGTACCGCCACGCGGTGGGGGAGCGACTGTGGGAACTTCCCGCCGGACTCTGCGACATCGAGGGCGAGTCGCCGCTAGAGACGGCCAGGCGGGAGCTGGTCGAGGAGACCGGGCTCGAGGCTGACCACTGGCGTCCGGTGGTGGAGACCGTGCCCTCGCCCGGCTTTTCCACCGAACGGGTCCACATCTACCTCGCCACCGGACTGCGTGAGGTCGGGCGTCCCGAGGCGGAGCACGAGGAGGTCGACATGGAGGTGGCGCGCATGCCACTGCCCGAGGCCATCGACGCAGTCCTGGACGGGCGAATCGTCAACGGCATCGCCGTGTCCGGAATCCTCGCCGCCACCACGGTGCTCGGCAGAGCCTGACACCACGGCACGATCGTCGACAGACCAGAGATGGCCGGGACCGCCTCCATACACGCGCAGATCAGCGGGTATCTGGACCACCTCGTCGTCGAAAAGGGCTCCTCACCCCACACCCTGGCCGCCTACAGGCGCGACCTCGACCGCTACCGGCGCTACCTCGAGGCCGCGGGGGTGACGGACCTGACGGGGGTGAGCGAGGCCCACGTCGAGGGTTTCCGCGCCGACCTTGCGACCGCGGACCCCGACACCGGCCGCAAGGCCCTCGCGGCGAGCTCGGTCGCGCGCGCCCTGGCCGCGGTCCGGGGCCTGCACCGATTCGCCACCCGGGACGGGGTGACCGACGTCGACGCGGCGTCCGCGGTCAGCCCGCCAACCCCGCCGAAACGCCTGCCCAAGGCCGTCCCGGTGGACCGGAT
>NZ_JAALDM010000092.1:2909-12002 GCF_014144865.1 Dietzia aerolata | reverse complement strand
ACCCCGGCCAGCGCGGCGCGGTCGGCGGCGGCGCGGACCTCGTCGGCACTGCGATGCCCACACGAGTACAGGTGCGTGTGCGCGTCGACGAGCCCGGGCAGCGGATCGGGCAGGACGGGGGTCGGGCGGGGCTTGCGCTTACCCATGGTCCGGCTCAGCCCTCCCCGCCGTCGGTCGCCTGACCGCCGGCGGGCTGGATCGGCGCCCACTCGGGACCGGTCTCGGCGAGCTCGGCGTCGACCTTCGCGAACAGTGGGGTGGGCTTGGCCAGCGGCGTACCGGGGGTGATCTCGGTGCGGGCCCACCGCGCCTGCTCGGCGGCGTAGTCGCCCATGATCACCGGGTACTGGTGCCCGGGCTCGGGAACGCCCACGCCCGCGACTTCCACCGGCATGTCGTCAACGACCTCGTGGACCTGCGGCGCGGCCGCCCAGATCCCCTCGCCGCCGATGGCGCTGTGGATCTGCTGCGCGGCCGACGGCATGAACGGGGTGAGCAGGGTGTTGGCGTCGGAGACCACCTGCAGCGCGGTGTGCAGGACGGTGCCCAGGCGCTCGCGCTGGTCGGGCTCCTTGGCGAGCTTCCACGGCTCGGTGGCCGCGATGTAGCGGTTGGCGGCGCCGACGATCCGCATCGCCTCGGTGACGCCGGCCTTGAAGCGGGACTGGTCGAGGTGACCACCGACGGTGTCGAACGCCGCCCGCGAGTCGCGCAGGAGCTCGGCGTCCACGTCCATCAGTGTGCCGGGGCGCGGGATCTCGCCGAAGTTCTTGTGCGCCATCGACACGGTGCGGTTGACGAGGTTGCCCCAGCCACCCACGAGCTCGGCGTTGGTGCGGCGGACGTACTCGTCCCAGGTGAAGTCGGTGTCCTGGTTCTCCGGCCCGGCCACGGCGATGAAGTACCGCAGCGCGTCGGGGCCGAACTCGGCCAGGAAGTCGCGGACGTAGATCACCACACCGCGCGAGGAGGAGAACTTCGAGCCCGACATGGTGAGGAACTCACTCGACACGACCTCGGTCGGCAGGTTCAACGCACCCAGCGGGCCGGGCTCGCCGCCCTTGGCTCCGCGGCCGTCATACCCGAGCAGCTCGGCCGGCCAGATCTGGGAGTGGAAGGTGATGTTGTCCTTGCCCATGAAGTAGTGGGAGACCGCCTCCGGGTCCGTCCACCACCGGCGCCAGGCCTCGGGCTCGCCGGAGCGCCACGCCCACTCGATCGACGCGGACAGGTAGCCCACCACGGCGTCGAACCAGACGTAGAGCTTCTTGTCGCCGCGGTCCTGCCAGCCCTCGACCGGGATCGGGATGCCCCAGTCGATGTCGCGGCTCATCGCACGGGGCCGCAGGTCCTCGAGCAGGTTGAGGGAGAACTTCAGGACGTTGGGGCGCCAGTCCTTGCGCCCCTTGAGCCAGTCCCCGAGCGCGTCCGCCAGGGCGGGCAGGTCGAGGAACCAGTGCTCGGTCTCGATGAACTTCGGCGTCTCACCGTTGATCTTGGAGACCGGGTTCTTCAGGTCCGCCGGGTCGAGCTGGTTGCCGCAGTTGTCGCACTGGTCGCCGCGGGCGCCGTCGTAGTCGCAGATCGGACAGGTGCCCTCGATGTACCGGTCGGGCAGCGTGCGGCCGGTGGACGGGCTGACCGCGCCGGTGGTGGTCTGGGCGACCATGTACCCGTTGCGGTGAAGACCCTTGAACAGCTCCTGCACCACCGCGTAATGGTTGCGCGTGGTGGTGCGGGTGAACAGGTCGTAGCTCAGGCCCAGTCCTGCCAGGTCGTCGACGATCACCCGGTTGTACCGGTCCGCCAACGTCTGCACCGGCACCCCCTCCTTCTCCGCTTGGACAAGGAGGGGGGTGCCGTGCTCGTCGGTGCCCGAAACCATGAGCACGTCGTTGCCGGCCATGCGCTGGTACCGGGAGAAGACGTCCGACGGTACGCCGAACCCCGAGACGTGTCCGATGTGTCGGGGGCCGTTCGCGTACGGCCATGCGACCGCGGTGAGGACTGTCTTCGCCATGGCCTACAGCCTAGGTGGTCGTCGCCTCGTCGCCGGAGGAGGTGCTCCCCCCGACTGTCTCGGCAGGCTCCGGATCACTTGTCGCGGCCGCCTGCTCGGCGATGTATTTCTCCTGCTGGGTCTTCGGCATGGCGTAGACCTTCTCGGTGATGAACGGATCCGACCGCAGCACCTTGACCATCGACACACACATGAATGCCAGGACCAGAACAAAAGGCGATGCCGCGATGATCGTGAGGTTCTGCAGACTGTCCAGCGCACTCTGGGGATCTCCCTGGCGCATACCGGGCAGCAGCATCAGGATCGCAACGGAGGCGGTGAGGGCGCCCCATAGGACCACGATCCCCCGCTTGGGTTCCTCGGCCCCGAACTGTGACATCGAGCCCATGATGATGGACGCCGAGTCCGCGCCGGTGATGAAGAAGATCGCGATCAGGATCATGGCCAGGAACGACAGCAGCCCGGTGAGCGGCAGGCTCTCGAACAGCGCGAACAGCTGGACGGTCGAGTTGCCGTCGCCGTAGATGCTCTCTCCGCTGAGCTCCAGATCCAGGGCGGCTCCGCCGAGGACCGAGAACCAGATGATGCTCAGCACGCTGGGGACGACCAGCACACCGATCGCGAACTCTCGGATGGTGCGGCCGCGCGAGATGCGTGCCAGGAACATGCCCACGAAGGGCGACCAGGAGATCCACCAGGCCCAGTAGAAGACGGTCCAGCCGGAGAGCCATTCACCGGCGGTCCCGTCGGCGGTGGCGCCGGTGCGCGCGGACATGGCGAAGAACGTGTCGATGTACGCGCCGATCGAGGCGGGGATCAGGTCGAGCATGAACACTGCCGCGCCGGAGAAGACCAGCACGAAGATCACCATCAGGATCGCGAAGACCATGTTGATGTTGGACAGCAGCTGGATGCCGCGCTCGACGCCACTGACCGCCGAGATCACGAAGCACAGTCCCAGCACGACGATGATGCCGATGACCACCGCCACGCTCTCTGACGTGATGGTTCCGGTCTCCCGCAATCCGCCCTGGATCTGCAGCGCGCCCAGGCCGAGCGAGGCGGCGGTGCCGAACACGGTCGCGAAGATCGCGAGGACGTCGAGCACCTTGCCCTGCCAGCCGTTTGCTCGGCGCGCGCCGATCAGCGGGGTGAACGCACTCGAGATGAGGTGCCGGCCGCCGTAGCGGTAGGCGGTCAGCGCCAACGAGAGTCCGACCACCGCGTAGACGGCCCAGGCGTGGGCGGTCCAGTGGAAGGTCGTGGTAGCCATCGCGGTCGTGACACCACCATTGGTGCCCGGCGGCGGATTGACGAAGTGCGACAGCGGCTCGCTCACGCCGTAGAACATCAGGCCGATGCCCATGCCGGCGGCGAACATCATGGAGATCCAGCTGGAGGTTCGGAAGGTCGGCTTCTCGCCGTCCCCGCCGAGCCGGACGTTGCCGAATTTGCTGAGTGCCAGCCACAGCACGAAGGCGACGAAGGCGGTCGCCGCGAGCACGAACACCCAGCCGACACTCTCGACGGTCCAACCAAAGGCCGCGTCCGCCGCAGTCTGGAACGACTCGGTGAACACCAATCCCCAGAGGAGTACGAGGGCGATCAGGATGAGCGCGGGTATGAAAACCCCCATGCTGATCTTGTTGCCGGGCGGTTCTCCCGCGAATTTGGGTTTCCCTGTGGCTTTCTCTTCATTGATGGTCACCGTTCCAGCAGTAGCACGTTAGGGGCCTCCAGCGGTAAGTTTGGTCGTTCGCACCCGGTTCCCATGTGGATCGTGGTGTGGCCAGGCTGGACCACGGCCAGGTGAATCTGCAACGTTTATAAGGTGCATACCTGGGCGAGCGTGCCGCCGGATCCGCTGCGCGTCCTCGACGCCTGTGCTCGCCGCGCGACCCGTGAGGGGCTCGCGCCGCCGGCCGCTCTGCTCGGCGACTGGCTCGGTGCCGCCGCAGTGATCGCCCCGTCCGTCGAGTTGCTCCCGGTGGCACCTCGGGACGCCTTCGGCCCGGCCCACTCCCCCGTGTTATCCGGCGATCCGGCCTCCTCAGCCACCGTTGATTCCGGCTACACGCTGGGCTTTCGCGCATTCCCCGACGTGCCCTCCGGCGACCGACGCCTCCTTCCTGAAGCGGTCTCGGGGCGCGCCGCGGGCCTCCTCGTGCTGGGACACGACGGGCACTGGTCGGTGCGTGGCGACGTCCCCGCGCCTGGCGATCTGCATCTCGGGGCCCGGGCCCGCCGTGGCCCCACCGAAATCCCTGCCACGCTCACCTGGCAATCTCCCGACCGACAGGCCCACCATGCGGCGGTCGAGAAGTGCCTCGACGCGATCCGGGCCGGTGAGATCTACCAGGCCTGCCTGTCCACCCGTGTCGATGGCCAGCTGGACGGCGAACCTGTCGCACTGTTCGCCCAGCTCTGGCGCCGGACACGCGCGCGAAGGGCGGCATATCTCGCCGGGTCGTGGGGTGCGGTGGTGTCGATGTCGCCAGAGACCTACCTGACGCGACGCGGCCGGGAGGTGCGCTCGAGCCCCATAAAGGGCACGCTGCCGCTCGACGCCGACCCGGCACTGCTGCGAGCCTCTGACAAGGACGTGGCCGAGAACATCATGATCGTCGACCTCGTCCGCCACGATCTGGGCAGGACCGCCGACGTCGGCTCCGTGACCGTTCCCGAATTGCTGGGCGTGCACGAGGCGCCCGGGGTGTGGCATCTGGTGTCGACGGTCGCGGCCCGGACAGGTGTCTCGAACAGCGAGCTGGTGGAAACGACCTTCCCGCCCGCCTCTGTCACCGGCACGCCCAAGCTGCGGGCGCGCGAACTCATCGCCGGCTGGGAGCTGCGGGCGCGTGGGCTGCACTGCGGCGCCATCGGCATCGCCGGCCCCCGACTCGATTCCGCCGACGCGCGCGACGCCGCTAACACCGCCGACGCCACCGACGCCACCGACGCCGACACCGCCAGCGAGCTCGATCTGTCCGTGGCCATCCGCACGTTGGAGATCGCCCCCGACGGCCGCTGCGAGTTCGGTGTGGGCGGCGGCATCACCATCGACTCCGACCCTGACGCCGAATGGGACGAGTGCATTCACAAGGCCGCCTTCACCTGGGGTGGCGGACCGGCACCCTGGTGACACGGTGCCTCCGCAGCGGGTAGATGCTGCGAATGCGAGAAGCTGTGCGACGGCGGCGCTTTTTGGGCAACGTCAGCGTGTTCTTGGGCAACATCACCGAGGCCCAGTCGGCGTGTCGTCGCACTGGTGTTGCCCCAAATATCGCTGATGTTGCCTAATTCTCCGGCCCCGCCACGAACCCCCCACGAACCCGCCTCGCCCCGCCCAGCGCAGGCGTCTACTCGGCCTCCGCGCGCGCAGCGAGGACGGCCTGATACAGGTCGCGCTTGGTCAGCGACGAGCCTTCGGACACCGCCGCGCAGGCGTCCTTGAGCCGCTCGCCGGCCTCGACGCGTTCCTCGACGATCTCCACCAGATCCTCGAGCGCGGCTTCCGAGCTCTCGGCGTCCGCGCCGTCGAGCACCACCACGATCTCCCCGAGAACCCCGTCGGCGGTGCGTTCGGCGAGCTCGGCGAGGGTCCCGCGCAGCACTTCCTCATAGGTCTTGGTGAGCTCGCGGCACACGGCGGCGCGTCGATCCGGCCCGAGCACCTCGGCGGCCTCGGCGAGAGTGTCGGCCAGACGGTGCGGGGATTCGAAGAACACGCAGGTGCGCTCCTCAGTGGCCAGGCGCGCCAGCCAGGTGCGGCGCCTGCCCGCACGTCGCGGCGGGAATCCGTCAAAGCAGAAGCGGTCGACCGGCAGGCCGCTGAGCACCAGCGCGGTGGTCACCGCCGACGGCCCGGGCAGGCACGTCACCGGCAGCCCCGCCTCGATGCAGGCCACCACCAGCGAGTAGCCGGGGTCCGACACCGCGGGCATCCCGGCGTCGGTCACCACCGCCACCACGTCACCGGAGCGGACCCGGTCGAGGAGCTGTGGAACCCGCCCGGCCTCGTTGTGCTCGAAAAAGCTCATCACGCGACCACCGATGGTCACCTCGAGCGCCGCGGCCAGGGACCGTACTCGCCGAGTGTCCTCCGCCGCCACGATGTCCGCGGTCTCGAGAACCTGGCGAAGTCGGTCCGAGGCGTCACCCGGATTCCCGATGGGGGTGGCCGCCAACACGACCCGTCCGGATGTCATGGGGTCCACCATATCCCCGGACCTTCTCCCCGGACCGGGTACCGGCCCCCACTATGCTCGCCCTGTGACCTCGACTCTCGGCGTGCGCTCTCCCGGCCGCCCGCTCCCCGCTCCGGACACCGGGCCTGTCGAGACCACCCGCGACCTCATCGCCACCGGCGTCATCCTGGTGCTCGCGTTCGTCACGCGCTTCTGGGGTCTGACCTCGGCCACCGACGGCGGCACTCCCGTCTTCGACGAGAAGCACTACGCGCCACAGTCGTTCACGATCTCCCAGCTCGGCATCGAGGAGAACCCGGCCTACGGACTGGTCGTTCATCCGCCGGTGGCCAAGCAGATCGAGGCGATCGGCGGCTTTCTGTTCGGCTACACGCCGATGGGCTGGCGTTTCACTGCCGCGATCTGCGGCGTACTGGTGGTGCTCCTGGTCATGCGCATCACGCGCCGACTGACCCGCTCCACCCAGCTCGGCCTCATTGCGGGGTTGCTGCTGTGTCTGGACGGGGTCACATTCGTCACGTCCCGCATCGGGATGTTGGACATCTACCAGGTGCTGTTCGTCCTCGCGGCAGCCGGAGCTCTGCTGGTCGACCGCGACCAGATGCGTGCCCGGATGCACCGCGCGGCACTGGAGGGCCGGGTGCACCTGTCCGATCTCGGCCCGCGGCTGGGGTTTCGGTGGTGGCGTTTCACCGCCGGCGTGATGCTGGGTCTGGCGCTGGGCGTCAAGTGGTCGGGCCTGTACTTCATCGCGTTCTTCGGCATCATGACCGTCGCCTGGGACTGGGCGCTGCGCAGCCGCTACGGCATCGTCCGCCCACTGGCCGGCGCGCTGCTGCGAGATGCTCCCCCGGCGTTCCTGAGCCTGGTGATCTGGCCGGTCATCCTCCATTTCTTCACGTGGCTTCCCTGGTTCGCCAACGAGAACTCGGTGTACCGCCATTCGGTGGACTCGCAATCCGACAACGATTTTCTGCCCGACGCCCTCCAGTCGTGGTTCTACTACCAATCGTCGGTCCTGGATTTTCATTCGTCGCTGACCACCTCGGCCGGCAACCGGCACCCCTGGGAGTCCAAGCCGTGGACGTGGCCAATGAGCCTGCGTCCGATGCTCTATTACGTGGAGCAGGGCGAGGGCGTGACCGGCTGTGGCGAGACCTCGTGCGTGCGGGCCATCATGTTGCTGGGCACGCCCGCCATCTGGTGGCTCGCGATCCCGGTCCTGGCCTGGGTGTTCTGGCGTGCGGTGATCTGCCGCGACGGTCGGTATGTTTTCCCGCTCGTCGGGTACATGGCCGGCTACCTGCCGTGGTTCTTCCAGCACGACCGGCAGATGTACTTCTTCTACGCCGCGGTGATGGCGCCGTTCTTCATCATGATGATCGCGCTGGTATTGGGCGAGGTCGCCGGGACGGCCTCCGATCCGCCGCGGCGGCGTCTGATCGGCCGGGCGATCGTGTGCCTCTATCTCGCGCTGGTGATCGTGAACTTCATCTACATGCTGCCGATCCTCTCGGGCACGCCCATCACGCAGTCCGAGTGGAACATGCAGCTCTGGCTGCCCTCGTGGCGGTAGCCAGTGCCCGCATCGCAGGCCTGAGCGCCGACTGATCCCCGCCGCAGCCGACCGCCGGATGCCCCCGGATGGGTCCCACCGCACGGGTTCGCGCATCTGACAGCCCCGGCTCACATCAGTACCGTCGCGGACGTGAACGAGCTATCCATTCCTTTCCCCGAACTCGGGATGTCCGACGCGATGCAGGAGTGGCTGGTAGAGAAGCCGGTCATGATCGTCGTGTACCTACTCTTGGCGCTCGTGGTGCGGTGGCTCCTGCACCGCGCGATTGACCGCGTCACCACGCCCGCCCCGGACGGCACCTCACGGCGCCTGTGGCCACGCCGCCGCGACAGGGAGGACGCCACGGCCCTCACCGATGTCGACGGGGCTGGTGGAAAGAAATTTGACGACGACGACACCCGCGAGATCACCGCTGACGAGAGCGGTGGGCTGACTGCCGAGAGTCTCAAGAAGAGCAATCACCGGAAGCCGGCGGAGCAGGCGGTCGCCGACCGCAAGAGGGCAGAACGGCGCGCGCAGCGACTGCTCACCATCGGATCGGTGCTCAAGTCCTTGGTTTCCTTCGTCGTCCTCGTCTGGGTGATCCTGCAGACGCTGGCGATCCTCGGGGTCAATGTGGCGCCGTTCATCGCCTCGGCCGGGATCGTCGGCGTGGCGCTGGGCTTCGGCGCGCAGGCGCTGGTGCGTGACTTCCTGTCGGGACTGTTCATGTTGTTCGAGGATCAGTACGGCGTCGGCGACTGGGTGGACCTGGGCGAGGCCGAGGGCACGGTCGAGAACGTGGGCCTGCGCATCACGGCGGTGCGCGACCTGCACGGGACGCTCTGGTACTGCCGCAACGGCGACATCATGCGCGTGGGCAACTACAGCCAGGACTTCGGTGTGGCGTTCTTGGAGATCCCGGTCTCCTACGGTGCGGATGTCGACCGGGCCTGCAACATCGCGATCGAGACCGCGAAGCGGGCCGCCGCGGAGGAGCCGATCAAGTCCAACATCATCTCCGGCCCGGAGCTCGCCGGCGTCAACGAGCTCGGTGCCGATTCGTGGTCGCTGCGGATGACGGCCGTGACCCACGCCAACATGCAGTGGGCGACCGAACGCGAGCTGCGGCGCCGCATCCGCAACGCCTTCGCCGATGCCGGCATCGACGCCCCCTACCCGCAGGGCCTGCCGGTATCGCCGATGAAGACCATGGCGCCGGCTGAATAACGCCGCGACCACGGTCGATTGAGCACCACCACTGAGGCCGCCCGCCCCTGACGCTCAGGGGCGGGCGGCCGCGTTGT
>NZ_JAALDM010000092.1:0-2849 GCF_014144865.1 Dietzia aerolata | reverse complement strand
GGCCGACGCCGTAGCAACTCAGCGGATCAGCGGGTGAGGAACCTGTCCAAGCTGAACTTCCCTGCCCCGACGGCGGCGATGAGCAGCGCCCCCACGCCGAGCGCCACCACCAGCTCCCAGCCGTTCTGGGAGACGAACGGGCCATTGGTGGCGTGGACGAAGTAGAACGCCCCGGCCATATCGGCGCCGAGGAGGATGCCCGCGAGCGGGGTGAGGATCCCCGCGATGAGCGCGATCCCGGCGACCAGTTCGACCCCGGCCACGATCGCGGCGGTGACGTGCGGTTGCGGCACGCCTAAGGACGCGAACTGCTCCCCCACCCGGGTCAGGCCGAGCGTGAAGAACTTCTGCCACCCGTGCGCCACGAAGATCAGCCCGAGCCCGATCCGGGCCAGGAGGATCGCGGCGTCGGTGATGGTCTCCATCCCCCTCACGGGAGGACGCCCTCGCCGGCCTTGTTGATCTTGCGTGCGATGAGCTTCATCGCGAGCTTGTAGGCGGGCGGCGCGAACTTCTGGGCCGCAAACGCCAGGCGGATGTCGGGCGAGGTGTAGATGATGTAGCGGCCCTTGCGCACGCCTTCGATCATCGATCCGGCGGCCTCGTCCGGGGTGACCGCGTGCCGCTGAAACTGGGCCGCGGTCTTGGCCACCTCGGGGTTCGAGCGGTCCACTCCGGCAATCTCGATGCTGCCCACCAGCGGGGTGTCGACGGCGCCGGGGCAGACCAGGTGCACGCCGATGTCATAGGGCGCGAGGTCGAATCGCAGCACCTCGGCGATCCCGCGGATGCCGAACTTGGCGGCACTGTACGCGGCGTGCCAGGGCAGCCCGAGCAGACCAGCGGCCGAGGAGACCATGACCAGCGCGCCGGGCTTGCCCGCGGCCATCATCGGCGGGATGAACGCCTCGATCACGTGGATGGTGCCCATGAGGTTGACCTCGACCATGGACCGCCACACGCGGTGTTCGAGCAGATCGGGCCGTCCCCAGGCGGAGTTTCCGGCCACGTGGAAGATCGCGTCCGGCGCACCGTGCTCGGCCACGACCTGATCGCCGAAGGCCGAGACGGCCTCGTGGTCGGTGAGGTCGACGGTCTCGGATGTCAGCACGGTGGCACCCGCGTTCCGGCACTCCAGCGCCGCCGTCTCGAGCCCGGCCGCGTTGACGTCGGTCAGCACGAGACGGGCCCCCTCACCGGCCAGGCGCAGTGCCGCGGCGCGCCCGATACCGCTGGCAGCTCCCGTCACCACGCAGATGGTGCCCTGGTAGTCCTTGAATCGCCGCCTCGACATGTGCTCCCCTGTCCGGGCCCGGGTCGACTGAATCGGGCCACTGGGGTCCCACCGTAGCGGCCCGGCGCACACCGTGAGTGCAGGTGGCGCGGCGTGGATTCGGGACCCGGTCGCCTCGCGCCCGACCTGGGCTACCGGGCCGGGGCTAACCGAGCCGGGGCTAACCGGGCCGGGCTAACCGTGCCAGGCTTACCGAGCCGGGATCGGGGGCACGTACTCGCGCAGGACGCAGCGGCTGCCGGAGTAGATCGTGGCCATGCACTTGTTGCAGTGCACGCACAGCGACCGACGACGCTCATCCGCCTGGAGCTTGAGCGGCAGGTCGGGCTCGCGCAGCAGGCCACGGCCCATGGCGACGAAGTCGAAGCCTGCGCCCATGGCCTTGTCGATGGACGGGCGGTCGACGATGCCGCCGAGGAGCATCATCGGCAGGTCGATCGCGTCGCGGATCTGGCGCGCGTCGTCGAACATGTACGCGTCCGTGTACGGGTATTCCTTGAACATCTTCGGCCCGACGATCTTCATGCCCATCTTGATCACCGACGGCTGGGTGGCCGCGAAATCCTCGAGCGGGGCGCCGCCCTTGAACAGGTAGATGGGGTTGAGCAGCGAGCTGCCGACCGTCATGACCAGCGCGTCGGCGGAGCCGTCCTGCTCGATCCACTTGGCGACCTGCACGGCCTCGTCGATCCAGAAGCCGCCGGGGACGCCGTCGTCCATGTTGAGCTTCATCGTCACGGCGATCTTGTCGCCCATCTCGTCGCGGATCGCGCGGCCGATGCGGCGGGCGAATCGGGCGCGGTTCTCGAGCGAGCCACCGTAGGCGTCTTTACGCCTGTTGAGCTTGGGGCTGAGGAACTCGCTGACCAGGTAGTTGTGACCGAAGTGGACCTCAATGGCGTCGAAGCCGGCGTTGTGGGCACCCCTGGCCGCACGGACGTGGTCGCCGATGATCCGGTCGATGTCCGCCTCGGTGCACGCCTTGGTCAGCGACATCCCGGTGGGCGCCGGGATCCGCGACGGCCCCATGGCGGGGAGACCGTTGGAGGCGGAGTTGGCGACGGCGCCGGCGTGGCCGACCTGCGCCGAGATGGCCGCCCCCTCGGAGTGGACGGCGTCGGTGAGCTTGCGCAGCTGCCCGCCGTCGTCCATGCCCCAGTGGTACTGGTGCCGGTCGGTGCGGCCCTCGGGCGAGGTGGCGAGGTAGGCGACGGTGGTCATGCCAACTCCCCCGCGGGCGTACTCGGCGTGAAACTCGATGAGCTCGTCGGTCACGCGTCCGTTCGGGCAACGGCCCTCGAAGGTGGCGGCCTTGACGATGCGGTTGCGTAGCGTCACGCCGCCGATCTTGCCGGGGCTGAAGACGTCTGGTGCGGGGGTTCCTGGCGCGAGGGTCATGGCGGAACTATAACGGGTTTCAGTTCGGTTGGAGGGCGACTGTCTGCAGTTTTGTGGTTGATGTCGTTGTCGTCGTCGCCCCGTGGTTCTCCCGGCCACCCACCAACCTGCACGTCCCCAGGCTGGGTCCGTCCCTGGGCGGGACCTGCACGCGCAG
>NZ_JAALDM010000091.1 GCF_014144865.1 Dietzia aerolata | reverse complement strand
GGCGCCGACCGGCCCGGACCGCCCGCGGCCGACCTGCTTGCCCTCCGCCCGCGCCCGGGCACGCGCCTCCTCGAGCGCCTGCTTGGCGATGTCATAACCACGTTGTGGCTTGTCAGACGGTGTTACGGGGTCCCTGCCTGGCGGGTTTGTCACAGCGAAACCTCACTTCCGGAATCGGTGTCGCGGGTGTTGTCGTCGTCGTCATATTCTTGTTTTTCACCGGCGTCATCACCGGATCCACCGTCGTTGTCCCGCCGTGGTGACGGTGTCATGGACGACTGCCGCGCGGCGCCTGAACCCGTCATCACGACGTCATGACGCACCCCGCGCAGCCCCGCCGGAACGTCCTCACCGACCGCGGCGGTGATGAGAACCTGCTCCACGCCGGCCGCCACCTCCGCCAGGGCCGCGCGGCGGTGACGGTCGAGTTCGGCAAAGACATCATCGAGAAGCAGGACCGGTTCGATCCCGTCGGCGCGGAACAACTCGAGCGATCCGAGCCGCAATGCGAGCGCGAACGACCACGTCTCGCCGTGGCTCGCGAAGCCCTTCGCGGGCTCGTCGCCGAGGGTGAGGATGAGGTCGTCGCGATGCGGCCCGACGAGTGACTGCCCGCGATCGATCTCGTCCCGCCGGCGTCGCCCGAGCTCCGCGAGGAGGAGGGCCTCGACGAACTCGGGGTCGGTCAGGTCACCCTCCGCGGGCGGGGACGCGACGCGGAACCGGTACGACAGGTCGGCGAGGCGCGATTCCGGTGCGAGGGTCCGATAGGCGTCGACGACAAGGGGCCGCAGCTGCTCGAGGAGTGCCACCCGCCCGGCCACGATCCGAGCCCCCAACCCGGCCAGTCGGCCATCCCACACATCGAGGGTGTCCAGGGCCGCGGCCGAGTCCTCGGGACGCCCACGACGGAGCGCACCCGACGCCGATTTGAGAAGAGCGGTGCGCTGACGCAGCACGGACGCGTAGTCGGCGAGGTCGCCGCCGAGTGCCGGGCGGCGCTGGGACATCAACTCGTCCAGCAATCGCCGACGCTCGGCCGGCTCGCCCCTCACGAGCGCGAGATCCTCGGGGGCGAAGAGCACGGACTGGACCACGCCGAGAATGTCGCCGAGGCGCCGACACGGGGAGGTGTTGAGCCGCGCGCGGTTGGCTTTGCCGGAGTTGAGCGCGAGCTCCACGGTGAGCTCCCGGCCGGAATTGTGGGCCAGCGCTCCGACCAGGGCGGTCTCCGCGCCGGACCGGATCATCGGGGCGTCGCCGGCCACGCGGTGACTGCGCAGCGTGGCCAGGACGGCGACCGCCTCGAGGACGTTGGTCTTCCCGTGCCCGTTCCGACCGATCAGGGTCGTGACCCCCGGGTCGAGCTCGAGTTCAAGTAGCGGCCAGGAGCGAAAATCCAGAAGTCTGAGGTGCCGAAGGTGCATGCCGTCTCGCGGCTGACATCAGCCCGGCAGGCGCACGGGCATGAGGAGGTAGGTGTGGTCCGAGTCGATCGGCTCGATCGCGCCGTCGGCACCGGGCTCCGGCAGGGTCTCGGGGGCGGGGCGCAGCACGGCGGGCCGGCTGGGCAGGGTGAATCCGAACGCCACCCGCGAGGAGTGGACGCTGCTCAGGCCGTCGAGGAGGTACCCCGGGTTGAAGGCGATGGTCAGCGGTTCGCCGACGAAGTCGACCGGCAGGGTTTCGTTTGCCTGTGCCGCATCGTCACCGCCGGCGGACAGCGCCACCTCGCCTTCGCTGAAGGCGAGCCGGACCTGGACACCGCGGTCCGCGACCAGGGCCACACGCTTGATGGCCTCCGCGAGAGCGGCCACCTCCACCACGGCTATCGAGTTGTGCTGCGGCGGAAGGAGCTGACGAACCTTGGGGAACTCCGCGTCGAGCAGGCGCGTGGTGGTGCGCTGACCGGAGACCAACACGCCAAGGATCCCCTCGGCGCCGACCTCCGCACCGGCGCCCAGACTCAGATCCACACGCCCACCGGCGGCCGCCGAACGCGACACCTCCGACAGCGCCTTGGCCGGGATGAGCACCTCCACCGCGACATCGTCGCGAGCTGGCTCCCACTCGAACTCGCGGATCGCGAGCCGGAAGCGGTCGGTGGCGATGAGCGTGACCCGCGGCCCCTCGATCTCCATCCGGATGCCCGTCAGCATCGGCAGGGTGTCATCCTTGCCGGCCGCGACGACCACCTGCGAGACGGCTTCCGAAAACGCGTCGACCTGCGCGGATCCGGTGACCTCCGGCATGGTCGGCAACTGCGGGTAGTCCTCGACCGGCATGGTCGGCAACGTGAACTTGGCCGATCCGCAGGTGATGTACATCTTCTGCGCGGTCACCGACACCTCGACCGGCCGGTCCGGCAACGCCCGGGCAATATCGGCCAACAGCCGGCCGGACACCAGCGTGCTGCCCGGCTCGGTGACCTCGGCGGGAACCGACACCTGGGCCGAGGTTTCGTAGTCGAACCCCGAGATCGTCAATCCGGAATCCGCCTCGAGCAGCACGCCGCCGAGGATCGGCACCGACGGACGCGAGGGCAGCGTTCGCGCCACCCAGGCCACGGAATCCGCAAAGTCCTCGCGGGTGACGCGGAACGTCGGATCCGTGATCTCCATCGATGACCTCTTTCAGGCAGGCCGGATACCGCTGACGGGTATCTGGGCGGGTGGGGTTGTGCGGCTGTCTTGTGTCGCATCTCGGCGCGGGGCGTCGAGACGTCTCCATGAGAGTAACCGCTCGGTCCGACATGGGGACACGTCCGGGGTGTAATCCGGTCAAGCAGGCTCGCCGTTCCACATCCCTACTTCTTACAAGAACTATCTAGAGAAATAAGAGGTAGTAGTAGGTCCTGTGAAATTGTGAGCCACAGCTTGTTATTACAGGTCCCACGCGATTTCACCGTGTGGACGTACGTGTTGATTCTTGTGATTTGGTTCCGGTCCCCGGTGGAATCACAAGACTCCGTCCACGCTCTGTCCACCGTCGGTCCACAAGATTCCACATCTCTGTCCACAGCTGTGAACGATGTGGTTTGTGAAACAACTCGGGAGATTTGTGACGCGGGAGATCAACCTTCGAACGCGCCGATGTCGATGAAATGACGCGAACGGACGTGGGTGTCCACGAACTCATCGAGTTCCGTGAAGACCTGGCGGGACACGTCGAGCCACGGCATGAGGATCGGGAACACGTGGAACATCCCCTCCGCCTCGATCGCGTGGACCTCGATGCCGGCATCGCTCAAGTTGCCGACGAGGATGCGGATCCCGTCCCGGAACATCTCGTTGCCACCAGAGGTGACGAACGTCGGCGGGAACCAGTCGGGGCTCAGAGCCGCGTTGACGGTCGAGACCAATGGATCACCCGGGGCGATTCCCTGCAGATAGGGCGCCGTGGGGACGTTCCACGGCAGGATGTCGTACTGTGCGTTCTCCGAGACCGACGGCTGATCCAGTTCAAGGTCTGTTTCGGGCGAGAACAGTGCGAGCGCGGCCGGCATCTGCACATCGGTGGCGTGCAGATGGGAGATGAGCGAGGCGGCCAGTCCGCCCCCACCCGAATCGCCGGCGATGATGAGGTTCTCGGCCTTGACCCCTTGGTCCAGGAGAGCGGTGTAGACACTCGCGGCATCGAGGACACCTGCGGGGAACGGGAACTCCGGGGCCATACGGTAGTCGGCGATGAAGATGTCACAACCGGTCTGCTTGGCGATCGCGGAGGCGAACGCGGCGTACATCATCGGAGACGTACCGATGTACCCACCGCCGTGCAGGTAGAGGATCGTGCCCTCGACGCGCTGGGGGTTGTTCTTCGAGGACGCGCGGCGGCACCACAGGCCGGGGACCCCGCCGATGACCTCCTGGGTGATCTTCACCCCGTCCATCCCGCGGACGTACGGCGGCATGACGACGCCACACAGTCCGTCGATCACCTGCTCCATGGAGCGGAACTCCTCAATCGGCAGACCGAGTGAGTAGCCCATGAATGATCGGATGGTCTGCCGGGTGACGGACTGTCCCAGGTTATGCACTACATTGCCGGGGCCCTGCCACGGTTTGACGAACGGAACCCTCGCGAGTCCGGTGAGCAGGTTCTGACCCAGTCCCATCATCGTGATGGCGGCGACTGCCGGTGTCGCGGTCTGGACCTCTGGACGATCAGCCATGACCATATCGGTATCGGGGCGTCATGAAGCCCGACTGCTCGGCCAAGACGCTCCTTCCCCCTTTTCGTAAAAAACGGGCGTGGGTTGATCCACGCGGAGCATGTGAGATCGAGGTTATCTAAAAATCTCTTCTCACATAGGCGTCACATGGCGCGCGAGCGTTCGCGGATGCGAGCAGTCAGTTCCTGGATCTGGTCGTAGGTCCGCCGATCGTCCTTGATTTCCTTGAGAATCTTGCGCTGGGCGTACATGACCGTCGTGTGGTCCTTACCGCCGAACGTCACGCCGATCTTCGGAAGCGACAGGTCGGTGAGCTCCCGGCACAGGTACATCGCGATCTGGCGAGCCCGGGACAGGGAGCGGGTCTTGGACGAGCCGCACAGCTCATCAATGCTGGTCGAGAAGAACTCAGCGGTGACGGCCATGATGGTCGCTGCTGAGATCTGCAGCGAGTCGTCGTCTGAGACAACGTCGCGGAGCACGATCTCCGCGAGCGGGACATCGATATTGTGCCCGTTCAGCGAGGCAAAGGCGACGACCCGGATCAGCGCACCCTCGAGCTCACGGATATTGCGCTGGACGCGGGTCGCGATGAGCTCGAGCACCCCGCGCGGCACCTCATAGCCTTCGATCTTGGCCTTCTTGTCGAGAATCGCTATGCGCGTCTCGAGCTCTGGCGGCTGGATGTCCGTGATCAGACCCCACTCGAAACGGGTCCGGAGACGGTCCTCGAGCGGTTGGAGCTGCTTGGGCGGCCGGTCGGAGGAGATGACGATCTGCTTTTGCGCGTTATGGATCGTATTGAAGGTGTGGAAGAACTCCTCCTGCACCTGTTCCTTGCCGATCAGGAACTGGATGTCATCCACCAGGAGAATGTCCGCCTCGCGGTACCTCTTCTTGAACATGTTCTGGCGTCCGTCGCGGACGGAGTTGATGAAGTCGTTCGTGAACTCTTCGGTCGAGACGTACTTGACCTTCTGCTCGGAGTACATCCGCAGTGAATAGTGACCGATGGCGTGCAGCAGGTGGGTCTTGCCCAGACCGGATTCCCCCCAGATGAACAGGGGGTTGTAGGCACGCGCGGGAGCTTCGGCGACTGCAAGAGCCGCGGCGCGTGCGAAGCGGTTCGAGTTGCCCTGGACGAATGCACTGAAGGTGTAGCGCTCATTGAGGCCGGGTGCGGTAGTCGCGGACAGCGCCTCGTCTCGATCGCTCCCGTGAAGAAGCCTCTCGGCAGCGATCTGCTCCTCGGTCATTCGGGCCGGTCGCGGAGTCGACGGCTCTTCCTGATCTTGGGCTTCCGCTCGATGGATCTCGTCGACGTCGATCCCCTCGGCGTCGGAATCGTCTGTCTGTGCCTGGGCGCCGGCGAGCGAGGTATCTACCTTCACTGCGAGGTCGACCGGCTCGCCGAGTTGGGTGCTCAGGGCACGGGTGATGGGTCCGCGCAGGACGGATTCGATGTTGTCCCTGGCGAACGCGGATGGTGCGGCAAGCATGGCGAAGCCGTTGACGACGGCTATTGGCTGGACCAGACGAAGCCACGCCTGTTGCTGGCGGGAAAGCACGGGATTGTCGTCGCTTGCGAGCTCCGGATCGGTAAGTCGATCGAGGACAGCGCTCCACACGTGTTCGAGCTCGGGAGACACGGTGCGCGGTCTCCTCTCGTTCGGTGTCGGCGTCATTCCATCCGGTGCGGGTTCTCGCAGGAACCACACTCTATCCACAGCTATGAACCCAGGTCCACTGGGATATCCACACGTTTGTCCACACCTGTGGGAAGACAGACCACTCCTGTGGGCCTCGGTCAGGTGCGGACGGACAGTGGTGAGGGAACTGGGTCGCGGTGTTCAAGTTTGCTCGGCCCTGTAGGGCTCGTTGATGAACGACGGTAACAACACTGTGAACGAGAGGGCAACCCTCAATATCAACTGGAGGGAGGAAGTCAAGCATCATGGCCGAAGGTATGTCGCGATGTCCTGCGAAGTGGTACGCGAGAGACAAATGTGATTACACGGTTTGGTGACAAGCCCCCTGTACGCGTAATCTTGAACAGTCTGTCGCGCGCCTGTGGGGCGTGCGGCGCGTCGTGGTGCCGCCGTCAGTGGTGTTTCGACGACGTCTCGAACTCGATCGCGTGCCGGCAACGGTGCCGACTTCATGTGAGGAGCCAACCATGGCCAAGGGCAAGCGGACCTACCAGCCGAACAACCGTCGTCGTGCCAAGGTGCACGGATTCCGTCTGCGTATGCGGACCCGTGCCGGCCGCGGCATCGTCTCGGCCCGGCGTCGCAAGGGCCGTTCGTCGTTGACGGCCTGATCTAAACCGGGGCGGCGCGTGCTTCCCGGTCGGCACCGGCTCCATCGTTCGGCGGATTTCGCGACGGTGGTTCGCAAGGGTGCCAGGAAGGGCCGCCGCACCATCGTCGTGCACGCCCACGTGGATTCTTCGATGATCCGCGTGGGCGGCCCGCGTTTCGGGCTGATTGTGAGCAAGGCCGTCGGCGACTCGGTGACCCGTCACCGCGTCAGCCGACGGCTTCGTCATATCGCGGCCGATGTAGTCGGCGAGCTTGCTCCCGAGTTCATGGTGGTCATCCGAGCGAACCCCGCGTCGGCTACGGCCACCCATGATGAACTGGCGTCAGATCTGAGGTCTGCGCTGGAGGCCGCCTCATCGCGAGCGAGGGGGACCCGGTCATGACCGAATCTCGTCCCGGACCTATCTCCCGGGTCCTTTTGTGGATGCTGGACTTCTACCAGAAGGGCATCTCCCCGCTGACCCCGCCGAGCTGTCGCTTCGAACCGAGTTGCAGTAGTTATGCCGTGGAAGCGGTGAAGCTGCACGGTGCCTGGTACGGCTCATGGTTGTCCGTGTGGCGTCTTCTGCGTTGCGGGCCCTGGACACCAGGCGGGTGGGATCCAGTACCAGAACCCCGGGCACCCGACTCTGGCTCGCCGCCGCACGAGCAATCCACTTCTTCCGAACGTAGCTAGGACTTTTCCACCCATGTCGTTCATCACGGACCCTCTGGTCTATTACCCGATCTCCGGGATCCTTTGGTTCTGGCACAAGATCTTCGCCTTCCTCGGCGGTCTGCTGCCGTGGGTCAATGATCCAGATTCCAGCGGCATCATCTGGGCGCTGTCGGTGATCTTCCTCGTCGTGACGCTGCGTCTGATGCTGTTCTGGCCGGCGGCCAAACAGATCCGCTTCTCCCGCAAGATGCAGGAGATGCAGCCCAAGATGAAGGAGTTGCAGAAGCGCTATAAGAACGACCGTGAAAAACTCGCTGTCGAGACACGCAAGCTGCAGAAGCAGGAGGGGTTCAATCCCCTACTCGGCTGCCTGCCGATGTTCATCCAGATTCCGGTCTTCCTGGGTCTGTTCCACGTCCTGAGGTCCTTCAATCGAATGGGCGAGGCGTTCGGTCAGCTCGGTATGACCGCAGAGGAAACCCGCAACACCGGGAACTACGTGTTCAACGCGGATGAGGTCCAGAGCTTCCTGGACGCCCGGTTGTTCGGTGCTCCGTTGTCGTCGTTCATTTCGCAGCCCGTCGAGCAGTTCCAGGCGTTCGTCGACCCGGGGGCTGCGCTTGATTTCGAGCGTTGGAACATCATCGTCGTCGCGGTCCCATTGATGATCGTCTCCGCAGTGACCACACACTTGAACGCTCGGGTCTCACTGTCCCATCAGTCCCCCGCGGCTGCGTCTAATCCGCAAGCAAAGATCATGAACCAGCTGATGCTGTGGGCCTTCCCCATCGGCATTCTGGTCACTGGTGCCTTCTGGCCGATGGCGATTCTCGTCTACATGGTCACCAATAACCTGTGGACGGTCGGACAGCAGTACTTCCTCTACGAGAAGATGGCGAAGGAAGACGATGTTGCCGCGTTGGCCCGTCGGGAAGAGCAGAAGGCACTTGCTCCGAAGGTTGGCGTGAAGCCCGTCAACCCGAAGAAGCAACGGGGTCAATCCCCTACCGGTAAGGGCGGGGCGTCGACGTCGACGGCGGCTTCCGCGGTCGCTACCGTCGACGAATCCGTGGGCGCCGGTACGGACACCGGTGAGTCGGTTCTCGGTGACGAGACGGCGTCTCAATCCGCCAGTTCCGGAGACGCTGTGCCAAAGCCGGGCGCTGCGCCACGCCCCGGTCAGAAACCGTCCCCGCCTGGCGGTCAACGGAGTAGACCGGCCCAGAAGGGTTCCTCCAAACCCCAGAGCAAGAAGAAAAAGAAGAAGAAGCGCTGACGCCAGTCCGCTGGCGCACACTGACAAGGTCCCCGATGCTCCGGCGTCGGGGACCTTGTCCCATACTTGGGGTAGTTATTCGTCGCCCGGCGCTGGCGCGACGATCGGCGGTCATGACGGAGGCAGGTCAATGTCTAAGCGAAATATCGAGGTGTCCGAAGAGCGATTGGTCGAGGAGGGAGAGGTCGCCGGCGATTACCTTGAACAGCTTCTCGACATCTTGGACTTCGACGGCGACATCGATTTAGATGTCGACGGTGACCGGGCGAGTGTCAGCATCGACGGCGGCGGGGACCTGGATACTCTCGTCGGCTCTGATGGTTCCGTACTCGATGCGCTGCAGGAGCTGACTCGTTTGGCGGTACAGCAGGAGCTCGGTGACCGCAGCCGACTGATGTTGGATATCGCTGGCTGGCGCGCGAACAAGCGTGAGGCGTTGTCGGAGGCGGGACGTGTGGTCGCGAAGCGGGTACTCGAATCTGGTGAGTCCGAGGAAATGGATCCGATGACGCCATTCGAACGCAAGATCATTCATGATGCGATTGCGGAGGTAGATGGCGTCGCCTCGGATTCGACCGGCGCTGAGCCCAATCGGCGGGTCGTAGTTCTTCCGGCCTAACGATTTACGATGGCAGTGCAGGGGTGCGGGATGCTTTCCCGCACCCCTTGTTCATTTGATGAGCAGCAGCCTGTGGAGAACTACGTGCTCGTTAGTCACAGCTGTGTAATTCCCTGTGGGGTTTCACGTGAAACCCTACCGCTCCGATCATAAATTGAGGTGCTTTCCCGATGAACGATCACACGGACGACAAAGCGTCACGTGACAACACGGCTCCAGCGACACGCGACACTGAGACTATCCCTCCTCCGCCCTCGGCGGTTGGTGAAGTATTCGGAGACCGAGCGGACCTAGCTATCCGATACGTGGACTTTCTCGCAACGGCTGGGCTCGAACGTGGATTGATGGGACCGCGTGAGCGTCCGCGGTTGTGGGACCGACATGTTCTCAATAGCGCTGCAGCGAAGTCCCACATCTTTGACGGTGAGTCTGTTGTAGATATCGGAAGTGGGGCCGGGCTTCCCGGAATCCCCCTGTCGCTCGCCAGACCCGATCTCGAGATCACGTTGGTTGAACCGTTGCTTCGTCGAGTTAACTTCCTCGAGGAGATCATCGAGTCGCTCGGAATCGACGTACGCGTTGTGCGGGGGCGGGCCGAAGAGAAGACGGTCATCACCGAAGTCGGAAACGCCGATGTCGTCACATCCCGAGCTGTCGCTCCCCTGGCGAAGCTCGCGGGGTGGTCCGCTCCCCTGCTCCGTATCGGCGGGCGGATGGTTGCATTGAAGGGTAGCTCCGCGACAGAAGAGGTCGACCGTGATTCCGCGGCACTAAGCCGACTGGGGTTCACTGACGTCCATGTCGAGATCGTGTCGGCTCCCGATGCCGAAGAGACGAGACTGGTTATCGCGACGTTGGGGTCTAGGATGGGGGGCCGGGGCTCCCGCAGCAGAGGTTCCGGGAAGCGGCGTGGATGAGACTAGATCTTGGCACTTATACGATGTCGGTTTCACGTGAAACACTGGAGTCGACGTGATCGCGTAGACACTGTTCCGGTGCTCGCTCCCCCGGTGATGCGTGACTAGTTGTGACTTGAAAGGTGAGGGATGTCCGACGACGAGACCCCGATCTTCGCTGCCGCACGGCAGGCGAATGAGGTCCTCCATGGCGATGCGCCGGCCTTACCGCGTCCAGCCGAACCACGGATCATTACGATCGCCAACCAGAAGGGCGGCGTCGGCAAGACCACGTCCACAGTGAACCTGGCCTCGGCGCTGGCGTTGCGGGGGCTCGGCGTTCTGGTTATCGATATGGACCCCCAGGGCAACGCGAGCACGGCGCTGGGTGTGGATCATCGCGAGGGAACTCCTTCGAGCTATGAGCTGTTGATGTGGGAGTACGCAGTAGAGGACCTCATTCAGAAGAGTCCACACGCGGATCATTTGTTCTGCATCCCCGCTACTATCGACCTCGCTGGTTCCGAGATCGAACTGGTCGGTCTCGACTATCGCGAGCGTCGTCTTGCCGAGGTACTCAACAAGGACGACCTGGCGTCGTTGGGAATCGACTACGTCTTCATCGACTGCCCGCCCTCGCTTGGGCTCCTCACCGTCAACGCTATGGTGGCGGCAAGTGAGGTCTTGATACCTATCCAGTGCGAGTACTACGCACTTGAAGGCGTCGGACAGTTGCTCCGGAACGTCGAACTGATCCAGCAGCACCTGAATCCGGACCTGGCCATATCGACCATCATGCTGACGATGTATGACGGACGGACGAAACTGGCCGAACAGGTGGCGGGTGAGGTCCGACGACACTTCGGGGATCGCGTCCTCAAGACGGTGATTCCTCGCAGCGTCAAGGTGTCCGAGGCTCCCGGATTCGGGATGACCATCCTGCAGTACGATGCCGGTTCACGTGGTGCTCTCGCCTACCTCGACGCCGCAAAGGAACTCAATACCCGCTCCGGGCTTTCCTTTGGTAATGAAGCCGAACCACACGAGTCAACGACAATGCCGGAAGACATGGTCGCCCCATCGTCCGCCGGAAATGAGGACAATCACGTGGAGGACGATCGATGAGCCAGCAACGTAAGGGTGGACTTGGGCGCGGGCTCGCGGCTCTGATTCCGACCGGCCCCGAGGAGGGTCCTCGGCTCGGGAACGATGCCGCGGATCTGATTCTCGGCCCGCGGTCTACCGGGCCTCGAACCACTCCCCCTCGACCGCGGTCCGCTGGCCAGTCTGCTTCTAATAGGACAGCATCGGCGATTCGCGCCGGGGGCCCGGAAGCTTCGGAGGCGCAGGATTCTACGGACGTTTCACGTGAAACCAGCGAACTCGTGGATCCGGGTGCGGTCTATCGTGAGATCTCTCCAGCAGCGATCGAACCAAACCCCAAGCAGCCCCGGACGTACTTCGACGAGGAAGCACTTGCCGAGCTGTCCCACTCCGTTAAGGAGTTCGGGCTCCTTCAGCCGATCGTCGTGCGCGAACTCGATGAGGGCCGGTACCAGCTCATCATGGGTGAGCGCCGCTGGCGGGCGAGCCAGCGGGCGGAGCTCGACTCGATTCCGGCTATCGTCCGGCAGACCGAGGACGAGGACCTACTCCGAGACGCACTTCTTGAGAACATTCATCGTGTCCAGCTGAACCCATTGGAAGAGGCCGCGGCCTACCAACAGCTTCTCGATGAGTTCAAGGTGACGCAGTCTGAGTTGGCTTCCCGCATTGGACGGTCGCGTCCAGCAATCACCAACAGTATTCGACTGCTTCAACTACCTACGGCCGTTCAGCGGAGGGTAGCCGCAGGCGTCCTCTCTGCAGGACATGCGAGGGCGCTGCTCGGTCTCGAGTCAGGCGCGGCCGCACAGGATGAGCTCGCAGCTCGGATCGTGGCGGAGGGTCTCTCTGTCAGAGCGACCGAGGAGATCGTCACGATTGCCAACCGCGAGGGCGACGATACATCTAAGAAACCGCGCCCAGAACCCAAGGGCCGCCAAAGGGACCCTGAGTTAGAGGCTGTGGCTGGCAGACTGTCAGATCGTTTCGAGACGACGGTGTCAGTATCAATGGGCCGGCGTAAGGGTCGAATCACGATCGATGTGGGTGACGCTGATGACCTCGCACGGGTGTTGGCCCTCCTTGAGGGAGGGAATTCCGGTACATCCCGATGATCTCGATCCGCACACTCACACTCTCTGCGGTAGACCAGCTTGGGCCAAGGTCTCGCCGCTGTGTGTACTGGCAGACGGATGGGTTAGTTGAGACCGCTCCGCCGGGAGATCCTGAGTTCGAGAAAGAGGCGTGGATCTCGAACGTCAGTCTCGAATGGGGTGCGTGTGGGCAGATAGCAAGCGACGGGCGTCGTCCAGCAGGGTCGGTTTTCTATGCTCCTCCGGGAATGGTTCCGCGTGCGGCGTGCTTCCCTACGGGCCCGGTAGGCGCGGATGCGATTCTGTTGGCCGGCTTATTGGCGGAACCTGACGCGCCGCCTGGTGTTCTGACCTCGTTGCTCGATTCCGCAATCGTGGACCTGAGAAGCCGGGGAATCAAGGCGATTGAGGCCTTTGGGCTCATGAACGGACACTCACGGGCTGAAACGTCACGTGACGGTTGCGGCGCGGACTCCTGCGTGGCGCCGGCAGCTCTGCTACTGGAACACGGGTTTAACGTGGTTGCGCAACATGAGACCTATCCTCGGCTTCGACTAGAGATCGACAGCGAACATCAGTGGAAGGCCGACGTCGAACGGGCTCTGGATAAACTGTTCGCAGAGCGCGGAATCTTCTCTCGTGAACTTGGGGTACTCTCCGGCGCCTCAGCGATGCATCCGAATCTCAGGTCTTGATGTCTGGCCGGGTTTCCACAGCCCGATCTCCTGGGAAACGGGCAGAGGTCGCTATCAGCAATGTTTGCGTATCCAGAATGAGGCGGCGCCGAATCAACAGCGTGCCGCAGTAGTCGGGCACACCGAGACAGCCGTTCATCACAGATGAAGGATGTTCCACGTGAAACATCCGCAGCGCATCACCGAACAGCGTGCTGCGCGATCAGTCTGATCGAGGCCCACAACATGGTGCGTCATTGCTGCCGATGGAAACCTGAGCCTCTTGCTGGAGGCATCTGCGGAGAAGCCGCTAACCGATCGCGGACTGAACCACTACCAGAACCCGGTACACCGACGACAGCTAGTGACATTGGGCCGCATTAATTTGTCGAGTAAGCCGGGTGGCGGTAATCGACAGAGCGACACGGTCGCCGAACTCGTGGCGTCGCGAGATCAGGCCTTTGGCCGCGGCTATGAACCGTGAAGCCACATCGAGTCGACATGCTGGACGCTCAGTCCAGTTGCTCCTGCTCGTACGAGATGAGGTCGTCAACCGACATCGAGCCGGTTGGATGATCGTCCTCGTCCAGGAGATAGAGGCGCTTAACCCCCACGAGAATCGAATCGATAATGGTGTCCTGCTCGGAGCGGTTGCCCAGGATCTCGAGGTCTCCGGCGCTGTTGGCGTAGCCGAGATAGAGCTGGATGGAAGGCATCCGGGTCATCCGCAGCAACGGCCAGCTGCGGCCGTGAGTGCGGCAGTCACGCAGGTCGGTTCGACTCACGATCTCACGCTGAACGAATCCGGACAGTGCCTCACCGAGCATCGACTCAGAGCCGAGTGAGTTACCGAAGTAGAACGTGGCAACACCATTGCCGACAGTGCTGTGGTGGCGGTCCAGCCGAAGCGAGATGACGAGGTCGGCATTGAAGGCGTTCGCGATCTCAGCACGCTCGGGATCGGTGGGGATCATCGCCTCGGGGCGGGAGAGGAAGACTTCGACGCCTGCCTGGTTCATCCGCTCCGACAACCGTCGCGTGATGTCCCACAGCAATTCTGCGTCGGTGATGGTGCCGTACGGAGTCTCGATGCGAATCGGGTTCTCGGAACCGCTTGGGCCGGGGTCAAGAACGATGCGCTTGCCGGCGAGCATGGGTCCGGACGTCCGCACCCGCTCCTTCTCGACCAGGGACGCCACGTCGCCGCCCTTGAACAGAGTCGAGAATCGTCCGAGGGTGGCCAGGGTTTCGGACTCCACCACGCCATCTGCGGACAAGCCACAATCCCGTTGGAAATCGGTCACGGCACCGTGAGTGAGTGCGCCAAACGTTCCGTCCACCGGGCCGGCATAAAAGCCGAGTTCACCCAGTCGCTGCTGCAACTGCGCCACGTCATCGCCGGCCATGGGCTTGGACACGATGTAGCTGAGATCGCGGGTGCCCAGAGAATGCGTGGCGTCGTTCAAGGCCGCTTGGGTGGCCGCACCCACGATCCCGTCAGAAATCAGCCCACGCGCCTGCTGGAAGGTCAGAACGGCGGTTTCGAGGTCAGCGTCGAACACGGCATCAGTGCGGGCGAGAACTGAGCCGGTCTCGGGCTCGGTCACACCGACTGAATCAATCTTGTGGAGAAGACCCATGCCCGCGAGAGTGGCCCGGATAGCGGCCACTTCGGGTCCACGGTCGCCACGTCGCCACGCCATGGAGTTCCTCCTACACATTCACTGATCGGTACCAGGACGAACTTACCTGCTCAGCCCTACATATGCCGGGGCCGCACCGGCCGGGTGTGTACCCGGCCGGTGCGGCCCGGAGAACTGCCCGGATACGGGCCGTGCCGTGGTCAGGATCCCAGGATGTCGCCCAGTTCGGTACGCAGGGCGGACTTGGACTTGGCACCGGTGATGCGCTTGACGACCTTGCCCTCGGAGAACAGGAGGAGCGCGGGAATCGCGGTGATCTGGTACTCCGCTGCCAGCTCCTGGTTGGCCTCCACGTCCACCTTGGCGACCGTGAGCTTGTCCGACTCGGAGCCGGCGAGTTCGTCGAGGACGGGCGCCATCATGGTGCACGGGCGGCACCATGTGGCCCAGAAGTCCACCAGCACGGGCTTGGAGCCGCTGGCGGTGAGTACCGAATCGGCGAAATCCGACTCGGTCACGTCGACGATGTTGGGGGTGGTGGCCATGGTGGCGGTCCTTTCCTTCTGGTGGCGGGGAGGTCAGGCCTGCTCGGCGAGCCAGCGCTCGGCATCGATGGATGCGGAGCAGCCGGAGCCGGCGGCGGTGATGGCCTGACGGTAGCGGTGGTCGACGAGGTCGCCACACGCGAAGACGCCGGGAATGGAGGTGGCAGTGGTCTGGCCGGTCAGAACGTAGCCGTCCGCATCCACCTCGACCTGGTCGCGGATCAGTTCAGAGCGGGGATCGTGGCCGATGGCCACGAACATCGCGGCGGTCTCGAGCTCACTGGTCTCAGCAGTGACGGTATTGCGCAGCTTCAGCTTCTCCACGGAACCGTTGTCGCCGGCGACGACCTCGTCGACGGCCGTGTTGAGGATGAAGTTGATCTTCTCGTTCTCGCGGGCACGCTCGAGCATGATCTTGGAGGCGCGGAACTCCTCGCGGCGATGCACGATGGTCACCGACGAGCCGAACTTGGTGAGGAAGGTGGCCTCCTCCATCGCGGAGTCGCCGCCACCGACCACGACGATCGGCTTGTCGCGGAAGAAGAAGCCGTCGCAGGTGGCACAGGAGCTTACACCACGGCCCAGGTACTCCTGCTCCCCCGGGATGCCGAGGTAGCGCGCGGCCGCACCCATCGCGAGGATCACGGCGCGGGCCTTGTGCTCGTCCTCACCGACGCGCACGACCTTGACGTCGCCGGCCAAGTCCATGGAGGTCACGTCCTCCATGCGCAGGTCGGCACCGAACCGCTCGGCCTGCTCCCGCATCTGCATCATGAGGTCGGGGCCCATCATGCCCTCGGCGAAGCCGGGGAAGTTCTCGACATCGGTGGTGGTCATGAGCGCCCCGCCGAACTGGGATCCCTCGAACACCAGCGGCTTGAGCTCGGCGCGCGCGGAGTAAATGGCTGCGGTGTAGCCGGCGGGGCCGGATCCGACGATGATCACGTCGTGGATGGTGTCGCTCATTGCTTCTTCGGGCTCCTTCACGGGCGGCGGTCTGGCTCACGGTCGTCGGACAATCCTGTCAGAACCACCGCGTCTGAACTCCACCCGGCATAACACGCGCCGCGTGTGCCTTGTTCCCGTGGCCACCGCCAGGGGTGGTCGCCAGGGGCGGAGAGTCGCGGTGGGTGGGCGCGCGCGGCGGGTCAGTGGGTGACCGACACACCCTCGAGGAGCACGCTGAGCTTGGCGCGTCCCCGCGAGCAGCGGCTCTTGATGGTCCCGGGAGGGACGTTGAGGAGATGGCTCGCCTCGGCGACGGAGCAGCGCAGCATGTCGACGACGACGACGGCGTCACGCTGGTCCCCCGGCAGCTCGGAGAGTGCTTCGGCGACGATGATCGCGTACGCGGGATCCTGATGGAAATGATCACGCAGTGAGACGCGCTCGTGCAGTGTCGGCGTGAGCTGGCTGTGGGTGCGCAGGCGCTGGGCCCGCATCTTGTCGAGGCAGGCATTCACCACGATGCGGTACAGCCATCCCTGGACCGGGCATGCATGCCGGAAGGACTCGGCTCGTCGGTAGGCGGACACGAGCGCTTCCTGCAACGCCTCGGCCGCGTCCTCGCGATTGAACGAGGTCCGGATCGCCAGGCGCCACAGGTAGTCGTAGTGGCGGCGGACCAGGGCGGAGAACGCGTTCGGGTCGCCGGCGACGTGCGCGTCGAGGAGCTCCGCGTCGGTCAGTGGTGACTCGGCGGTCAGCGGCGTGCGGTCGGCGCGGTCAGGGTGGTCGGCGCGCGCGGCGGAGGCGACGGGAGCGGACGAAGCGGCAGGAGCGGCGGGAGCGACGGCGGAACCGGTGTTCACGCAGGTCACGTTAATGCGACCTCACCGCCAGTGGGGTGGTCACCTTTCCGGTGGTCACCTTGCTGAAGATCACCGTGCCGGCGGCCCCGGCGACATTCGCGCCGGGGGATACGGCCGGGGCCGGGCGGCGGCTCAGCCGAGGAGCTCGACCTCGCTGATGCTCGCCTCGTAGGCCTGGGGTCCGACGGAGCCGAGCCGGGTGATCCACACGAGGATGTACTCGGCCTCGTCGGCATCGTCGATCCTCACCGTCGCGGTCCCGTCCTCGACGGTTCCGGTGCGCAGGCGAGTGGTGTCGTCGAGTGAGGATGGCGAGGCGCTGTCGGATGCTCGGATCTCGAACCGGATGTCGGCGTCGGCGGCGATCTCGACCTCCCGGACCTGACCCGGATCCTCGAGGGTGAACATCAGGCCGATGCCGGGCTTGTACGCCCCCGGTCCACTGCCGAACTGGTCGCGATACGTGTCGGTCGACCACGAGGTGGACGGATCACCGTCGATGACGTTGGGCGCGCTCGCGCTGTTCTCGGCATTGCCGTTCGACGAGTCCGGCTGCCACGACGTGACGGTCGACACGGACAGCGGGCTCACGGCGGGCGCGTCCTCCTCAGAGGCGTCCTCGTCGCCGGAGTTCGCCCCGTCGCCGGAACCCTCCTCGGCCGTGGTGGGAGCCGCGGCCTCGGAGGACCGGCTGGCCTGCGCGGCGCGTTCGATGGCGTCGAGTTGCTGCGACAGGGGCGTGTCATTCTGATTGCCGCTGAGCGCCCCGAGCATCCACACCGAAAGCACGACGATCGCCACCACTGCCGCGGCGCCGGCGCCG
>NZ_JAALDM010000090.1 GCF_014144865.1 Dietzia aerolata | reverse complement strand
GCAGGAGACGGCGGGGGCCGACGTGGTGGTGCCGGCGTTGTTGCTCGGCGTGGGCACGGCGGGCGCATGGTCGGTGCATCCATCCGTGGCGCTGGCTGCGGCGATCGTGGTGGCCGGGCAGGCCATGGCCGGTCTGGTGGTCGCGCCGGGACTGCGGCCGCGACTGACGGTTCTGGGTGGATTCGTGCTGGCGGCACTGCCGGCGGGGGCGTATGCGGCGTGGACCCTGAGCGTGCTGGCGGCGGGGGTGGGTGACGGTGCAGCGGACTTCTCCTGGCCGCGCCATATGGGGGTCGCGGGAGCGGTGGTCACCGCGTTCGACCACGGGCCGTCTGCGGTGTCGTCCGTCGGGATGACGGTGCTGATGGTCGCCGGCCTGGTCGCGGCGGTGGCGGTCCGGCAATGGCGGCGGCCCCTCGCCGCCATCGTGTGGGCGCTGGTGGTCTTCGGGGTCCTGTACGTGCTGTCCGCGGGGTTCCAAGGCGACTGGGTACGGATGTTCACCGGCTATTGGTGGGACGACATGTATCGGTTCGCGGCATTGCTCGCGGTGCCGACGGTGGTACTGGCCGGGGCGGGGGTTCGTGCACTGATCCCTCGGGGTTCGGGGCGTGGGACGGCAGCGCGGGCCGGTGTGGTGCTCGCGGTGGTGTGCCTGGTGGCGGTGGCATCCGGGCAGGCTCTCCTGGTGCACGAGGTGCGGATCTGGGGCTATGGGGCCGGTCCGGCGGTCACCGCGGAGGAGCGCATCGTGCTGGACGAGCTCGGCGAACTGTACGACGGCGGCGTGGTGCTCAACGACCCGTTCGACGGCACCACGTGGGTCTACGCGTTGCACAGCGTGCCGGTGATGTTCCCGTCGCCGCTGTCCGACGATCCGGTGGCGCAGGTAGGCGGAGACCGCATGGCCCTCTACACCTCGATCAACCGATACGGGTTCGACCCCTCGATCACGCACGAGGTGCAGCGGCAGGACGTGCGCTGGGTCATCGTGGGCACGAAGTCTGTCGGAGGTCCGGGCAGGCCGGGAGGGTTCATCGGACTGCAGTACAACCCGTACCTGCGGCCGGTCGCGGAGAACTCCGGCGCGATCCTCTACGAAGTGCTGCCCGTGGACGCGGACCATCCGCCGCTGATCCCGCCACCCGGCATCCCCCCGATGACCCCGCCCGAACAGCCGCCGAACACCGACTCACCGATCGTCGAGGCGGCCCCGACCGCCCCGGCGACTACCCTGGGCGGCACCGGATAACCGATCATCAGGAGCGCAACGCCCACATGGACGCCACCACCGTGACCACCGCAGGTGCCGACACCGACACCGGCCCCGGCGCCGAGCGCGATCTCCTCCTCCAGCGGACCCTGTTCTCGGGTCCGCGCAAGTGGGTCAATGACGACCTGTACTCGCGCCTCACCCGCGGCGTGGCCCGCCGTTCCCGCGGCGAGGTGCACCTCGAGGCCGGCGCGATCGTGGACACCAACACCTACTTCGGCCGGTTCGAGGCCTCGTACTGGCAGCGGTGGACCCACGTCACCGACCTGATGGTGCGGGTGTCGATCGAGTCGGCCGGGCGGGTGGACGTGCTGGTCCGCGCCTCCGACATCGGGTCCCACGTGCGGACGGTGGACCTGGTCCACCACGACGGTGACGGCATGGCGGTGCTGCACGTGCCCGTCGACACCTTCACCGACGGTGGCGCGATGTGGTTGGAGGTGCACGCCGTGGACGCCGCCGCCACCGTGTCGGAGGTGGAATGGGCGACGACGACGACGAGGCCGGTCCGTCGCGCGGCCGTGGCCATCTGCACGTTCAACCGTGCTGACGATTGCGCGGCGACCGTCGACTCGCTGGCGTCCGATCCCCTGGTCGCCGATCTCATCGACGACCTCTATGTGACCGATCAGGGCACGGATCTGGTCGAGACCCGGGAGGAGTTCGCGCACGCCGCCGACGAGTTCGGCGACCGGCTACACTACCTGCGCCAGCCGAACCTCGGCGGGGCCGGCGGGTTCAGCCGCGGGATGTTCGAGGCCACCGCGCCCGGGGCGCCCGGCCCGGTGGACGTGCTGCTCATGGACGACGACGTGCGGGTCGAGCCGGAGACCGTGCTGCGACTTTTCGCTTTTGCCGCCGTGACGCGCGAGCCGATGCTTGTGGGTGCGCAGATGCTGTACCTGTACAACCCGGACTACCTGCTGGTCTCCGCCGAGCGCACGGCTCTTGCCGAGCTCAAGGGCGGCCTGGATGCGGACGAGTTCGCGTTGCGCGACGAGTCGGTGGTGGAGAACCTGCAGGAGCGGCGGATCGACGCCGAGTACAACGCCTGGTGGTCCTGCCTCATCCCCGGTGAGGCCGTGGAGAAGGTCGGCCTGCCGATGCCGTACTTCTTCCAGTGGGACGACATCGAATACGGGTTGCGCTGCCGTCAGGCCGGGATGCCCACGTGCACGCTCCAGGGCGCGGCCGTGTGGCACGCCGACTTCTACTGGAAGGACGGCGACGACTTCGGCCAGTTCTTCTCACAGCGGAACTCACTGGTCACGGCCTCGATCCGGCAGGGCATCGACCCGAAGGACATGGCCAAGAACCTGGCGCGCACCGTCCTCCGCGCGGTCGCGGCCATGCAGTACGGGTTGGCGGCCACGCGGCTGCGGGGCATCGAGGCGTTCCTCGATGGTCCCGACGGCGCGTTCGGTGTCGGGGACGGTGGCCAGCGTGCGCTGGCGGCGATTCGCGAGGAGCGCGCGGGGTACCCGGAGACCGCCAAGCTGGGCGTGGAGGCGCTGCCGGCCGGTATCACGGTGGAGCGCAAGGTCGGTATCCCGCGCGAGGACCGCGAGGACCAGGTGCTGGCCAAGCGGCTGCTCGTGCAGAAGCTCGGCCGGCAGCGCCGGGGGGTCGTGGCGATCCCGTACGAGGACGCCGCCTGGTGGCATGTGGCGCTGTTCGACGAGGTGTACGTGACCGACGCCTCCCAGACCGGGGTGCACCACCGCAAGGTGGATCCGGCCCGCGCCGCCGAGCTCCAGAAGCGGCTGGCCGCGCTGCTCGCGCGGTTCGTCCGCGAGGCCCCGGCGGCGCAGGACCGCTGGCGGAGGGCG
>NZ_JAALDM010000089.1 GCF_014144865.1 Dietzia aerolata | reverse complement strand
ACCGCCGCCGGGGGAGGGCTCGTGCGCCTCAACGTCGCCGCCAAGCACCTGCGCCGCAACACACCGCGCTCGGCGCTGCTCGATGCCGTGGACCAGGTCACCGGCGAGCACGGCGCCCGCGCCACCCGCTACGAATGGCCGGCCGTCGCGCTGGTCGGCGCCGCCTGAAATTCAGTTCCGAAGTTCGGTTCCGCCTCGGCCGTTCGGGCTGCGTGCGCCTCGGCGGGTAGGATCGACCCCGAGCCCCGGCCTGGCCGGGACCGTGCCGTTTACCAGCCCGAACGAGGAGTTCCCACCGTGGCCCGAGTAGTCGTCGAAGTCATGCCCAAGGCAGAGATCCTCGATCCGCAGGGACAGGCCATCCACCGCGCGCTCGGGCGCCTCGGCCACGGCGGCGTCACCGACGTTCGCCAGGGCAAGCGGTTCGAGCTCGAGGTGTCGGATGATGTGACCGACGCGCAGCTCGAGGAGATCGCCGAGTCGCTGCTCGCCAACACCGTGATCGAGGACTGGAAGGTCATTCGCACCGAGGTCCTGGCGTGAGCGCCCGGATCGGGGTCATCACCTTCCCCGGCACCCTCGACGATCTAGACGCAGCCCGCGCCGTGACCCGCTCCGGCGCCGAAGCCGTCTCCCTCTGGCACGCCGACGCCGACCTCAAGGGCGTCGACGCCGTGGTGGTTCCCGGCGGCTTCTCCTACGGTGACTACCTGCGCTGCGGCGCCATCGCCTCGATGGCCCCCGTCATGGGCGAGGTCATCTCCGCCGCGAAGGGTGGCATGCCCGTCCTCGGCATCTGCAACGGCTTCCAGATCCTGTGCGAGGCCGGGCTGCTGCCGGGCGCGCTCGGTCGGAACCGCGACATGCACTTCATCTGCCGCGACGAGTGGCTGCGCGTCGAGAACTCCGACACCGCCTGGACCTCCCGCTACGACGCCGGCGCCGAGATCCTCATCCCGCTCAAGTCCGGCGAGGGTCGCTACATGGCCTCCGCCGAGACCATCGAGCAGCTCGAGGGCGACGGACGCGTGGTGTTCCGCTACGCCGGTGGCGCGCCCAACGGCTCCACCAACGACATCGCCGGCATCGCCTCCGAGAACGGGCGCGTCGTGGGCCTCATGCCGCACCCCGAGCACGCCATCGACGCGCTGACCGGCCCGTCCGACGACGGCATGGGGCTGTTCCTGTCCGCGCTGGACGCGGTTGTGAAGGCCTGACCGGCGGTAGCTGGTCGGTCGCTCAATGGGCGGCCGTGGGCTGAGGGTCGGGAGTCTGTGAGCACTGTCCGTGTCGAAGCCACAAAGTCAGAGCCCGCCGGGGATCGTCCGGCGGGCTCTGACTTATTCGGCGCCGCTCAATTGATCGAGAGCGCGAGTTGTGGCGCCGACTCAGGTGGTCGGGCCGCCGGTGCCGCCCCGAAGAATTCCGGCGATCGTGCCGAGAGCATCCAGGCTGCCGCCCGTGCTTCCCGCGTCGGCGCCGAGGCCGGCGACTTCACTCTTGGACTGTTGGCGGGGGTGGTGAAGTCGTTCGGGCGTCCAAATCGAGTGATCTGTGACGTTTCCCCGGGCGGGCTGAATGCCGGCTGACGGCAGTGCGGTCAGCCGACTATCCACGTCGGAAGTCCGCCGACGACTCAGGTCGACGGCGAGTGGCCGTACCAGCGCCGCAGTTTGCGGTAGAACCGTGTGGTGAGCGAATCCACTAGTCAGTCCGAATCCCAGGTGGCCAAGGCCGAGCGACCGTTCGACATCGTCCTGTACGGGGCGACCGGTTTCACCGGGGGTCTCGTCGCCGATTACCTGCTGCGGAACATGCCGGAGGGTGGCGCGTGGGCAGTCGCCGGGCGTAACCGCACCAAGTTGGACGCCGTGGCCGCGCGGCTCGCGGCGGAGATGCCGGAGGTGCCGGCGCCGGGCATCGTGGTGGCGGACACCGAGGACGCGGAGTCCCTGGCCGAGATGGCCCGGTCGACCCGCGTGATCATCACGACCGTCGGGCCGTACCTCGAATACGGCGAGCCGCTGGTGGCTGCGTGCGCCGAGGCGGGCACGGACTATGTGGACCTGACCGGCGAGCCCGAGTTCGTCGACAAGATGTACCTCGCCTATAACGACGCCGCCGTGGCATCCGGGGCGCGGATCGTTCACGCGTGTGGTTTCGATTCGATCCCGCACGACCTGGGCGTTTTCTACACTATGAAGCACGTGCCGGAGGGTGTGCCGGCGGTGGTCTACGGCGCGGTCCGGGCGGATGCACGATTCTCGGGCGGGACCTTCCACTCGGCGATTGGCCAGTTCGCGCGACTGCGTGAGGCCGCCAAGTCGGCCAAGCAGCGCAGGAAGAAGGAGGGCAACGCGCCCGGTCGACGGATCAAGTCGATCCAGGGCAAACCCCACCGCGACGAGGTGCTGGAGCGATACCTGGTCCCGTTGCCCACGATCGATCCCCAGATCGTGCTGCGTTCCGCCGCCGCGCTGGAGAGCTACGGACCGGACTTCACCTACTCCCACTACGCGTCGGTGGGCTCGCCCGTCACGGCCACGGTCGGCATGGTCGGGGTCGGCGCCATTGCCCTCGGCTCACAGCTGCCGCCCATCCGGTCGCAGATCCTGCGGCGCATCGACCGGGGCGCCGGGCCGGATGAGGCGCGGCGTGCTCAGTCCTCGTTCGATGTCACCTTTGTCGCGATGGCCGGTGGGCGCAGGGTCCTCTCGCGGGTCTCCGGAGGCGACCCCGGCTACACGGAGACGTCGATGATGCTCGCCGAGTCCGGACTGTGTCTGGCATTCGACGACCTGCCGGATCTGTCCGGTCAGCTCACCACCGCGCAGGCGATGGGGGATGCGCTCCTGGAGCGTGTCGAGCGTGGTGGCCTGACGTTCGAGATCCTCTCGTCGTAGCGGCGCCAGCGACCGCCCACCAGCCCCGGAAAGGTCCCGCGGAGGCCCAAGCCAGGGAGTGGATTCGTCGGTGCGCGGATCCCGACTAGACTCGCCGTCGTGACCACTCCTGTCGATTCCACCGCGAACGCCGCAGCCACCCCCGACCTGGAGCAGCCCTGGGCCGAGCTCGGTCTGAAGGAAGACGAGTACCTCCGCATCAGGGAGATCCTCGGCCGCCGTCCTACGGACGCCGAGCTGGCCGTGTACTCCGTCATGTGGTCGGAGCACTGCTCGTACAAGTCCTCCAAGGTGCACCTGCGCTACTTCGGTGAGACCACCACGGACGAGATGCGCTCGTCGATGCTCGCCGGTATCGGAGAGAACGCCGGAGTCGTCGACATCGGAGACGGCTGGGCGGTGACCTTCAAGGTCGAGTCGCACAACAGTCCCTCGTACATCGAGCCCTACCAGGGCGCCGCGACCGGCGTCGGCGGCATCGTCCGCGACATCATGGCGATGGGCGCGCGCCCGGTGGCCGTGATGGACCAGCTGCGTTTCGGCGCGGCCGACGCGGAGGACACGCAGCGTGTCCTCCCCGGTGTGGTCGCCGGTATCGGCGGGTACGGCAACTGCCTCGGCCTGCCCAATATCGGCGGCGAGACGGTCTTCGACAGCTCCTACGTGGGTAACCCGCTGGTCAACGCACTGTGCGCCGGTGTCATGCGGGTCGAGGACCTGCACCTGGCGTTTGCTTCCGGTACCGGCAATCGCATCATCCTGTTCGGTGCCCGCACCGGACTCGACGGGATCGGCGGCGTCTCGGTTCTGGCGTCGGAGAGCTTCGACGTGGATGAGGACGGGAACCCGGTCAAGCCGCGCAAGCTGCCCAGCGTGCAGGTGGGCGACCCGTTTGCGGAGAAGGTCCTCATCGAGTGCTGCCTCGAGCTGTACCGCGAGAAGCTCGTGGTGGGCATCCAGGACCTCGGCGGTGCCGGACTGGCGTGCGCCACGTCCGAGCTGGCCGCGGCCGGCGACGGCGGAATGCACATCGTCCTGGACAACGTGCCGCTGCGCGCCGAGGGCATGACCGCGGCCGAGATCCTGTCCAGTGAGTCGCAGGAGCGCATGTGCGCCGTCGTGGCCCCGGAGAACGTCGAGGCGTTCATGGAGGTGTGCCGCCGCTGGGACGTGCTGGCCACCGACATCGGGGAGGTCACCGACGGTGACCAGCTCACCATCGAGTTCCAGGGCGAGACCGTCCTGGACGCCCCTCCCGGCACCATCGCCGACGACGGCCCGGTCTACGAGCGGCCCGTCGAGCGTCCGGCGGACCAGGACGCCCTCCAGGCCGACACCACCGCGAACCTGAAGCGCCCCGCCACCGGCGACGAGCTCCGCCAGACCCTCCTGGACATGGTCGCCAGCCCGGCCTTGTGCTCGCGCGGCTTCATCACCGAGCAGTACGACCGCTACGTGCGCGGCAACACGATCCTCGCCGAGAACGCCGACGGTGGCGTGCTCCGCATCGACGAGGAGACCGGACGCGGCATCGCCCTGTCGACGGACGCGTCGGGCCGGTACACCCGCCTCGACCCGTACACCGGTGCCCAGCTGGCGCTGGCCGAGGCCTACCGGAACGTCGCCGTCACCGGCGCCGGCCCCGTAGCCGTCACCAACTGTCTCAACTTCGGCTCGCCGGAGGATCCGGGCGTGATGTGGCAGTTCCGTGAGGCCGTGCACGGTCTGGCGGACGGCTGCGCCGAGCTCGGCATCCCCGTCACCGGCGGCAACGTGAGCTTCTACAACCAGACCGGCACCACGCCGATCCTGCCGACTCCCGTCGTGGGTGTGCTCGGCGTGATCGACGACGTGGCCCGCCGCACCCCGACCGCGTTCGGCGAGACCCCCGGCGAGAGCGTCTACCTGCTGGGCGAGACCCGCGACGAGCTGGACGGGTCGATCTGGGCGCAGGTCGCCCACGATCACCTCGGTGGCCTGCCGCCGAAGGTGGATCTGAAGTGGGAGGCCACTCTCGCCCGCATCCTGGCCACCTCGTCCAAGGACGGCCTCATCTCCAGCGCCCACGACCTGTCGGAGGGCGGCCTGGCGCAGGCTCTCGTCGAGTCGGCGCTGGCGGGGGAGTGCGGCCTGCGGGTCGTGCTGCCCGCGAACGCCGACCCGTTCGTGTGGCTGTTCTCGGAGTCCTCGGGCCGCGTCATCGTCTCGGTGCCCCGCAGCGAGGAGATCCGCTTCCAGCAGATGCTCACCGCGCAGGCCATCCCGCACACCCGCATCGGCGTCACCGACACCGACTCGGGCACGTTCGAGGTCCAGGACCAGTTCAGCCTGAGCATGGACGAGCTGCGCGCCGCGCACGAGGGAACCCTGCCGGCGTTGTTCGGCGTCGACCAGGCCTGACAGCCCTGACCGGGCCGGCCGCCAGAAAGCGCACCAGATGCTGAATCTGCGCAGGCGGGAAAGGGTGCTGGCCGTGGTGCTGGCCGGCACGGCGGGGTTCGTCGACGCCGTCGGGTTCCTCGAGGTGGGCGGCTACTTCGTGTCGTTCATGAGCGGCAACTCCACGCGCATGGTCGTCGACCTCGCGGAGGGCGACCTCGGCGGGGCGGGCATCGCCGCCGTCGTGCTCGTGTCGTTTTTCCTCGGCGCGGTCGGCGGCGCGCTCGTCACCCGCCGCCGCAATCTCGACGACCGCCCGGCGGTGCTCACCCTCGTGTCGATGCTCCTGCTCCTGGCGTTGGTCCTGCAGCTGACCACCACGGCCCAGATCTTCACCGTGCCTGTGGGGATCGCGGTGGTCGCGGCGGCGATGGGTTCCATGAACTCGGTGTTCCACGCCCGGGGCGAGGTCTCCCTCGGGGTCACCTATATGACGGGCGCGGTGGTCAAGTCCGCGCATCGCCTGGTCGACGCGCTGTTCGGGGGCTCGTGGGCGCCGTACCGTCAGCAGGTCGCGCTGTGGTCGGCGCTGGTCACCGGGGGAGTGATCGGCGCGGTACTACAGGTGTATATCGGGGTGGCGGCGCTGGGCGTGGCGGCCGCGATCGTGCTCGCCGCGCTCGCCGCCACGGTCCTCCTGCGCAAGCGGGCCTACCGCCGGGCCTGACGCCGCCGGACTCACCGCCGCGCCTGACGCGACCGCACCACCAGGTACGCCTCCCGCGCGTCGAGGCCCCGCACCACCTCGTCGATCATCGGCCGCACGAATCGCGCGCGGTGGGCGGCGTCGGAGGCCGCGGCGGCGGCCAGGTTGAGCGCGGAGAACGCCGCCAACGTCAGGGCCACCCGGACCAGCGTCACGGAGATCGGCAGGCCGAACATCAGCCCCTGAGGCTCGTTGTCGGGCGTCTGCGTCCATCGCGCCTCGGTCGTCTCCGGCACCGCGGTCCACCCGAGGAACAGGAAGAACGCGAACACCAGCGTCGCGAACAGCGCCGCCTGGATGAGGGTGGCGAGCACCGGCACGAGCAGGATGTTGGCGCGCTCGGTCCACCGCAGCGGCGTCTCGCTGTAGCGTTCGCGCAACTCGTGCCGGACGTCATCGCGGGTTGTGATCCCCACCAGCAGCACCGTCAGGGCGAGGATCACGCCGATCACGGCGAACGTCCGCGGCCACGACAGCGCCACCATCACCTGCCACAGCTCGACGCTGAAGAACAGGAACAGCACCGCGAGCATCACCAGCGGCAGCACGCGCGCCACCATCGGCCCCATCGTGCCGAGTTCGAGCCTCACCCGCCGCGCGGACCACCGCAGCAGCGATCCGGCGCCCAGGTAGGTGCCGACCAGGACCAGCGCCGCCGCGAGGAGGGTGTCGGCGAGGTCGGGACCGTTGGCGGAGGTGAAGGTCAGTACGGGGACGACGACGAGGGCGAGCATCGATCCGAGCCCAAGGGCGGTGGCGGCTCCCCGGGAGACGTTTCTCGCGATCTTCGCCACGACCCATCCCAGGAGGGGAGCGACCACCGCGAGGGCAATCGATAGAGCGAGGAGTTCGATGATCGGCTCCGCCGCGTCGGCCAGTTCAGCCCAGAAGGTGTCGTCGTCCGGAAGGTCCGCGCCCGCCCCGCCCGCCCCGCCCGCCTCTACGTCCGTCAGGTCGTACCGGTCCATGACCTCGATCGCCAGATCGTTGGACCGGTCGAGCGCGGCCAACGCGACCCCGAGGAGGGCGAGCCCGACCGCGAACCCGGCGCTGCGGGGCAGTAGCTCGCGGAGCCGGGTGGCGGGGGCGAGCATCATCGGCAGCCCGAGCGCCCGGAGGTGATCTTCGTGGGCGGACAGGCTGCTGGCGGGGGTCGGCCCCGGGGCGGCGGAGGAGGCGGAGGGATCGGACGGGGACACGGTGACATTCTCGCAGGGCAACAGTGGGTCGAGGGGGCGGACCGGGGACTATCGTTGGGTCATGTCCACCAGCGAGCGCGCGCGGCCCGGGCGCCGCGACATGCCTGCCGGCGCTTCCCACGACACCGGCGCCCGCTACGACACCAGGGCCCGCCCCACCTCGCCGCCCGTCTACGCCCGCCTGCCGTCGAAGGTCCGTGACGACGCGGTCCGGCGTCCACTGCCCGGCCAGGTGGTGGACACGGCGTTCTTCGTCGTGGCGACGGTCTCGGCGGTGTGGTTGGCGGTGCGGCTCATGGATGATGCGTGGCACCGCACGTGGTGGTCGGTGACGCTGCTCGTGCCGTTCTGGCTGCTGGTGGCCTATCTGGTGTTGCCGCGGCTGCAGTCGTTGCTCGCGCGGGTGTACGTGCCGGGCTATTTCATCGCGCGGACCAGGACCTCCGACGGGCTGCTGGGCGACCCGGTGAACCTGGCGGTCGACGGCACGGCCCGCCAGATCCACGAGGCCATGACGGCGTGCGGCTGGGTGTTGGCCGATGACATCACGGCGCGTTCCTCGTGGGGGATCATCGTCTCGTCGGTGTTCCGCAGGTCCTATCCGGCGGCGCCGGTGAGTCCGCTGCGGCTGTTCGGGCGGAAGCAGTGCCTGGCGTATCAGCAGGAGGTCGAGGGCAACGCGGCCCAGCGGCATCATGTCCGGTTCTGGCGCTGCCCCGACGGCTGGCTGTTGCCGGGCGGGCACCGGGTCCAGTGGCTCGGCGCGGGAACCTACGACCGCTCGGTGGGGCTGTCGCTGTTCACGCTGCAGGTCACGCACAAGATCGACGCGGATATCGACGTGGAGCGCGACTACATCGTCGACTCCATCCTCTATAACGTGCCCGCCTCGCAGGTGCGGGTGCTGGAGAATTTCTCCACCGGCTATCACCACCGCAACGGCGGCGGGGACGCGATCCACACGGACGGCGACATGCCGGTCATCGACCTGGACGCAGTCGCGGTGCCCGAGGTCCCGGCGGCGGAGCTGCCGTTCGGGGTGGTGCGCGCCGCGCGCGGGTATGACGATCCGCAGACCGAGGGCGGCGTGGCCTCCGGGGACGGCGATCGTCCCGCCGACGACGTCGCGCCCGACCCCGGCCACCTACCGCGTCCGCTCGCCATCACCGCCGCGTGCGCGCTGGTGGGGATCTCGGTGCTGGTGCTGCTGGTGTTCGCGGTGCGGGACCTGGTCGACGGGGTGGATCTGGACGAGTTCGCGGGGCTCGAGCCGTCCGAGGTCGTGCCGGCGATGATCGCGCTGGCGGTGTTCATCGGCGCGATCTACGGCGCGATGGGGGTGCTGGCGTGGCTCACCTATCGGGGGTACGGGCG
>NZ_JAALDM010000088.1 GCF_014144865.1 Dietzia aerolata | reverse complement strand
CCGCCGCGGGGGTCGCCGTCTGCTCGGTCATCCAGGTGGCGACCGCGACGTCGTAGGCGCCGGTGTGGCGGAACGCGGCCGCGGCGAGCGTGCGGCGCTGGTCCAGCGTGAAGCCGCCGGCAGCGACCGCCTCGAGGGCCTCGCCGTACCCGGCCGGGTCGACGAGCACCGTCACCGAGGGATGGTTCTTGGCCGCCGCGCGGACCATGGACGGACCGCCGATGTCGATCTGCTCGACGCAGGCGTCGAAGTCCGCGCCGGAGGCCACCGTGTCGGTGAAAGGATAAAGATTGACGACGACGAGCTCGAACGGCTTCACATCCAGATCAGCGATCTGCTGCAGGTGTTCCGGCTTGCGCGTATCCGCCAGGATGCCCGCGTGAACTCGGGGATGCAGGGTCTTGACCCGGCCCTCCAGGCACTCCGGGAATCCGGTGAGCGCGTCGACCGGGGTCACGTCGATCCCGGCATCGGCTATCCGCTGGGCGGTGGACCCGGTGGAGACGATCTCGACGCCCGCATCCGCCAGCCCCTGAGCGAGCTCGGTGAGCCCGGTCTTGTCATAGACGCTGATGAGGGCGCGGCGTACGGGCCTGCGGGAGTTGTCCGGCTGGGAGGTCACGATATGTACACCTTTCGACCTTCGATATGGAGGCGACCGCGGGCGGCGGCCGAGAGAACGTCGACGAGCATCTCGCGCTCGTGGACCTTGATGCGTTCGTGCAGGGTGGCTTCAGTGTCGTCCGGGCGGACCTCGACGGCACGCTGATCGATGACCGGACCGGTGTCGACCCCGGCATCGACCAGGTGCACCGTGCATCCGGTGACGGTGACGCCGTACGCGAGGGCATCCCGCACGGCATGGGCTCCGGGAAATGCGGGCAGCAGCGCGGGATGGGTGTTGAGGACCCGGCCGGGGAACTCGGCGAGGAAGGACGCACCGAGGATGCGCATGAAACCGGCCGAGACGACCCAGTCGGGATCGAGCTCGCGGACGGTCTCCGTCAGTGCGCGGTCCCAGGCTGCACGGTCGGCGTGGTCCTTCGGCGAGACCACGGCGGTCGGCAGGCCCGTGGCGGCGGTACGGGTCACGGCCTCGCACTCGCAGTCGGAGACCAGCGCGATCACGCGGTAGGGACAGTCCGGGCCGGTGGCGGAGTCCAGCACGCTCTGGGCGAGGGTTCCCGCACCGGAGGCCAACAGAACGACCTTCTGGGGTGTGACGGACTCGCCACTGTCCACGTTGCGCGCTCCTACCCGTCGACCAATCGGCCCGGGATCTACCGGGCCACTGGTGGAAGTCTAGTCGTCGGCCTCGGGTGCGCTGTCAGGGAGTTCCGAGGACTCGTCGTCGGACGGATCTGCAGCAGGCTCGTCCGTGTCGGTATCCGTGTCGGTGTCGGCGTTGGTGTCCGCATTCAGGTCGGTGTCCGCATCCACGTCGGTGTCCGTGTCCATGGCTGGATCGGAATCTAACGCTGAATCGTCCACATCGTCGCCGGCGCCATGATCCGCCCGGTCCGTGTTCCCGGCTCCGAACTCGAGGATGTGGGAGTCGGCTTTGTCGTCGTCGTCCTCGGGGTTTTCTCCCGGTTCCCCGCCCTCCGGATCCTCACCGGCGAGGTCTTCCCCGTCCGGCTCGTTCTCGAAGAGGGTTTCTTCAGACGTGGCGCCCTCGGCGGGATCTTCCTCGGCCAGGTCCTGCTCGGCCAGGTCGTCCTCGACCGGGTCCTCGTCCGGCAGGTCCGCGGTGCCCACGCGCCGGCGGCGGCGAGCCAGCTCACTCTCCGCACGCTCGCGGCGCCGCGTCATCCCCGCCAGCGACAGGGCGATGGTCGTGGACCCGATGATCCCGAACAGCAGCAGGGCCATCCCCGCGGCAATCAACGACCCTGTCCCCACCTCGCCCAACACACCGAGCGTTCCGCCCGCCACCACCGGCGTCACCGCCGTCACCACCGCGACGGTCGCGGCGGCCAGCCACGTGGCCTTCACCGCGTCGGCGGTCGTGCGGAACCAATGCGCCACAGACCGCGCCAACACCGCCGCGGCGACAACAGTCACCAGCAGCAGGCCCTGCACGACCCAATGGGGGTTGGTGGTGGGCAACGCCGCAGCCAACGGCACCTCCGGCATCGGCCCCCGCGACACCGCGAACACGCTGTACGAGGCCTCGCCGAGGTGCGCCTCACCGCCGACCAGGAGCGCGGCGCCCGCCATCACCACGTTCGGCAGGTACGCCACCGAGATCCCGGTCAGCGCCGCCGTTCCCACGAAGCCCTTGCCGATCTCCATCACCGCGAGAATCGGCTCCCACGCGAACAGGACGCCGATCAACACGAGCATCGCCGAGATGGCCCACATCGCCAGCACGAACGCGATTCCCAGATGGATACCGCCCCGCACCCACAGCGGCAGCACCTCGCGCAGCTCCCGACGGAAATACAGCCATACCCCGACACCCGATCCGGCGATACTCACCGCGGCGGTCCAGGCCAGCGCGACGGGCAGCGACGACTCCCGCACCGCGAAATCCGACGCCGCCGAACCCACTAACAGCGAGGCCAGGCCGGTCAGGGCCATGCCGGCCACGGTGACACCCGCGATCGCCGACGCCGCCTCCCGGCCGCCGGGCTGCTCGATGTCCGACAGCACCGCCCGCGTCTGCCGCGCCAACACCACCGCATAGAGCAACGGCGGCAGCAGGGGCAGGAAACCAAGCTCCACCGCGTCGATCGTCAGCGGCACCCGGTTGACGACAAGCCATTCCACGGCGACCACCGCGAACAGCGAATCGAACCCCGTCGAGGAGAACAGCAGCCCCGCCAGCGTGATGACCACCAGAACCAGGACGGTGACGATCACGGGCAATGCCGCAGCCGCCGCCGTCCAGAGCAGCGATCCGGCCCCTGCCGGGGACCGACGAGCTGCGGGGCGGATGACGCGTTGAGGACTCACGCCGTCAACCGTAGATAGCCGGTCCGACATGACGGACGTCGGCACGCCGATTCGGGTGGACAGTGTCAGGCGGTACCGAGGAAATAGACGGTCTCGATCTCGACAGGGAACATATTTTCCACATCCCGCGTACCCATTGCCACGATCCCGTCACCTGAGCGGGAGAACACTCCACCTTCAGTGTCGAGCAGGGCCAGTTTCCCATCGCAGTACACGCGGGTCACATAGGTCTTGCCATCGACCTCCATGCCGCTGTTGCCGCCACCGAATCGGTAGCTGCAGAAATCGCCGTCCCGCGTCGTGACGAAGAGCGGGACAGGGTCATATTGCTCATCTACCGGTTGCCCTGTCAGCACTCGTGGCGAGGAGATGCGACGAAGTGTTTCCAGATCGTCAAACATGCACAGTGCGTTGTACCCGGTCTCATCCGGCCAACATTCCGTCGCCGCAGCGGCCGAGATGGTGCTGCAGTTCACGGTCCCGGGTTCGACTGCGGAACGGGCCGGACCGTCGGCGTACTTCCCATTCGCCTCGCACTGCACCATGGGGCTCGGATCCACGGTGAATCCCGGTTGGACGCGTCCTGCGGAATCGACTGGTCGCAGAATTTCCACGGACGTGGTCCCGGCATCTTGCGCCCAAGCTGGCAACTGCGCCTGCGACAGATCACTTCCGGTCGAGCCGGCTCGGAACTTCTTGCCACCCGTACCGGGTAGGCAGCTGCACAGGACGACAGTGGTGACCTTGTCCGAACCGTCCGAGGTGACCTTCCACGCCGTGCCCGCCTCCTGGCTCGCGGTGTACACCTCGACTGTCCCCTGCCCTGAGGACTCCGCAGAAGTCTCGACTGGTTCACCGTAGATCCTGCGGAAGTCGGCGGTGGTATTGCCGACGCCCAGCCCGTCGATCGTGGATCCATGCGTGTCGCGGATTTCCACCAGGTAGCCGTCACTGTCGAAGACCCAGTCGCAGTCCACCCAATGAATGACGGTGTACTCACCGTCGACGACCCCGGCTGATTGCTCCGGGAAATCGGAGTGGGCCGACCTGATGTCGTTGAAGTGCTGTCCCAGCTCGATCCCGGACCGCCCGGTGGGCGTCAGAGCGTCCGCCCCGGCGGGCGCGTTCTGGGCTGCAACCACTCGGGAAACAAGCTGATCGACGTTGTCCGCCGTGAGGTACAGGCCGCCCGTCTCCCGCGAGACACACGCCAACTCCTCCACATCGCTCTTGAATCCGATCGTCGAGATCACCACGTCCGGTTGAGACTGCTTGATCTCGCGTGCCGCCTCACACGGCGTGGGGTCCCCACAGGTGTCCTCGCCATCAGAGATGAGGACTATCGCCTTCTCGCCATCGATCCCGGCCCCGGCGAACTCGTCCGCGGCCACCTTCAGTGCCCGGCCAATCGGGGTGAAACCACCAGGACTGAGCCCGTCGATCTGATCCTGAACAGCCCCATCACCCTCGTCCCCCGTATCGGACTCCACCGGGGACAGCGACCGCAGCACCGTGATGTCCTCACACGACGCCGCCTGAGACTCGGGCCGATCATCGGTGTTCGCCCCATAGGTCACCAACGCCGCCTCCGTCCCCTCCGGAAGCTCGGACATCAACGCGGTGGCAGCCTGCTTGGCCGCATCAATCCGGAGCCCGGGCGCATCGTCCTCCGCCATCGAGCCCGACGAATCCACCACGAGCACCGTCGGAACCGCCCTGACCTCCGGAGCCCCACCCTGGCCACCGGCATCGTCGCCGAACCCGAGCTGCGCGCAGCCCGCCACCAGCAAGCCCACCCCGAACACAGCCGCCGCGCTCAATCCCCGCATTTTCATAAGGAAACAGTAACTCGCGCAGGTTCGCTACGGGCTCTTCGCCTGCACACGGCACGGATTTCGACCTTAACAACAGAGTCGCCCCCTGCCGCTGATGCGGCAGGGGGCGAGACGCGCTAGAGCCCTTAGGGACTCGTCACATGGCGTCGAGGATCTCCTTGGCGAGCTTCGCGGTCTCGGACGGCGTCTTGCCGACCTTCACGCCCGCGGCCTCAAGGGCCTCCTTCTTGGCCTGCGCGGTGCCCGCGGAGCCGGAGACGATGGCGCCGGCGTGGCCCATGGTCTTGCCCTCGGGAGCCGTGAAGCCGGCGACGTAGCCGACAACCGGCTTGGTCACGTTGGCCTTGATGTAGTCGGCGGCACGCTCCTCGGCGTCGCCACCGATCTCACCGATCATGACGATGACCTTGGTCTCCGGGTCCTTCTCGAAGGCCTCGATGCAATCGATGTGCGTGGTGCCGATGATCGGGTCGCCACCGATGCCGATGGCGGTCGAGAAGCCGTAGTCCGACAGCTCGTACATCATCTGGTAGGTCAGGGTGCCCGACTTCGACACGAGGCCGACCGGGCCCTTGCCGGTGATGTTGGCCGGGGTGATGCCGACCAGCGACTCCTCCGGCGTGATGATGCCGGGGCAGTTGGGGCCGAGGATCCGGGTCTTGGAGCCCTTGGACACGTTGTAGTTGTGCGCAACGGCGGTGTCGAGAACCGGAGCACCCTCGGTGATGACCACGGCGAGCGGGATCTCGGCGTCGACGGCCTCGATCATGGCGTCCTTGGTGAACGGCGGCGGGACGAAGAGGATCGTCGTGTCGGCGCCGGTGGCCTCCATGGCCTCCTTGACCGTGCCGAAGACCGGCAGCTCGACGTCGTTTCCGCCGGCGTCCTTGTGCGACACCGTGGTGCCGGCCTTGCGGGCGTTGACGCCGCCGACGACCTGGGTGCCGGCCGCGAGCATGCGGGCGGTGTGCTTGCTGCCCTCGCCGCCGGTGATGCCCTGGACGATGACCTTGCTGTCCTTGTTGAGGAAGATCGACATAACTAGTTGGTTCCTTCTCTTCCTACTTGGCGGCGAGCTCGGCGGCCTTGTCGGCGCCGGAGTCCATGTTGTCGGCCAGGGTCACGAGCGGGTGGTTCGCCTCCGCGAGGATCTTGCGACCCTCCTCGACGTTGTTTCCGTCCAGGCGAACGACGAGCGGCTTGTTGGCCTCGTCACCCAGGATCTCCAGGGCCTTGACGATGCCGTTGGCGACCGCGTCACACGCGGTGATGCCGCCGAAGACGTTCACGAACACGCTCTTAACCTGCTCGTCACCGAGGATGACGTCGAGGCCGTTGGCCATGACCTCGGCCGAGGCGCCGCCGCCGATGTCGAGGAAGTTGGCGGGCTTGACGCCACCGTGGTTCTCGCCGGCGTACGCGACAACGTCCAGGGTCGACATGACCAGACCGGCACCGTTTCCGATGATGCCGACCTCACCGTCGAGCTTGACGTAGTTGAGGTCGTTCTCCGCGGCCTTCTGCTCGAGCGGGTCAGTGGTGCCCGCGTCGGCGAAGTCGGCGAAGACGTCCTTGTGACGGAACTCGGCGTTCTCGTCGAGGGTGACCTTGCCGTCGAGGGCGAGGATCTCGTCGTTCGGCGTTCGAACGAGCGGGTTGACCTCAACCAGCGACGCGTCCTCGTTGACGAAGACCTCGTACAGCTTGGCGATGGTCACCGCGGCGCTGTCGAGGACCTCCTCGGGGAGGTGTCCGGCCTTGGCGATCTCGCGGGCCGCTGCCACATCGACGCCGACCGTGGGGTCGATGCTGATCTTGGCGAGGCGGTCCGGGGACTCCTCGGCGACCTGCTCGATCTCGACGCCGCCCTCAACCGAGCACATGGCCAGGTAGTTGCGGTTCGCACGATCGACGAGGAAGGAGATGTAGTACTCCTCCGCGATGTCACTGGCCTCGGCCACGAGCAGCTTCTTGACGATGTGGCCCTTGATGTCCAGGCCCAGAATGTCCTCGGCCCGGGCGCGGGCCTCCTTGGCATCCTCCGCCAGCTTCACGCCGCCGGCCTTGCCACGGCCACCGACCTTCACCTGCGCCTTGACGACGACAGGCTTGCCGATCTCGGCCGCAACCTTCTCGGCCTCCTCCGCGGTGTCTGCAACGCGCCCCGGGGTGGTGGGCACGTCATGCTTCGCGAAAAGAGCCTTTGCCTGGTATTCAAAGAGATCCATCAGCTCACCATCTTGACGTGTAGATTCGCCCGGCGCATTTTTTAAAGCCGAGTCAAGCCTCATCCTATGCGCCAACTGTGTCGCCCGTCGCACACCGGGGGTAAGCATGTGCGATGGATCACAAGAAGTGGGACGACGACGACAACAGTGGCCGCCACACCCTGCACATGCAGCACACAGTGGCCCACAAACCTCCTGAGTCACACCCGTGTGACCCACCCCTCGCCCGAGCCGGCTGGACCACCTTGCGGCACTGTTGCCTTTCCGTTACCTTGGTCATCGTCTTAATCACGAAACGGTTACGGCGCGAGAACGGGCAAGGCACGAAGAGTCGCAGCACGAACAGTCTCGGCGCGTACGGCCACGACAAAAGAAGTCACGG
>NZ_JAALDM010000087.1 GCF_014144865.1 Dietzia aerolata | reverse complement strand
GGGCAGCCAAATGACATCTGACCGCCCCGGGGGACGGTCAGGCAGATGGGGCCGGAGCGCCTCCGGCCGGATAACTCGCTCGGCAGCGAATCACATCGCGGCCTCGCGCTTGATCCGACGCCGCTCTCGTTCGGAGAGTCCGCCCCAGATGCCGAATCGCTCGTCGTTGGCCAGTGCGTACTCAAGGCACTCGGCCTTGACCTCGCAGCCGGTACAGATCTTCTTGGCCTCCCGGGTCGAGCCGCCCTTCTCTGGGAAGAACGCCTCGGGATCCGTCTGAGCACAGAGAGCCCGGTCCTGCCAGCTCTCCTCCTCGTCCTCGACGAACAGGCCGGGTACGCCGAGGTCGACCAAGGCCAGGTCGGGTCCTGCCACGGGGCGTGCCTGTCGATCCACGGTCATCCCTTCGTCTTGAGCTGCATGCGCATGGTGGAGTGCAATGGTGGTTGGGTTTTGTGTGTGGCCATTCGCCGATCAGCGGCGAACGGGGCTTACTTCCGGCCACCCGCCAGGGAATGACACACCTGTGATTACACACATGCAAGCCCGTGAGGTCAAGCGAAATCGGAGATACCTAGCATTTCTCACAGACTTCCCACCTTTCGAACACGCCGAAAATAGTGTGTCGTAGAACACTCTTGTTGCGCATGGGGTTTATGGGGTTCGCCCCGGCGGAGCCTCTGCCGGGCGACTGACCGAAGCCGACGGGGCCACCGACCCACGCGGTCGGGCCACCGCGGACTGGTCAACTACCCTGGGACGCTGTGAGGATCTGTGTTCTGGCCGGTGGCGTCGGTGGCGCCCGTTTCCTGCTCGGCGCCCGGCGCCTTCTCGGACTGGACGAGGTGGCCGCCCGCGCGGACTCCCCGCACCAGATCGACGCCGTGGTCAATGTCGGCGACGACGCCTGGATGCACGGCGTCCGCATCTGCCCCGACCTCGACACCTGTATGTACACCCTCGGCGGCGGCATCGACCCCGACCGCGGCTGGGGCCACGCCGGCGAGACCTGGAACGCCCGCGACGAGCTCGCCGCCTACGGCGTCCAGCCGGACTGGTTCGGCCTCGGCGACAAGGACCTCGCCACCCACCTGGTCCGCACCCAGATGCTGGGCGCCGGCTACCGACTCACCGACGTGACTGAAGCCCTGTCCACCCGCTGGGCCCCCGGCGTGCGCCTGCTGCCCGTGACCGACGAGCGCTGCGAGACGCACGTCGTGGTCAACGACTCCCCCGCCGATGCCGCTAATGCCGCCGCGTCCCCCGCCGATGCCGCCAGGTCCGGAGCCGAGGAGGAGACTCCGGCCGGCCCGCGCGCCATCCACTTCCAGGAATGGTGGGTCAAGCACAAGGCGCAGCTGCCCGCGTCCGGCTTCGTCAACATCGGCGCCGATCAAGCACGTCCCACCCCGGAGGTGCTCGAGGCGATCGAGAATGCTGACGTCGTCGTCGTCGCCCCTTCCAACCCCGTGGTCTCCGTCGGCGCGATCCTCGCGGTGCCCGGCATCCGCGCCGCGCTGCGTTCCACCTCGGCGCCGGTCGTGGGGATCAGCCCCGTGATCGGCGGCGCGGTCCTGCGCGGCATGGCCGATGCGTGCCTCACGGCGATCGGCGTGGAGACCGACGCGCTCGCCGTCGCGCGGCACTACGGCGCGCGGTC
>NZ_JAALDM010000086.1 GCF_014144865.1 Dietzia aerolata | reverse complement strand
GGTACGAGTGGGTCGCGGGTGTCGGGTGACTCCTCGGACATGAGGTCGCGTGCTCCCCTCTCCAGCAGTTCTGCCGCGAGCTTTCGGCCGAGTTCTTCGGCGGCGGCGAGCGGCCCGTCGGGGTGCGCGGCGGGGACGGTGGTCCCCGTCGTGCGCAGGACGGTGGAGCCGTCGTGGGCGGCGACCACGGCGTGGAGGGTCAGTTCGGCGTCCGCGGCTACGGTGTCGGCGGCGGGGTCGGTGCCGGCGAAGGCCGAGTCTGCGGGTACGACGCCCGTCAGTTCGGCGCGCGCCCCGACGGGTGCGGTGCACCCGGCCTCGAGGTCCGCGAGCAGGCGACGTTCGGCGGCGATCCGCACCCGGGTGGGGAGATGGTCGACGACGACGAGGGCGTCAATCGCCTCCGAGTCATCGACACGTGCTTCCACGGCCAACGCGCCCTGCGCCGGGGCCGGCAACATTTCGTCGATGCCGAAGCGATGCGTGGCGCGCGCGCCCACCCGGGTGCGGTCGAGTCCGGCGGCGGCCAAGACCACGGCGTCGAGATCACCGCTGGTCACGTATCCCATGCGGGTGTCGATGTTGCCGCGCAGGGGGTGCAAGTCCAGGTCGGGGCGCAGTGCCGCGAGTTGCGAGCGGCGGCGCGGTGCGGACGTACCGACGCGGGCCCCCTCGGGGAGGGTCTCCATGGTCAGTCCGTCGCGGGCGATGAGCACGTCGGACGGGTCGACGCGCGGCGGCACGGCGATGGGGGCGAACCGCTCGTCGCGGGCGGTGGGCAAGTCCTTGTAGGAGTGGACGGCGATGTCGCAGTCCCCCCGCTCGAGCGCGGCCCGCAACTCGAGGGTGAACACGCCCACGCCGATCCGCTCGACCGGGGCCATCACCACGTCGCCCTTGGTCTGCACGATCACCAGTTCGGCCTGGTGGCCGGCGGCGATGAGTGCGTCGCGGACGTGCCCGGCCTGTGTGGTGGCCAGCGTGCTTCCGCGCGTGCCCACTTTCAGGGTTCTGCTCATGACGCCTCCTCATCCACGTTCTCGTCCAGGTCGAACAATGTGCTGACCACTGCCGCATAGTTCTCGCCGTCCGGGCGGGCGGCGAGTTCCTTGACCTTGACGGTCGGCGGGTGGAGCAGTTTGTCGACGACCCGGCGGACGGTGTTGGCGACCTCGTCGCGCATCTTGTCGTCCATGTCCGGAAGTCTCGCCTCGAGTCGCCGCATCTCGGCGGCGACCACCTGGCCGCCGCGCCCGCGCAGTTTGCCGATGAGCGGGCCGACCTCGGCCATGCGTTCGGCCTGCGTGTAGGCGGTGAGCTCGGCGTCGACGATCGTGCGGGCCGCGTCGGATTCCGCGGCGGCACCGGAGGTGGCGGGGTCGGCCTTGAGCGCCTCGATGCCCAGCACAGTAACCCCGGGCAGCCCCGACACGGACGCGTCGACGTCCCTCGGCATACCCAGGTCGCAGATCACGAGATGCCCGCGGTCGCCGCGTCCCGCGAGCGCGGTGTGCACGTCGCCGAGGCTGACGACGGTGCCCACGGCCCCGGTACAGGTGAAGAGGATGTCGGCCTCGGCGATCACCTGCGGGATGTCCTCGAGGGGGAACGACGTCGCCGGGGTGCCCGCGTCGCGGGCGATCTCCGAGAGTCGTTCGGCGCGCTCGGGGGTGCGGTTGGTGACGTCGATGTGGGAGATCCCGCCACGGCCGAGGTGCGCCACGGCGAGGCCGCCCATGGCGCCGGCTCCGAGCACCACGGCTCTACGTCCTTCGAGGCGCTGCTTGCCGTCCCGGTCGCCGCCGAGTCGCGTCTCGTCGAGGATCTCGGCGGCCCGGTCCAGCGCGACCGACACGACGGACGCGCCGGCGGAGTCGATGCCGGTTTCGGTGTGCACGCGCTTGCCCACGTGCAGGGCCTGCTGCGCCAGCCGGTGCAGGGTCGTGCCCGCGGCGCCGATCTCGGACGCCGACTGGTAGGCCGTGCGGATCTGGCCGATGATCTGCTGCTCGCCCACGACCATCGAGTCCAGGCCGGAGGCCACGGAGAACAGGTGCTCCGCCGCGGACTCGGAGTACCGGATGTAGAGGTGGCGGCTCAATTCCTCGATCGACAGGCCGGAGTGTCGCGCCAGCAGCGCCACCACGTCGTCGAGCGCGGGGTGGAACGCCTTGGCCGCGGAGTACACCTCGACCCGGTTGCAGGTGGTGACGATCATCGCCTCGTCGACGTGATCGCCGGCGATGAGCTCCTCGGTGAGCGGATCGCGCTGGCTGTCGGAGACGGCGACCGCCTCGAGCAGCGCGACCGGCGCACTGTGATGGGACAGCCCCACCAGGAGAATGCTCACGTGTGACCCCCGCGCGTCAGGGCGTCCGGACGCCATGCCAGAATGGATGCCGTCTCGTCAACTCGTGACGAAGCGGAGCGGGAAACGAGACCGGAACGTCCGCCACCGCGCGGTCCGGGGACCGGGGCAACGGACAGGGAACCGCAGGACGAACTCGCGGAACGCTGCTCCACAGTCGGTCGTCTCCCGTCGATGTGCATGGCTGTAACCAGGTCGATCCATGACGGAACCGACCTGCCCAGAGCGCGCTCGACCGCTGGCCTTCGCGCGCTCCGTAACGGGATCCACCGTAACCCGCATGACACCCCGGGACAAAACCGTCGTCGGGGCTAATGCTATGCGTCACTGACGCATTTCAGGGGTCGTGAACAGCGCCGACCCCCGCCCGAACCCCGCCCCGGACGTAGGATCGGCCGGGTGCCACCCCGTCGCAGAAACTCCTCCGCCATGTCGCCGGCGACGCGCGCCCGCTATGCCAAGCGTCGGCAGCGGCGGCTGGCCCGGGTGGACAACGACCTCACCGACGATCAATGGTTCGCCCTCCTCGACGCCTGGGGAGGGTGCGCGTATTGCCAGGCGACCGCCCCGGCCCTGCAGCGCGACTGCGTCCAGCCCATCTCGCGCGGCGGCCGCTACACGGTCGAGAATGTCGTCCCGGCCTGCGCCTCGTGCAATGCGAGCAAGCACAACAGCGAGGTCACGGGCTGGATGCGTCGCAAAAAGCTCGACGAGCGCGCGTTCCTCCTGCGCCACGCCACCTTCCTGCGCGACCTCCGCGAACCCGCGGGCCCAGTCGATGCGGACCAGGCCAACCCGAACCCGGCCAACGCGGGCCAGTCCGACGCCGCCCCCTCCGAGTCCGAACGGGAGGATGCGCCCCCAGCCGGGCCCGCGTGACGGGCGGCCTCGGCCGACCGGGCGTGAGTTGCGGTCAGTCCCACCCGGCGAATGGCTCGGCCTCGGCGAGGGTGGCGACGAGCTCGTCGTCGTCGACCTCCCAGACCGAATGCTCCGCGCCGTCCACCAACACGACCGGCAGACGGTCCCCGAACTCGATGGCCAGTTCGCGGTCGGCGGCGCGGTCGACGTCGGTCGTCTCCAGGCGCGCGCCCGCATCGGCGCACAGCGGCACCAACTGGTCGTGGACCCGCACGCAACTCCCGCAGCCCTCGCGTGTCAGCAACGTCACCGTATGCACCATGCCTCGATAGTGCCCGAGGCCCCGCCGCCCGCTCCACGCCACCCGCGGATCGTGCCCGGCCTCCCCCGGCCTGCCCTATGATGGATCGCATCGCCGCTTCAGGAGGTCACGACAGGTGAACGACGACGACAACGCCGACACCACGCCTGCCGAAGGCCTCAACCCGGAATTCTCGGACACGGACGCCGAGGAATTGGACACCGAGGATTCGGACGCAGGTGCCGGGTCTTCCCTGTTCGGCATGCATCTGCCGGGGCGCGCTGATGTCACCAGTGCGCTCGGTCGACTGGCCTATCGGCGGCGCAGTCACCGCATCCAGCGGCTGGCCGGTAAGGCGTCGGCCGCGAACGCGATCAAGCTCGAGCCGGGCATCGAGACCGGCACTCCCCTGGCCGATTCCGAGGACGCCGCGGCACTGGTGGAGGAGGCCGGCGAGAGGGATCACGCGGCCACCCCGTTCGTCGCCGACCCGCAGGTGGCGGCATTCTTCGACGTGGACAACACTCTCATCCAGGGCGCCTCGATCATCCTGCTCGCGCGCGGGCTGGCCAAGCACAAGTTCTTCAACCTCAGCGATCTGCTGGGGCTCGCGTGGACGCAGGCCAAGTTCCGGATCTCCGGTGAGGAGAACAAGGACGACGTGGAGGCCGGCAAGGCCAAGGCGCTGGCGTTCGTCGAGGGGCGGACCGTCGCCGAGCTGACCGAGCTCAGCGAGGAGGTCGTGGACACCTCGATGCTGGACCGCGTCTGGCCCGGCACGCGGGCGCTGGTGCAGATGCATCTGGACGCCGGGCAGCAGGTGTGGCTGGTCACGGCCACGCCGGTGATGCTGGCGCGCGTGATCGCGACCCGGCTCGGCCTGTCCGGTGCGCTGGGGACGGTCGCCGAGGAGATCGACGGGGTCTACACGGGCCGGCTCAAGGGCGACATCCTGCACGGGCCGGGCAAGGCGCACGCGATCGCGACGCTCGCCGACGCCGAGGGCTTCGACCTGACCAAGTGCTACGCCTACTCGGACAGCTTCAACGACATGCCGATGCTGACGATGGTCGGCAATCCGGTGGCCATCAACCCCGATTCGAAGCTGCGCAAGTACGCCTCGGAGAACGGGTGGGACGTCAAGGACTTCCGCACGGTCCGCAAGGCCGCCAAGAAGGCCATGCCGGGTGTGCTGGCTGTGGGCGGGCTCGCCGGGGCGGGCGCTGCTGTGCGCGCGTCGCGCTCGGGGTCGGGTTCGGGCTCGCGCGGCAAGGGCAACTCCTGACGCGGGCTGCGTCTGCCCCTAGCTCCATCGCCATTGACTCGCTTCGAAAGGTGCGGGTCAATCGTATTCTGAGGGGCGATTCGTGCACGCAGCGTTCGTCGTCTCCGATCTGCCCTTCAGATCACCCGTTGCGCTCGGGGCCCCGCGTGTTGTTCGTAATCAGAAGCGCAAATCGTTTTTCGGCGTGCGGATCGACGGCGCTCTCCCGGCCCCCGGAGCTGCAGGCCCCAATTACTCAACGTTCTGCTTGAGATCCGGCGCAGAAACGCGCAATACGTCGAGTAACTGGCGGCCCGGTCCGGGATTCGCCACCGAGAAGCGCACGCGAGTGCCACACGAACAGCAGCACCGCCCGCGGGAGCGGCCGCCACCGCGCCGACACCGTGCCGGCGACGAACGTGCGGGCGACGCGTCAGCCGAAGAAGACGCTGCCGCGGCGCGCGAGGTTCCGGAACAGTGTGTTCTGGATGGTTTCGCGGACCTGGTCGGTGATCTCGAAGACCACCATCGGATCGTCGGCGGCGTCCGGGCCCAGGTGGGCGGTCTCGATGGGCTCGCCGAACTCCATCGTCCACTTGGTGGGTAGCGGGATCGCGCCCAGCCCGCCGAGGAGCGGAAATGTGGGCGTGATGGGCATGTACGGGAAGCCGAGCAGCCGCGCGAGTGCTGGGATCTCGCCGATCTTCGGATAGATCTCTTCCGAGCCGACGACCGAGCACGGGATGATCGGCGCTCCGGCCGCCAGCGCGGTGGACACGAACCCGCCGCGGCCGAACCGCTGCAGGCGGTAGCGGTCGGCGAACGGCTTGCCCAGGCCCTTGAAGCCCTCGGGCCACACGGCCACCACGTGGCCATCGTCGAGCAGTCGCTCCGCGTCGGCGTTGCAGGCCAGGGTGGCACCGGCCCGGCGGGCCAGCGGCGCGGACACCGGCATCGTCACGGCCAGGTCCGCCGCGAGCAGGCGCAGCGCGCGCCCGCCGTGATCGTGCACTGCGACGCTGGTCATGAGCCCGTCGAGCGGGAGTACGCCGGCGTGGTTGGACACGATCAGCCCGGAACCCACGTCCGGGATATTGTCCGCACCGATCACCTCGACCCGGAACCAGTGCTCGAACAGCGGACGCCACAGTGGCAGCCACACGTTGGTGTAGAAGTGCTCGTCGAATCCGTACTCGTCGACCTCGTAGCCGCCGGTGATCCGGGTCGCGAGGATCTCGCCGGTCGCGTTAATCGCGTCGGCCATGCCGGACAGTGCGCTCACGTCGCCGGTGGCGAGCATCACGTCCACACCTCGCGCGAGTTCACGCACTGGGGCGAGCGCCTGCGCGTCGATCGGCAATGCATCCACGACCTGCCCGAACGAGGCTTTCATCGAGGTGAGGAAACGGTCGACGATCCGCCCGATCTCGGTGGCCGCGGCGTCGCTTCCGGTGGTGGCCCCGAGGAATCCCTCCCCGACCACGCGGTCACTACGGACGTCGCGACGGCCTTCGCCCCAGCGGGGCCCTCCGAGCGGCTGGCTCAGATCGAACTCCGGTCCCTTCACAGCGTCTCCTCCATGCGGTCGGGCAGTGCGCCGATCGCCTCGAGTTCACCGATGGTGGTATCCACGCCGGCTCGGAGCCGGTCGGCCATCGGCCCCGGCAGCAGCTTCTCGATCTTGGCGACCTTGCGCTCCAGCGAGGCGCGCGTGATCAGCGGTTCGGTGCCGGAGTCAACGAGGTAGGCCTGCATGGCCTCGTCCGTGGTGTAGCTGGGCGTGAAGCCGAACTCATCACGCATCCGGGCGGTGTCCACGACGCGGCCGAACCGCAGGTACCGCATCTGCGAGAGACCGACGTCCCGCAGTCCCCGGCTGAGCAGCATCTTGGCGGCGAATTTGAAGGTCTGCGGCGGCACGGGCAGCGGGATGTGCCCGGCCCGGCGGATGGCCTGCGTCAGCGTGAGCACGCCTTCGGCAGCGATGTTGAACGTGCCCGGCGCCGCCCCGAGAGTCGCGTGAAGTAGCGCGTCCAACGCGTCCTGCGGGTGCAGCAACTGGATCCGCGGGTCGTACCCGGCGAGCACCGGCGCCACCGACGGCAGCAGCAGCTCTCCCAGCACGGTCGGCTCGGGCAGCCCGAGGATCGCGGGGATCCGCAGGATGGTCACGTCGATGTCCGGGCGCTTGCGGGACATCCCGCGGACGTACCCCTCGACGGACAGATGGTCCAGGGGGATGCCACCGCTCGGCTGCCGGCGAGCCGCCATGTCCTCGGTGAACATGGCCGGGTCGGCGCCGGAGGAGCCGTACACGGTGGTGGAGGAGATCAGGACGAACCGCTTGACCGTGGACGCCCGACCGCAGGCCGCGATGACGTGCATCGAGCCCATGATGTTGGACTCCTTGACGGCCGCGCGGCCGCCGGGAGCGAAGTCGGTGTGGAACAGTCCGGCGTGGACCACGGTGTCGATCTCCGCCTCGCGCAGGATGCCCTGCAGGCGTGGCGATTGCGGGTCGAGTCGGACGAACTCGGCATCACGCATCCGCCGGCGGTGTTGCGGGGACGGCTTGACCGAGTCGATGGCCAGTACGCGCTCAACCGACTCGTGTCGGAGCAGCATGCCCACGAGGTGCGCGCCGAGGTAGCGACTGCCGCCGACGACCGCGACGGCGCGCGCCGACGGACGGGTGGGAGCATCGGTGTTCACCCCGCCCAGTCTAGACGGGCACCCCATTCTCGGGGTCGGGTCCCTAACCTCACCGTCACCAAAATGCTGGCCGTAACCACGGCACCTGCCGCACCCGCCGAACCCGCGTCAGCGGAAAATACACCGATGCCCGCCACCACATGTGGTGACGGGCATCCGCTACAGGCGTGAGTCCGGGCGCGGTCAGCGCGCAGCCGAACTCACTTACCGAGCTTGCGACGCTGCACGCGGGTCCGGCGGAGCATCTTGCGGTGCTTCTTCTTGGACATACGCTTGCGGCGCTTCTTGATCACAGAACCCATATCGGGGTCACCTACCTGTCGACTACTGGTCGTGGGCCGTACTGCGCTCCGGCGTAAAGCGGGCTACGGGAGCTTGCAGGGCCGGAACGGAACCAGTCCAGACTACCTGCAGGAGGGTCCGCGACGAAAATGGGCCCGGACGACATCGCGCCGCCCGGGTCGGGAGATCAGCCCGCGGAGAAGTACGACGTATCGAGGTACTCGTGCACGGCCTTGGAATGCACGCGGAACGAGCGACCCACCCTCACGGCCGGCAACTCCCCGGAGTGCACGAGTCGGTAGACCGTCATCTTGGACACGCGCATCAGCGCGGCCACCTCGGCCACGGTGAGGAACTGGGAGCCCCCCGCCGCCTGCGAGCCATCGGTCTTGTCGGTAGTCGCCATCGTCACAACCCTTCATGGCACGCGTCGCGCCGCAGGCTTCCCCTCCTGCGGTACGGACACGCACGTGCTGGGGATGAGCCTAGCGTGAAAGGTGTGATCAATGCGACGGGAGTGGGCGAATTACTTCAATGACACGCCGATGAATCCAGCGGTCACCCGTTCTGAACTGGGGTTGTGTTAAAAGCGACGGCCCGCCGGGTGGGGTTTCTCTCACCTAGCGGGCCGTCTCAGGTCCCTCACAGCACGCCCTGCGGCCACGTCCGAATCCTCTGCGGTGGCCTGCGTGCGGGTGTGGGGTCAGGCGATGTCGTCGTCGTCATCGTCCTTCGAGGCCTGTGAGATCGCGTGGGACTTGGTCGCGGCGGCCTCCATCGCATCGGCCACGGTCGCGCGCAGCCCCCCGGCCTCGAACGCGCGAATCGCCGCCGCGGTGGTGCCGCCCGGGGAGCACACGTTGTAGCGCAGCTGGCCGGGTCCGTCGCCGCCGGC
>NZ_JAALDM010000085.1 GCF_014144865.1 Dietzia aerolata | reverse complement strand
CCCGCCCTGCGGATCGCCGGCTGGACCGCCCGCATGCTCGCCCCGGTCCGCCCCGGCGACCGGATCAAGGTCCGCGCCGTGCAGACCGGCCGCCACGCCGGCGGCCAGGTCCTCGAGGTGACCTGCACCGTCGACGGCGCCACCGTCATGGCCGCGACCGCCCTCACCGAGGCGCCGCGCACCGTCTACGCCTTCCCTGGCCAGGGCATCCAGGCCAAGGGGATGGGCATGGAGGGCCGCACGCGCTGCCCGCGCGCCCGGGAGATCTGGGACCGCGCCGACAAGCACACCCGTGCCGCGCTCGGCTTCTCGATCCTGGCGATCGTGCGCGACAACCCGACCGAGGTCACCGTCCGTGGCGAGGTCCACCGACACCCGGACGGCGTGCTCTACCTGACCCAGTTCACCCAGGTCGCCATGGCGTGCCTCGCGGTGGCGCAGCGGGCGGAGCTCGAGGCCGATGGCCTGTTCATCGACGACGCCTACTTCGCCGGCCACTCGATCGGCGAGTACGACGCCCTGGCCGCCATCTCCGGTGTGCTCGAGCTCGAGCCCCTGCTGGAGATCGTGTTCCAGCGCGGCTCGACCATGCACCAGCTGGTCCCGCGTGACGCCCGCGGCCGCTCGGACTATCGCATGGCCGCGATCCGCCCGTCCCAGATGGGGATCTCCGACGACGAGATCCAGCAGTGGGTCGCCGACGTGGCCGAGCAGTCCGGCGAGTTCATCGAGATCGTCAACTACAACCTCGCGGGCTCGCAGTACGCCCTGGCCGGCACCGTCGCCGGCTGCGAGGCACTGGAGGCGGCGGTCAACCGCGAGCTCGAGCGCTCGGGCGGCAAGAACGCCTTCATCCTCGTCCCCGGCATCGACGTGCCGTTCCACTCCACCGTCCTGCGCGGCGGCGTCCCGGACTTCCGGGCCACCCTCGACGCGCTGATCCCGCACGACATCGACATCTCGGTGCTTGTCGGGCGGTACATCCCGAACCTGGTGCCGCGCCTGTTCAGCCTCGACCGCGCCTTCGTCCAGGAGATCGCCGACCTCGTGCCGGCCGACTCCCTGGCCGAGGTGCTGGCGAACTGGGACGCCTGGGCCGCGACGCCCGTGCGCCTGGGCCGCCTGCTGCTCGTCGAGCTGCTGGCCTGGCAGTTCGCGAGCCCGGTCCGCTGGATCGAGACCCAGGAGCTGCTCTTTACGCCTGTAGAGCGCGGCGGGCTCGGCATCGAGCAGTTCGTCGAGGTGGGCGTAGCCAATGCGCCGACCGTGGCGAACCTCGCCTCCAAGACCCTCGACCTCCCCACGCACCGCGGCCCGCGCGCCCAGGTGCTCAACGTCGAGCGCGACTCGGCGACGCTGTACGGCACCCTGCCGCCCAGCGTGGAGGAGGACGACGACAACGACGACACCGTGAGCGCCGCCGACGCGGCCGGCTCCACCGGGTCGTCCACCCCCGCGGCCGCCGACCAGGCGGCCCCCACAGACCCCGCACCGGCCGTCAACACCCCC
>NZ_JAALDM010000084.1 GCF_014144865.1 Dietzia aerolata | reverse complement strand
CCCCGGAGCCGGACCCCCGGGGCCCCCGCAGACCGGGCCCGCCGCGCACTGGAACGGCGCCGGGGCCGGCCCCTACCCGCCGGGCGAACTCCAGGTCGCGCCGCGAGACGAGATCCGGCCGAAACGCGGACGTGGTCTGATCTGGCTCGTGATGGTGCTGGCCACCGCGATCGCCGTGGCCGTCGCCGGCTGGTGGCTCGGTTCCGGCCGCTTCGTCGAGGTCCCGTCCGTTCAGGGCATGTCCGTGGGGCAGGCCACCGAGGTGATCGGCGAGGTGGGACTCACCGCGGCGACCCGCGACGCGTTCAGCAACGACGTTCCGCCTTCGGCGCTGGTGGGAACCGATCCCGAGGCCGGGTCCCGGGTCACCCGTGGCGACACCGTGGACATCCTGGTGTCCGTGGGTCGGCCGGTCGTGCCCGAGGTGGGCGCCGACCGCACCGTCGAGGCGGTCTCGGCCACCCTGCGCGAGTACTCCCTCGAGCCGGTCGCCGGCCAGACCGCCCATTCCGATTCCGTCCCCGTAGGCGAGGTGGTGTCCCTGGATCCACGGCCCGGCACGACCGTGGACGTGGGAACCCCGGTCTCGATGCTCACCAGCGCCGGTCCGGCGCCCGTCGCCGTACCCGAGGTGGCGGGTCTGGAAGAAGACCAGGCGCGGGCGGCCATCGAGGGAGCCGGCCTCACCGTGTCAGAAGTTGAAAGAGTGTACGACGACGAGATCGACGGTGGCACCGCAATCGGCACCGAACCGGGAGCCGGGAGCGATGTGGCCCGTCGTGACGGCATCACGCTGCTCGTCTCCAACGCTATGACCGTTCCGGACATCCGCGATGTGCCCGTCGACGAGGCGAGCGATGTCCTCACCGAGGCCGGATTCACCGTGGTTCGCGAAGCTCCCGTCACCGACCGCCAGATCGCCGACGGCCGGGTGGTCCGTACAGACCCGCCCGCGGGAACACGATTGGATCCCGATGACGCGGTGCTGCGGGTCGTGCCCTCGGACGCGGTGACCGTCCCCCTCGTCCTGGGCTCACGCGCCTCCGACGCCCGCCGCACGCTCGAGGAGGCGGGCCTGTCGGTGACCATCGATACCGGGACCTCGGGCGGGATCGTCTACGGGCAGACCCCGCTCCCCGGCCGGGTGGTCGCACGCGGCTCCGATATCCAGCTCGACGCGCTCGGCTGAGCCGGGCCGGCAACGACGAGGCCGGACCCTCCCGTAATCCCCGGGAAGGTCCGGCCTCGGTGTTTATTTCCGTTATTCGCCGCGGCAGCTACGGGCCAGCTGCGGCGTCAGCTGCGGAGCATCTCCGCAACCAGATAGGCCAGCTCCAGCGACTGCTGGGTGTTGAGTCGCGGGTCGCACGCGGTCTCGTAGCGTCCCTCCAGATCGAGGTCGGAGATGTCCTGCGCACCACCGAGGCACTCGGTGACGTCCTCACCGGTCAGCTCGATGTGGATGCCGCCCGGGTGTGACCCGATCGCGTGGTGCACCTCGAAGAAGCCCTGCACCTCATCGATGATGCGGTCGAAGTGCCGGGTCTTGTACCCGTTCGAGGTGGAGTGCGTGTTGCCGTGCATGGGGTCGCACTGCCAGATGACCTTGTGCCCGGAGGCCTCGACGGCCTCGACGATCGGGGGCAGTGCCTCACGGACCTTGTCGTTGCCCATGCGGGAAACCAGCGTCAGACGACCCGGGCGGTTCTCCGGATCGAGCTTCTTGACGTACTCGACAGCCAACTCGGGTGTCGTGCTGGGCCCGATCTTCAGCCCGATCGGGTTCTGGATCATGGACGCGAACGCCACATGCGCGTCGTCGATCCCGCGGGTCCGCTCCCCGATCCACAGGAAGTGGGCCGACAGGTCGTACAGCCCCGGCTCCGCGTCACCGGACAGCCCGGTGCCATCGTCTGCCAGGCGCAGCATCGCACGCTCGTAGTCGAGCACCAGGGCCTCGTGCGAGGAGAAGATGTCCGCAGACCTGAGGTTCTCGTCGGAGACCCCGCAGGCGTCCATGAAGCGCAGCCCACGGTCGACCTCGGCGGCCAGTGCCTCGTACCGGGCGCCGGCCGGGGATCCGGCGACGAACTCCATGTTCCACTCGTGGACGCGGTGAAGGTCAGCGGTTCCGGAGGCGGTCAGCGATCGGACGAGGTTCATCGCCGCCGCCGCGTTGGCGTAGGCGCGGACCAAACGCGACGGATCATGTTCCCGGGCGTTCTCGTCCGCCTCGAGCGCGTTGACCATGTCGCCGCGGTAGGACAACAGGCCGGCACCGTCACGGTCAGCGGACCGCGGCTTGGCGTACTGACCGGCGATACGACCGACCTTGACCACGGGCATCGATGCACCGTAGGTCAGGACGACGGACATCTGCAGCAGGGTGCGGATGACGCCCTTGATATGGGGCTCGGTGTTCGCCTCGAAGGTCTCCGCGCAGTCCCCGCCCTGGAGGAGGAAGGCGCGTCCGTGCGCCACCTCGGCCAGGCGGTCCGAGAGATGCTCCACCTCGGAGGCGACGCAGATCGGCGGGACGCTCTCGAGAACCTTGCGCATCGCCGCAGCGTGCTGGGGGTCCCACGACGGCTGCTGGAGCGCCGGTCGGGAGAGGGCGTCCGCCAACTGCCTGTCGAGCTCCGCGGAGAGCGGCGGCAGGTCGGGAAGCTGTGCGATGTCGACGTCGACTGTCCAGTTGCTCACCCCGGCGAGGATACGCGACGCGGACGAGCTGTGGACTCAGAGACCCAGGTGAGGGGCGTTCGCCGCGATCGCACGGAACCGCAACATCGCATGTCTGGCATCCGCGAGTGCGTCGTGCTCACCGCCGGGGTGGCGGGGCAGGTCGGGCTTTCCCGCTGTCTCCCACAATTGCCGGACGTCCCGGGTGAACCGGGGCATCGCGGCGGGAAGCGCGGTCATGTCGCCCCACAGTTGGCAGACCGCCACGTGATCGTAGGCACCGATCCAGGCCCACATCTCCACGCCACCGGTCGGCGGTGCGGTGACGAACTCGTACAGCTCGTCCCTGATCCGCGACCTGGACATCCAGGCCGGCGAGGACGGGTTCGGCAGCTTGGGCAGCACGTGCCGACGCACCCACGGCCCGGCGGCGCCGGAATCGAACTCGGTCGAAACGGCGTAGAACTCCCGGCCGTCCTCCGCGACGACCCCCACCGACACCAGGTCGATGGTGGTTCCGTCCTCGATGAACTCGCAGTCGTAGAAGTAGCGCACTCCGGTCAGCTCTGCGTCTCGACCGGCTGGTCGAGCAGGTTGTGACCGGAATCGCGGATGGTATCGAATCGCTTCTTCATCTCGGCCCCGTATACGTCCGGCAAGTACTCCTGACCTGTCAGCGCCTGAATCCTGCGCATCAGCTCGTCCGTGATCTCACGCTCTGCGACACGGTCTCCCTCGCGTCCGGCCCACGGGGAGATGTCCAGGGGCTCGCCGACCATGACCCGAACCTCGGGGCGACGACCGAACCGGAACGTGGTGAGCGCACGAATGTACTCACCCGTGCCCGAGACTCCGATCGGGATGACCGGCACCCCGGCCTTCATCGCGAGGCGTGCCGGGCCGGTCTTTCCGCGGTAGAGCCGTCCGTCGGGCGAGCGGGTCCCCTCCGGGTAGATACACAGGATCTCCCCTTCGTTGAGCACCTCGAGCCCTGCGTTCATCGCGGCCTGGGCGGCATCGGCGTTCGTGCGGTCGATCGGGTGCTGCCCGGATCCGGCGAAGAACCAGCGGCTGAGCATCCCCTTGATGCCGGTCCCGGTGAAGTAGTCACTCTTGGCCAGGAACGTCACCCGGCGCGGCATGAGCAGCGGCATGAACAGCCAGTCGCCGACGGACAGGTGGTTTCCGACGATCAACGCCGCCCCGGAGCGCGGGAAATTCTCGCGGCCCGTCACCACGCGTCGACTGGTCAGCCGAAGGAATGGTCCGATGAGCACGAACTTGAACAGCCAGTACAGCACCGTGGTCACCGCTCTTTGGGTTGATGATTCATGTTGGTCGGGAATATTACCCGGCCCCGCCCGCCGCACCGGTCGGTACGAGATTTGAGGGCCACAGATCCGGATCGGGCGTGAAGCGAAGGACGACGGACTCCGCATCGTCGTCATAGTCCACGTCCGTCAACACGCATCGCACCAACAGCGCCGGCAGCGGGAGCACGGCCCGGAAGCCGTCGTGTTCCAACTGGAGCATCTCGCCGTTGACGGTGGCCGTGCTGGCCGGTCTCGTCGGTGCGGGGTAGGTGACAAGGTACGTGCCGTTCTCGGCCACGATCTCCGGTGTGACCGCACCTCGCGCCAGTTCCGCCATCGCGGCGGTGAGTTCTGGACGTCCCCCGGCGACCACCACCTCGACAGGGCCGGACAGGAAGGCGGCGACGTCCGCGGCCACTAGCGCCACCCGGTGCGCCTCGCGCACCCGGACGTCCGCGTGGTCACCCGCCGCCATCGACGCGAACCTGACGTGGGCGGGCCACCGCGACTCGACGAACGCGGTCAACTCACCGGCGGATGCGATTCGACGAACCGCCGCCAGGTCACCGTCGAGCTCAACGATGACCATGTCCCAGTACCTGGATGCCGCTGCTCTGCGCGCGTATTCCCACCCGAGGACGGCGGAAAGTGGTGTGTCCGCACCGACTGATAACGCGGCCAGCACGTCGTCGTCGGGGTCCGCCGCGCCGGACCTGAATGCCTCGAGCCGTGCCACGGGATCATCGGCGCGCACCTCAACACCACAACCCGTCGGCGTGGACAGCCTCGAGTCGACGGCGCCGGGGTGCCCGGTGAGTATCAGGGCGGTTCCACCATCCTCGGAGATGATGTCCGCGGTCTGTTCCGCGCGGTCGGTGGGGTCGCCGCCCATGACGACGACGACACGCGTGTCCTTCACCTGGCCTCAGCCCTCCGTTTGAGTTCGCTCAGTGCGTCCGCGAGGATCCGGCGTTCCGCCCGGGTCCGCAGGCGCCCGATCACCGGTACCACCAGCTCGAGCTCGAGCTCGTAATCCACCCGTGTCCCGCCCTCGACCGGCTCGAGCCGGTAACTACCGCGCTGAGATTTCTGTAGCGCCGAGCTCTCCAGCCGCCATTCGAGGCCGCGGTCATCCGCAGACCAGGAATAAGCCAGCACGTACTCGTCGACGATAGCGCCCGCTTCCAGCTTGAATCTCACTCTGTCCGGGCGTCCATCGGATCCGGTCGACAGCACCTCAGCCAGGTGAATTGACGTCGACCACTCGGGATATGCCGGGAAGTCGGCGATCACGGCCATGACGTCCCCCGGCGTCGCCGCAACCACCGTGGAGTCCCGGGTCGGCCAGACCTCGGGCGCGCCATTGTCTTCGCTCATACGCTCTAGCTTCACACATCGCGCCCCGAGATGCGTGGTCGCCGACGTCGCGGGCCGCTGACGACAGGCAGCCGCCGCGTCACACGGCCATGCGCGGGGATAATCTGAATGCCTAGACATCCAGGACACGTCTCCACTGGGAGGACCACTCTTGCGCGAATACGTAGCCGTACCCGCCACCTTCACTGTCGACGACGATTGGTCATGTGTTCAATCGGCGTACGACCGGGCCGAACGGACCCCGGACAACGTGGCATTCCAGCGGCCGGTGGACGGGCGGTGGACCGACGTCACCAACAAAGAGTTCGCTGACACCGTTCGCGGCGTTGCGCGTGGATTGGTCGCCCGCGGCGTCAACGCCGGGGACCGCGTCGCGCTGCTGTCCTCCACCCGGTACGAGTGGAACGTCATCGATTTCGCAGTCTGGGCGGTCGGCGCGGTCACCGTGCCCGTCTATGACTCCTCCAGCGCGGAACAGGTCCGCTGGATCATGGAGGATTCCGCGGCCCGTGTGATCATCGTCGAGAACGACCGGCACGCCGTCACCGCCCGCGAAGGCACGGCAGGACTCTCGACCGATCCGGCGATACTGGTCATCGATTCGGAGATCCCGGTCATCGAGACTCTCGTCTCAGAGGGCGCCTCGGTCGATGTCACGGTGCTGGACGAGCGCCGAGCTTCGGTGAGAGCCGACTCTCCCGCAACACTCATCTACACCTCCGGGACGACGGGCCGGCCCAAGGGGTGCATGCTCACACACCGGAATTTCATGTCCGAGACGCTGGCAGTACTCGAGTCCCCGTTCTCCGAGTACCTGCGCGAGGACGCCACAACGGTGATGTTCCTTCCGTTGGCCCATGTGCTCGCCCGTGCCATCACCTATGCCGGATTCCACGCCGGAGTCACGATCGCGCATTCCTCTGACATCGCCAATCTGGTCGATACGTTTTCCGAGATGCGGCCTCACTACATCCTCGCGGTGCCGCGTGTGTTCCAGAAGGTTTTCAACAAGGCCCAGGCCACGGCTCAGGACGGTGGGACGTTCAAGGCGTGGATGTTCGACAAGGCCACCGACACCGCGGTCGCCTATTCGCGTGCCCGTCAGGACGGCCGTGTCGGTCCGCTGCTCCGGCTGCGGCACGCACTGTTCTCCAAGCTGGTCTACGCCAAGCTCGTCAATGCACTCGGTGGGCGGTGCGAGATCGCGATTTCCGGCGGGGCTGCGCTCGGCACGAGGCTGACCCACTTCTTCGACGGCATCGGGATCAACATCTTTGAAGGCTATGGCCTCACCGAGACCTGTGCTGCGATCACCGTCAACACACCCGGGCACACCCGCATCGGCAGCGTCGGTCAGCCACTGCCCGGATGCGCTGTCCGCCTCGCCTCAGACGGCGAGGTGGAGGTGAGCGGACCCGTTGTCACCTCCGGTTACTGGCAGAACGAGAAGGCCACCGCCGAGGCCTTCGCGGACGGGTGGTTCCGCACCGGTGATCTCGGTTCTCTCGACGAGAACGGGTTCTTGACGATCACCGGTCGGAAGAAGGAAATCATCGTCACCGCCGGCGGCAAGAATGTGGCCCCCAACCAGCTGGAGGACGCTCTCCGTGCGGATCCGCTGGTCGCCGAAGCGGTCTGCGTGGGTGACGGTCAACCGTTCATCTCGGTTCTGCTCACGCTGGACCAGGATGAACTCGAGCGCTGGAAGAGCCACCACAACAAGACAGGGTCGCTCTATGACCTGCTCAAGGACGCCGACATGATCGAGCACCTCGACCAGACCCTGGCCAAGGCTAATAGGTCTGTCTCAAACACCGAGTCGATCAAGAAGTACCACGTGCTCCTCGATCAGTTCACCGAGGAGAGCGGCGAACTGACGGCCTCGCTCAAGGTCAAGCGGAACGTGGTGCACCAGAAGTACGCCAAGCAGATCGCGGCCCTCTACAACTGAGGCGAGCGCGGCACCGCCCGCACTGACGAACTGCGGCGTGACCACCGGGACGCGTGCTCCGGCGAGATCAGTCTCCCGAGAGCACGCGTTCCATATTTCTGGCCAGATCTGTCCAGCGCCAGCGGTCCAGAACCCAGTTGCGGCCACGCATTCCCATCGCGGACGCCCGAGGCTTGTCTCCAAGGATGCCGACCACCGAGTCGACTATCTCCGGGACCGAGGTTCCGTCCACCACAACGCCGGTACGACCGTTCTGTACCGTCTCCGGTGCTCCCCCGCTTCGCCCGGCCACGACCGGTACGCCGCACGCAGACGCTTCCAGGTAGACGATCCCGAGTCCCTCCACGTCCAATCCGCCGCCACGAGTGCGGCACGGCATGGCGAACACGTCCGCCATGCGGTGGTGGTCGACGATCTCGTCGGCAGGAACTCGACCGGTGAAGATCACGTGGTCGGTCACCCCATGGCGGCGCGCGAGTCCTTCGAGGGTGCGCCGGTAGGGGCCGCCACCGACCACCACGAGCACAGCGTTCGGAACGTTCCGGATGATGTCCGGCATCGCACGGATGAGCATGTCCTGGCCCTTCCGTGGCACGAGACGGGACAGACACACGATCACGTCCCGGTCAGCCAACCCGTATCGTTCGCGAATAACTTTTCGGGCTGCCGGGTCAGGCCGGAAGCGGTCTGTATCGACCCCACCCGGTTGATGAACCAGCCGGGCTCGTGGTCCGAAGGCGGACGAGAACCTACGTCGGGTGTAATCACTGACGTACGTCACCGCATCCGTGGAATCACCGATCACACGGAGAATCTGCCGCGACCCCGGCAACATCGACCAGCCGACCTCATGCCCGTGTGTACTGGCGACGATTCGGGTCACCGGACCAGCTCGCAGAACAGGAGACATCATGGCCAGGGGCGCGGCCGCGCCGAACCACAGAGTGCTGGCACCGAAATCATCCGCCAGCCGCCGGGCCCTCTCCGCCAACTCTGGTGTCGGCAGCAGCATTTCCGTCGGCACCCGCTCCACCAGGTACGGCTTGGATGCGTCGTACCGAGTCGATTCTTCGCCACGGAACGTGGAGGCCAACACCGCGACATCGTCGGGATCGAAGTGCTCGAGGTATGTCTCCAGGTACGACTGAATCCCCCCGGGCCGGGGCGGGAAGTCGTTGGTGATCAGAAGCGTCTTCGTCATCGACTCTGAGCCTGCCACACCAGGCCACACAGTCCTGTGCGCCCCTGCCGTGGGTCTGCTGTTGTCCGACGATCAACGCCAGCACGACCTCGCTCGATGCTCGCCTCTTCGGGGTGAGCAGAACTCAGTATCGACGAATCCCGCTGATCGGCATCGCGTCGACCCGTTCGAGTTTGACCGGCACACCATAGGTCGGCGCGTGAAGGACCATCCCATCGCCCGCATACATGCCGACGTGGGTGGCTCCCGGGTAGTAAATGACCAGATCTCCCGGCTGCATATCCGCCGGCGCAACCGGCGAACCCGACACCGCCTGCGCTTGGCTCGAGCGCGGGAGCGTCTTGCCCTCCTGCGCGTAGGACCACACCATGAGTCCAGAGCAGTCGAACTCCGAGGGCCCGGTAGCTCCCCACGAATACGGCGATCCCAGCCGGGTGAGCGCGGTACGGAGCGCCGCCGAGTTGATTCCGTCAACCGGGGGTGCGACGTAGCCCTCCGGGATCATCGGCCCCCCGACCCACAGCGCACGCTGTGCGTCGGAGAGCGCATCCACGCGACGACGGACCTCATCCATCCGCGCACGCATCTCCTCGGAACGTATATCCAGTTCTTCAGTTCGATTCCTCGCCTCATCGGCAACCCCACGCGCAGCCTGGGCGGCTTCCTGCGCTTCCCCCTGAAGACGAGCGGCCTCGGCGGAGGCCGCCTTCGACGAGTCCAATGCTGTCGTGGTGGCTCCGGAAAGCCGACTTAATGCATCCAAACGGTGGACCAGGTCCCGAGGGCTCTCGGCGAGTACCGCAGCCCGGGTCGCGCCGGTGTCGCCACCGCGGTAGCGCATCGATGCCAGGTGGTCGACCAGCGACTGGTCTCGTCGAGCATTGCCGGCAGCTGCCGCAGCCGTGGCCGCTGCCACACCGGCGGAACGCTCGAGTCGATCCCTCTCGGCAACTGTGCGGTCCAGTTCGGCGCGGGCGAGGTGAAGCTCCTCGCCCAGAGCTCCGGCTTCCTCGGACAGCCTCGATAGCTCCGCGAGATCTTCGCCTGCACCCTCAAGGTCGTCGCCGAGTCCCGTGTCAGTGGGAGGCGTAGCCGTAGCTGCACCACCTTGCTCGTCGGTGACAGCAGCTCCCCCAGGGGTCGATGGATCCGCAACGGTCGGCTGCGCGGATGCCACAGTTCCGATGCTGAGCAGGAGCGCTACCGTCGTCATGCCGACGGCAGCAATGAAACTACGGATCATCAGTTGTCAGTCGAACTCTCGGGTCAGAGGCGTGCCGGACACGTCCCTTATTCGGACGTGGACCATCCGATTACACAGACATCATGGGAGGCATCGGGCGCTCGGGACCGAATGTTACAGAACAAGGCCCCGTGGGTCTCGGTTCATCACCGAGACCCACGGGGCCTTGCGAAGTCCTATGGACGTTCTGGGGACCCGATCAGTAGTAGCGGGTCGCGCCGTAGAACGGCATGGAATCGAGCGGGGCGTAGCTGACCGAGGTGCCGGAGTATGGCGCATGCACGACCTGGCCGTTACCGGCGTAGATGCCCACGTGGCTGGCGCCGCTGTAGAAGGCAACGATGTCGCCCGGCTGCAGGTCACCCTTGGCGACCTGGGTGCCGCCACCGATCTGGGCCTGGCTGGTGCGCGGGATGGAGATCCCGGCCTGCTGGTACGCCCACGAGGTCAGACCGGAGCAGTCGAAGGAGTTAGGTCCGGTCGCGCCCCACACGTAGGGCGAGCCGACGCGCGTCGAAGCGGCGTCGAGGATCTTCTGGCCGGTGCTGACCTCAGGCGCGGGAGTAGCGAACTCCTGGACCGGGGCAGCGGCCTGCTGAAGACCGGCGGGCAGGGCGATGCCCTCGGGCAGATCGACGGTGACCTGAGTCGGCACACCGGGCAGACGGAGCTCGACGGGAACGTCGACGGTCACGGGCGCGGCGGCGGCGGTACCGGATCCGGCGACAGCCGCTCCGGCGGCGAGCAGTCCGGCTGCGGCCACACGACGGCCGGTCGAACTGGTCTTGATGCTGTGGGCTCCCACGAGAGTCTTTCCTCTTTCTTCCTGCGACACCGACCGAGTTAGCTGACGGGTTCGGACACGGAAGTCTGTCCTACGCCCTCGGATCGTTGCGACCCGCGGGCGATTCACCCCAGTAGTTCTTGGTTCCCCGGCGCACCTTGACGGTGCTTAGGTGTTGACCCCGGCTCCCCACCGGTGGGCGGGCGATGACTTCCGAGGTCTCGAAAAGGTTACGAAACCGTCTCGCCGAAGTCCAGCCCATCGCCTAAGCAGCGCGTGTCGAGGCAAGAATTTCGACAGAAGTGACCATTCCGAGACCACGGAGTGTTTCTATCGCCGCTCGGATGTCGGGAGCGAGGACGTAGCCGCAGGACTCGACCGAAAGCTCGTCCACCTGCACATTATCGCCTCCGAGCACATCAACGATGCAGTCACCGCATCCACGATTGCCACTCGGGCATTGCCCACAATCAAAAGAGAACATGATCTATCTCACACTCCGTCCCGGGCGCGTTGCCCATCCGTTATCGATCCGCGATCCGATGCGCGTGATCGCGTTCGAACCGGACCATAGAGACGAAGTCGGACATCAACCCGTCGGCCGCGTGTACATCGGGAGTGTCCGACCGGGAGGATACGGTCGGCCGCATGCCTCGAACTCCCACCCGCCAGGCGACCTCGTCGGTCAGCGACTTGTCCGCTGAGGCGATTCCGGCGACCGCGACGAGCGTGGGGGTTCAGGAATCGTTCGCCGATCTGGAACCACTGTTATCGGAGACCACGTTCGTGGTGGTGGACTTGGAGACGACCGGAACCCGGGCCGCGGGCGATGAGATCACGGAGATCGGGGCGGTTCGGGTTCGAGGCGGCGTCGTTGAGGCTGAGCTCTCCACGTTCGTTGCCATCGATGGCACGCTTCCCGGACATATCAGCCAGCTCACGGGAATCCTGCCCGCAGATCTTGTAAACGCACCGGCTCTCGGCGAGGTTATGGCCACGTTCCTCGAGTTCTCACGTGGCGCTGTACTCGTCGCACACAACGCCCGGTTCGATCTCGGCTTCCTACGTGCGGCTGCACGCTCCACCGGGCACGAGTGGCCAGACCCCCAATCTCTGTGCACGCTCGCACTTGCGCGCCGGATTCTGCACAGCGGGGAAACGCGCGGCCATCGCCTCAGCACGTTGGCCGCACACCTCGGCTCGTCGGTCGAGCCAAACCATCGAGCGCTACAGGACGCCCGAGCCACGGTCGATGTGTTGCATGCACTCATCGCCCGCGTCGGCGACTGCGGTGTCTCGACTCTCTCCGAACTCAAGGCCTACGACGGCCGACTCGCCCCCGCGGTGCGCCGTCGGGCCACGCTCACCGAATCCTTGACCGACGGTCCAGGCGTGTACGTTTTCCGCGATTCCGAGGGAGTGCCCCTCTATGTCGGATCCTCCGTTTCCGTACGCCGGCGAGCCCGCTCCTACTTCTCCGGTGGCGATACCCGGAGTCGTATGCAGACGATGGTCGGTCTGGCGGAGGCCGTCGACTCGGTGCCGTGTTCGCATCTTCTCGAGGCCTGGAGCGTCGAGGAGCAGCTGATCGATTCACTTCAGCCCCCGTTCAATCGGCGCTCCCGCGCCCCGCGACGTGGCTGGTGGCTCGTTCCGCCCCGCGGTCGGGGCAGCAAAGGGCAGGTTTCCAGGACACCGACCGAAGCCATGTCGTTGGGTCCATTTCGCCGTGCCGAAGACGCGAGGACTGCGTGGGACGATCTGGTCGACGCGATGGGAACGACTCTCGACACTGCGGACTGGGCCGCATTGATCGAGGGGCGGGACTCGTCCGTCATTCGTGAATTGATCATCCGGGTCGATCGACTGGCTTCTGACGGCGCCTTCGAACGCGCGGCACGACTTCGCGACAGAATCGCCGTCCTCATCCGTGTGCTCGCACGTCAACAGGAACTCGCAGCCACCGCGGGGCTACCGGAACTCGTGCTCGTCCAGAAGGGGGAACGCCGAAGTTGGAGTGTCGCGGTGATCCGTCACGGCCGACTCGCCGGCTCAGGCACCGTTCCCGCCGGGGCGGCACCCATGCCCGTCATCGAGTCGATTCGTGCATCTTCCACCACCGTCCTGCCCGGGCCCGGTCCACTGTCCGGTGCAACCGTCGACCAGATTCGCAATGTGCACCGGTGGATCGATGCCGCACGGACACGAATCGTGTCTGTCGACGGACACTGGACACTCCCGCTCGACGGTGCGAACACCGTGATCGACTGGGCACTTCGCGCGGAACAGGCGGCAGCGGAGAGCGGGACAAGCGATCAGCGCGCCCGCCGGGCCCAGTGACCGGGAACCTCACAACGCTCAGCGACCTTTGCTGGCCCCGCTGACGTCAACCCATTTTTCCAACAGTCGGGCGGCATCGCCGTTGTCGATCGCTGCAGCGGCACGGTCGATCGCGCCCCGCATCGCATCCACGAGGTCGGCATCCCGGTCGAGTCCGTCGAATGCCACCAGCGCCGCAGCGGAATTCAGCAGTACCGCGTCACGCACGGGACCCTTCACGCCGGCGAGGAGGTCACGAGCGACACCGGCGTTGTGCTCGCCGTCGCCACCCCGCAGCTCCTCGATGGAACACGGCTGCATCCCGAAGTCGCCAGGCTCGATGGAGTCCTCGTCAACGTGTCCGGCGGCGACGCGCAAGACACGGGTCGGGCCGGTCATGGTGATCTCGTCAAGACCGTCCGAGCCACGAACGACGAGGGCGGACTTGCCGCGGCGCGCGAACACCTCCGCCATGACCGGCATCAGATTCTCAAAAGCGCAACCGATGAGATTCGCGGTAGGCGCGGCAGGGTTGGTCAGCGGCCCGAGGACGTTGAACACCGTGGGGATTCCGATCTCCTTCCGCGCGGTCGCCACGAACCGGAAGGCCGGATGGAAGACCGGGGCAAAGCAGAATCCGATCCCGACTTGCTCCAAGCAGCGAGCCACCTCCGCCGGACCGAGATCGATCGTCACCCCGAGTGCTTCGAGCACATCGGCGCCGCCGCTCTTGGACGAGGCCGCGCGGCTACCGTGCTTCGCCACGGGCACCCCGCACGCACTGACGACCAGAGATGACATCGTCGAGATGTTCACGGTCCCCTGTCGGTCACCACCGGTCCCGACGATGTCTACACAGGGATGGTCTGTCGGCACCTTCCGCGAGTACTCGAGCATCGTCGCGGCGAGTGAGTCGAGTTCGGGACCGGTGACACCTTTCATCTTGAGCGCCACCCCGAAGGCCGCGATCTGCGCGTCAGTCGCGACGCCGTCCATGATCCGGGACATGGCCCAGCCCGCGTCGGCCGGATCGAGGTCTTCTCCGGCGGTCAGAGTCCCCAGCACCGCGGGCCAGGAACGCCCCCCGTCGAACGTCGCCGAACTACCCACGTGTACCGACCTCCTCTGTAATCTGCACCGCAGTGCATCGCACCGCGCAGCGCCTTCCACGGCGCCGACCATCAGTGACCAATCGTGCCACCGACGCGGACATTCGGTCATGCCGCCCACCCCGGAACAGGCGTCCACGCGACAACCGAGGCTTCGCCTGAGAGTGCCCTGATAGCCCCTGCAAGGGGGACGGTTCTCGGGGGGTTCTCGACGACTTTTGAAAGCGACCTGCGGAAACGCTGAGGAGACACGCCGATTTCGGGGGTCCGTGCAGACTCCACCCACCTCAGGGGTCATACTTGGCCACGTGACGAGCGCAGTAGATAACTCAGGATCGGCCATGGCCCAGCGTGTTCATTCGCTGAATCGGCCGAACATGGTCAGTGTGGGCACCATCATCTGGCTGTCCCAGGAGCTGATGTTCTTCGCGGGCCTATTCGCGATGTACTTCGTCTCCAAGGCGAACTCGGGAGGTGACTGGCCCTCCTACCCCGTGCACCTCAACGTGCCATTCGCCGTGACGATCACTGTCATCCTCATCGCGTCATCCTTCACGTGTCAGATGGGTGTCTTCGCGGCGGAGCAGGGTGACGTCTTCGGCCTGCGTCGGTGGTACGTGATCTCGGCGGTGATGGGCTCGGTCTTCCTGATCGGCCAGGCCTACGAATACCTGTACCTGTACCTCGAGGGAGTCACCATCTCCTCGAGTGTGTACGGGTCGGTCTTCTTCATCACCACCGGATTCCACGGCCTCCACGTGTTGGCCGGAGTTATCGCGTTCGTCGTTCTGGTCATGCGTACGACGATGTCGCGATTCACCCCGGCACAGGCGACAGCGGCCATTGTGGTGTCCTACTACTGGCACTTCGTCGACGTGGTCTGGATCGGCCTCTTCGTCACCATCTACTTCATTCAGTAGTCAGCTGGCCGCAGGACGCTGCGTCCAGCAGGTCCCAACACAATCAGGGAACTCACAATGAACTCACCTCACCCGTCCGCTGCGGACTCGCCGACGCCCGAACCGGCGCCGGCTCCCTCGCGGAGTGGTTCCACAAAGAAGCGCCGTAAGGCGACCGGCGCGCTCGTCATCGCCGCCGGTCTGCTCGGCGCGGGAGCGATCGCAACCGCCGTGGTCCCCGAGCCGCAGGTCGCTACCGCGCAGCAGGATCAGGCAGCGCTCATCGCCGAGGGCAAGTCGATCTACGACGTCGCCTGCATCACCTGCCACGGGCAGAACCTGCAGGGCGTCGAGGACCGCGGACCCGCACTCGTGGGCGTCGGTGCGGGCTCGGTCTACTTCCAGGTGCACTCCGGCCGTATGCCGGCGGCGGACAACGAGGCCCAGGCCGAGCGTAAGAAGCCCCGGTACAACGAGCACCAGATCATCGCGCTGGCCGCCTACGTCGACCAGTACGGTGGCGGACCGGGAATCATCACCAATCCCGACGGCACCATCGCACAGGAGAGCCTGCGCGGTGTCTCCGGCGAAAGCCGCGAAGAGGAGCTCGCCCGCGGTGGCGAGTTGTTCCGCCTCAACTGCGCCTCGTGCCATAACTTCACCGGTCGTGGCGGCGCGCTGTCGTCGGGCAAGTACGCTCCCACGCTCGATCCTGCCAACGAGCAGGAGATCTACCAGGCCATGCTTACCGGCCCGCAGAACATGCCCAAGTTCTCGGATCGTCAGCTCACGCCTGACGAGAAGAAGGACATCATCGCCTACATCAAGAACCGTGACTCCAAGGTCTCGCCCGGCGGCTACGGCTTGGGCGGCCTCGGCCCCGTCACCGAAGGTGTGGCCATGTGGTTTGTCGGCATCGTCGCCCTCATCGGCGCGACCCTGTGGATCGGATCCCGTTCATGAGTGAGTCACCCAAGCACCCGTCCCCGGCGGACCTGGACCGGATGAGCGACGAGGAGCTCGTCAAGCTCGGCACCGAGCTCGACGAGGTCGACGTCAAGTTCCGCGAGGCCCGCTGGCCCGAGGGAACCGAGACCCGCGCCGAGAAGCGCGCCTCTCGCACCGTCACCATCTGGTTCGCACTGTCAGCCATCCTGGCTCTGGCCTTCGCAGCCATCTACATCTTCTGGCCGTGGGAGCACAAGGGTGAGGGCGAGGCCGGTTACGGCCTGTACATGGCCTACACCCCGCTGCTCGGCCTGACGATCGGTCTGTCGATTCTCTTCCTGGGATTCGGTGCCGTTCAGTTCACCAAGAAGTTCATCCCCGAGGAGATCTCGGTTCAGACGCGCCACGACGGTCCGTCCTCCGAGGTCGACCGTCGCACGATCGTCGCCGAGCTCAACGACTCGTGGAAGACCTCCACGCTGGGTCGGCGCAAGGTCATGGGCGGCTTCCTCGGAGCCAGCGTCGGACTCATCGGCCTCTCCGCGATCCTGCCGCTCGGCGGCATGATCAAGAACCCGTGGAAGCGCGGACCGATGACCGTCGCCGGCGACGGAACTCTCCACACCACCGGCTGGACCCTCGCGTCCAACAACCGCCCCGACGGCCTCCCCGCTGAGAAGGTCTACCTCGGTCGCGACACCGCGAAGGTCTTCCCGGACGGCCACCCGCCGGCAGGCCAGGGTCGCCTCGAGCGCATCCACGTCGACGACCTGTCGACCGGTGCCCTCGAGACCGTGTTCCCGCTCCCGGCGCACGCGATCGGCAACTTCACCGAGGACATGCACTCCATCCACGGCACGCGTAACTCGGTGATGCTGATCCGTTTCCGTCCCGAGGACGCGGCCCGCGTGATCAAGCGCAAGGGTCAGGAGAACTTCAACTACGGCGATCTGTACGCCTACTCGAAGATCTGTACCCACCTCGGCTGCCCCACCTCGCTGTACGAGCAGCAGACCCACCGTTTCCTCTGCCCGTGCCACCAGTCGCAGTTCGATGCGCTCGAGTACGCGAAGCCGATCTTCGGCCCCGCCGCCCGTGCGCTTCCGCAGCTGCCCATCGCCGTCGACAGCGAGGGCTACCTCGTCGCCAACGGTGACTTCATCGAGCCGGTCGGACCTGCCTTTTGGGAGCGTCGTTCATGAGCAACAACACCAAACTCGCGACCGTCGGTGACAACCTCGACTCGCGGTACACCATGGCCCAGGGCATGCGCCGGCAGATCAACAAGGTCTTCCCGACGCACTGGTCCTTCCTCTTGGGCGAAATCGCCCTGTACAGCTTCATCATCCTGCTGATCTCGGGTGTCTACCTGACGCTGTTCTTCGACCCGTCCATGTCGAAGGTGATCTACCAGGGTGCCTACGCACCGCTCAACGGCATCGAGATGTCCCGGGCATACGAAACCGCCCTCCAGATCTCCTTCGAGGTCCGCGGCGGACTGTTCGTGCGACAGATCCACCACTGGGCGGCGCTGCTGTTCGTCGCCTCGATGGTCGTGCACATGCTCCGAATCTTCTTCACCGGAGCGTTCCGTCGTCCCCGTGAGGCCAACTGGGTCATCGGCTGTGTGCTGCTGCTGCTGGGCATCGTCGAGGGCTTCCTCGGATACGGCCTCCCGGACGAGCTGCTGTCCGGCACCGGCCTCCGCATCACCTCGGCCATCATCGTCGGTCTGCCGGTCATCGGCACCTGGATGCACTGGCTGGTCTTTGGCGGAGACTTCCCCGGCGACCTGATGATCCCCCGCTTCTATGTCCTGCACGTGCTGATCATCCCGGCCATCATCCTGGCCCTGATCGCTGCTCACCTGGCGCTCGTCTGGTACCAGAAGCACACGCAGTTCCCCGGGCCCGGCCGCACCGAGAACAACGTCGTCGGTGTTCGGATCCTCCCGGTCTTCGCGGTGAAGTCGATCGCCTTTGGCGCGATCACCGTCGGCGTGATCATGCTGTTCTCCGGCTTGTTCACCATCAACGCGATATGGAACCTCGGGCCATACAACCCAGCGCACATCTCGGCCGGTTCGCAACCTGACTGGTACATGCTCTTCACAGAGGGTGGCGCACGAGTGATGCCGGCCTGGGAGCTCTACCTCGGCCCATACACGGTCACCGCCACGACCTGGGTCGCCGTGATGCTCGGCGGCATGTTCGCCCTGATGTTCGCCTACCCCTGGATCGAATCCAAGTTCTCGGGCGACACCGCGCACCACAACCTGCTGCAGCGTCCGCGCGACGTTCCCGTCCGCACGGCTGCGGGCATGATGGCCATCTCGTTCTACGTGATCCTCGTACTGATGGGCTCCAACGACCTCATCGCGTACTTCTTCAACATCTCGTTGAACGCGACCACGTGGGCAGGCCGAATCGGACTGATCCTCGTTCCGCCGCTGGTGTACTTCTTCACCTACAGGCTCTGCCTGGGTCTGCAGCGCGCGGACCGCGACGTCCTCGAGCACGGCATCGAGACCGGCATCATCATGCGCTTGCCGCAGGGTGAGTTCATCGAGGTCCACCAGCCGCTCGGCGAGGTCGACGAGCACGGCCACCCCGTGCCACTCGAGTACGCCGGCGCCAAGGTCCCGTCCAAGATGAACCAACTCGGCGTCGCCGGACGTCCCCCGCAGGGTGGCCTGTCCGCCGATCCGGCCGACGAGGCCAAGCTGCTCGACGAGTCGGCACACGACAAGCACGAGCGCGAGTACCGGATGCTCACCACGCTGCAGGAGGAGAACCGTGCCCGTCGCAACAACGACGAGCACTGATCCCCGGTAGCACCCGAGCGCGGGCCGGATCTCCACACGGAGATCCGGCCCGCGCTCGTTGGGCGACACCAATGAGGGCGACACCCCGACACCGGCTCCGGGAACCGGAGGAACACCGCATCACCGCCAGTTCGTAGGAGGACCATGGATTCCCATCGATGGGACCGCCTGCCGGACGGGATGATCCTCACCGACGAGCTCCGCCACGCCCTCGAACTCCTCCACGGCGGTCACGACCTCTTCCTCACCGGAAAGGCGGGAACGGGCAAGTCGACCCTCGTCCGACACTTCCTGGCCGAGACCGAGCATCCCACGCTCGTGGCGGCGCCGACCGGCATCGCCGCCCTGAACGTCGACGGCTACACGATCCACCGACTCTTCGGGTTCCACCCCGACCACACGGTGGACCACGTACGCGGACCCGCCTACCGCCCCGGGCGCTTCGCCACGGCACTGTCCCGGGTGCGCACGCTGATCCTCGACGAGGCGTCGATGATCCGGGCCGACCTCTTCGACATGATCGCGGTGGCCCTCGAACGGTTCGGCCCCGACCCGACGTTGCCTTTCGGGGGCGTACAGGTGGTCCTGGTCGGCGACCTCTTCCAGTTGCCGCCGGTCGTGACGGAAGCCGAGAACGCCACCTTCGGCGCCGAGTACGAAACCCCGTACTTCTTCTCCGCCCACAGTTACAGCCGCGAGCACTTCCCCACTGTCGACCTCACCCACGTCTTCCGCCAGTCCGGGGACCCCGAGCTCACGAGCGTTCTCAACTCACTGCGCGAGGGCAGCCTCGTTGGCCACGCCCGCACACTGCTGAACTCGCGGACCGATCCGGGATTCGAACCACCCGACGACGAGTTCTGGCTGACGCTGACCACCACCAACCGGATGGCCGCAGCCCACAACTCACGTCGCCTCGAACGCCTCCCCGGCGCCGCGCTGGCCATGGAGGCGACCAGCACCGGCGACGTGGAGGACCTCGACCCGCCGGCCCCCCGGATGCTGAATTTCAAGATCGGTGCCCAGATCATGATGGTCACCAACGACCCGTTCAACCGATGGGTCAACGGCTCCCTCGGTCGGGTCCTGGACGTGACGTTCGGCAGACGCGACGATCGGGATGAGCGTGGCCCCGTCGTCGTCGTCAAATTCACCGGCGGGGACGTCGCCGAGGTCGCACTTCACACCTGG